>NZ_JBQWIF010000029.1:0-73095 GCF_052958135.1 Pseudomonas sp. SZ40 | reverse complement strand
CTTGCAGACCCCCCAATACCGTAGGAGCCCGCTTGCGGGCGAATCGTCGGGTCAACGCAGATTCAGCGGCAAGGCCATAATCGTATCGCCCGCAAGCGGGCTCCTACAGGCCTGGATCTGCAGATATTTGCAGGACCTGAGGCAACACCGTCGCGGCCTCGAACATCCATCTTGCAGACACCACCAATACCGTAGGAGCCCGCTTGCGGGCGAATCGCCGGGGCAACGCGGATTCAGCGGCAAGGCCACCACCGTATCGCCCTACTGGCCGGTTATTCGGCCAGGGCGAAGCGTGCAGCGCGGCCGATCAGCTCGGTATCGGGGCGCACGCCGGTGTACAGGGCGAACTGCTCGACGGCCTGCAGGACAATCACCTCACCACCGGTGATGACCGGTTTGCCCAGCGAGCGGGCCAGGCGAATCAAGGGGGTTTCCACCGGCACGGCGACCACATCGAATACCCACTTGGCAGCGGCAACGGCGCGCTCGTCGAAGGCCAATTGCTCGGCCTCCGCGCCACGCATGCCCAGCGGCGTGACGTTGACCAGCAGATCGGCCGGTCTCTCGTCCAGTGTCTCGCACCAGCTCACCCCGCACTGCTCTGCCAGCGCCCTGCCCGCCGCTTCGTTACGGGCGACGATATGGCCATCGCCGAAGCCGCTGTCGCGCAATGCGCAAGCCACCGCCTTGGCCATGCCACCACTGCCGCGTAGCGCGTAGTGGCTGCTCGGGGGTACGCCGTGTTGCGCGAGCAGATGCACCACGGCGCTGTAATCGGTGTTGTAACCCGTCAGGTGGCCGTCGTCTGCGACGATGGTATTGACCGACTGCAGGGTCGCGGCCGACTCGTGCAAGGCGTCCAGATGCCTGATGCACGCTTCCTTGAAGGGCATGGACACCGCACAACCGCGTACGCCCAGTGCGCGGATGCCGCCGATGGCAGCTGGCAGGTCGGTGGTGGTGAACGCCTTGTACAGATAATCGAGCTGCAGTTCCTGATACAGATAGTTCTGGAAGCGCGTACCGAAATTCCCCGGCCGCCCGGAAAGCGACATGCACAGGCGGGTGTCCTTGCTGATGTTGAGAGTCATGCAAACAACCTCGCAACCGTCAAAAGTCCACTACGCGCCGTTATTGCCGGCACGCGAGACATTGGACAGGCGCTTAGAAAATGTAATCGGTGGTCAGGAAATTCGATGAACGCTGACGGATCACTTCGCTGACCAGCGCCTTGTTATCGTCCGTGAAGCGGGTCGCCACCAGGGTGCGGATCGAGAAGGTACGCAGGGCATCATGCACCGACAGCGTGCCCTCGGCGGAATCCTTGCGACCGTTGAACGGAAAGGTATCCGGGCCGCGCTGGCACTGGGCATTGATGTTGATGCGCCCGACCTGGTTGGCGAAAGCGTCGACCAGGCGGCCGATCTGCTGCGCATCGTTACCGAACAGGCTCAACTGCTGACCGAAATCCGACTGCAGTACGTAATCGATCACCTGCTCGACATCCCGGTATGGCACCACTGGCACCAGGGGCCCGAACTGCTCTTCGCCATACAGGCGCATCTGTGGCGTTACCGGGCACAGCAACGCCGGATAGAAGAAACTCGCGCGGTGCTCGCCGCCACCCGGGTTGATGATCCTGGCGCCCTTGTCGATGGCATCGGCCATGACCGCTTTCAGGTACTCCACCTTGCCCGGCTCGGGCAGTGGCGTCAGCGCGACGCCCGCTTCCCAGGGCATGCCGGGCTTGAGTTTGGCCAGGCCGGCGCTGAATTTCTCGAGGAATGGCTGCAGCACATCTTCGTGAACGAAAAGGATTTTCAGCGCCGTGCAGCGCTGACCGTTGAACGACAGGGCACCGGTCAGCGCCTCGCTCACCGCGTTGTCCAGGTCGACATCGGGCAACACGATGCCCGGATTCTTGGCGTCCAGACCCAGTGCCGCGCGCAGGCGATGGGGCTTGGGGTGCAATTTCTTCAGATCACTGGCGCCCTTGTGGGTACCGATGAAGGCGAACACGTCGACCTTGCCGCTCTCCATCAGGGCGCTGACCGTTTCGCGGCCGCGACCGTAGATGATGTTGATCACGCCGGGTGGGAAGCTGTCGCGAAACGCCTCCAGCAAAGGGCGCATCAGCAGCACGCCGAACTTGGCCGGTTTGAAGACCACGGTGTTGCCCATGATCAGCGCCGGAATCAGCGTGGTGAAGGTTTCGTTGAGTGGGTAGTTGTACGGCCCCATGCACAGCGCCACACCCAGTGGCACACGGCGAATCTGCCCCAGGGTGCCCTGCTCCAGTTCGAAACGGCTGGAACGACGATCCAGCTCCTTGAGCGCACCGATGGTATCGACGATGTAATCGCAGGTACGGTCGAACTCCTTTTCGGAGTCCTTGAGGTTCTTGCCGATCTCCCACATCAGCAGCTTGACCACTGCCGTGCGCTGTTCACGCATGCGAGCCAGAAAAGCTTCGACATGGGCGATGCGCTCGGCGACCCGCAGGTTGGGCCACTGCCCCTGGCCGTGATCGTAGGCGGCGACGGCAGCGTCCAGAGCGGCCAGGGCCGCATCGGCGTCGAGCAGCGGCGTACTGCCGAGCACCACCTGGCGCTCGCCATCGTCCTCGGCGAGATAGATCGGGCTACGCACCTGCGCCAGCGACCCCTGCCAGAGGCGCAACTCGCCGCCGACCAGGTATTCGCGCTGCTCGACCGGTGCGTCGGGGCGGTAGGCTTCAGGGATATCGTGCAGACGGGGAAACAGCGCAGCGGGGTCGAAGGGACGGGACATGAGAACTCCTGGACGGAGGGAGCCCGGCCCCACGGCGCGGGCTATAACGAGATCAGTTGGCTCGGTTCAGCAGCGCCAGGGCGTCGGCGCTCGCCTGGCGAACCTTGTCCCAACCCGCGGAGCTGTCCAGCATCCAACTGCCGCCAACGCACATCACATTGGGCAGGGCCATGTAACGCTGCATGTTGTCGGGGCTGACGCCGCCAGTCGGGCAGAAGCGGATGTCGCCGAACGGGCCACTGAGCGCCTTGAGCGCGGCGGTGCCGCCACAGACTTCCGCGGGGAACAGCTTGAAGCGACGGTAGCCAAGGGCGTAACCGACCATGATTTCCGAGGCACTGGCGACACCGGGCAGCAGCGGTATCGGGCTGTCCAGCGCAGCACGCAGCAGTTCGTCGGTAGAGCCAGGGCTGACGATGAACTGAGCGCCGGCCTCCTCCACCGACTCGAGCATGCGGCGATCCAGCACCGTGCCAGCCCCCACGCACAGATGTGGGCGCTCTTCGCGCAGGCGGCGGATGGCAGTCAGGCCGTGCACCGAGCGCAGGGTGATTTCCAGTACCTGCAGGCCGCCGGCGTCCAGGGCATCGGCCAGCGGCAGAATGTCTTCCTCGCGGGCGATGGTGATCACCGGCATGATCCGCGCTCGCTCACAGAGCGCGTCGATGCTGGCGATCTTTTCAGCCATGGTTGGGGCTGGGCGGCTGATGGCGTGTGTCATGTTGTTTGATCCTTTTGGCCTAAGGGCACCAGTAAATTTCTAAAGGCGCGCCAAGAAACGCGCTGATCGGCATTTTTTTGTGATCACGGTGTTCTAGCGCCTGCTCCAGCACGCGCAACTTCCCTTCTCCTTCGATCGACAACAGTTGCAGTCGAGCTGCCTTGAGCAACGGCAGCGTGAGGGTCAAGCGCTGATGTGGCACCGCCGGGGCGAGCATCGGCAAGCAGCGGCGCTCGCCGTCGCCCCGCAACGCTTCATCGAGGTTGGGGCTGTTGGGGAACAGCGAGGCGGTATGCCCGTCGGTGCCCATGCCCAGTACCAGTACGTCGATGGGAGGCAGGTCGTTCAACGCCTGTTCGGTGAGCGTCGCCGCCTCTTCGAGGCTACCTGCGCTGTGGTACAGGCCGAGCAGTCGCGCTTCGGCGGCTGGCCCCTGAAGCAAATGCCGACGCACCAGTGCCTCGTTACTGTCTTCATGGGCGACCGGCACCCAGCGTTCGTCCGCCAGGCTTACCAGCACCTTGGCCCAGGACAACTGTTGCTGCGCCAGTGCCTTGAAGAAAGCGATCGGGCTGCGCCCGCCCGACACCACCAGCGTAGCGGTGCCGTGGCTGTCGATGGCATCGCGCAGCGCGCCGGCCACGCGATCAGCCAAAGCCTGAGCCAGGTGCTGCGAATTGTCGTGGCTTCGGGCAACGACGCCCGCGGGGAATTCGAGGTCAGAGATCGCCATACCAGGCCCTCCCGTCGCGAGTGATCAGGGCGATGGAGCTCATCGGTCCCCAGCTACCGGCGACGTACGGTTTGGGTGGGTCACCGAGTTTCTTCCAGCCAGCGATCAACTGATCGCACCACTGCCAGGCATGCTCGATTTCGTCCTTGCGCACGAACAGGTTCTGGTTGCCACGCATGACCTCCAGCAGCAGCCGTTCGTAGGCATCGGGAATGCGTGAACTGCCATAGGTTGCCGAGAAGTTCAGCTGCAATGGACCGCTGCGCAGCTGCATGCCCTTGTCCAGCCCCTGGTCCTTGGTCATCACCTGCAGGGAAATGCTCTCGTCCGGCTGCAGACGGATGATCAGCTTGTTGCCGATCAACTGCCGCTGCTCGGGAGCGAAGATGTAGTGCGGCGGCTCCTTGAAGTGAATGACGATCTGCGAAAGCTTCTGCGCCATGCGCTTGCCGGTGCGCAGGTAGAACGGCACCCCGGCCCAGCGCCAATTGCGGATGTCGGCACGCAGGGCAACGAAGGTTTCGGTGTCGCTATGGGCGTTGGAGTTCTCTTCCTCCAGATAGCCCGGCACCGGCTTGCCATCGCTGGTCCCGCCCACGTACTGGCCACGCACCACATGACGGGAAAGCTGCTCGGCGTTCATCGGTTCGAGCGCCTTGAGCACCTTGACCTTCTCGTCACGGATGGCATCCGCAGAGAGATCGCCAGGCGGATCCATGGCGATCAGGCAGAGCAGCTGCAGCAGATGGTTCTGGATCATGTCGCGCAGTTGCCCGGCCTTGTCGAAATAGCCCCAGCGGCCTTCGATACCGACCTTCTCCGCCACGGTGATCTCCACGTGGGTGATGTGGTTCTGGTTCCACTGGGTCTCGAACAGACTGTTGGCGAAGCGCAGCGCGATCAGGTTCTGCACCGTCTCCTTGCCCAGATAATGGTCGATCCGATAAACCTGGGTTTCCGGAAAGTACGCCGCCACCGCATCGTTGACCGCGCGGGACGATTCCAGATCGTGGCCAATGGGTTTCTCCAGCACGACCCGTGTGCCGTCGGCCAGACCGACCGCGGCGAGGTTGGCGCAGATACCGCCATACACCGACGCGGGCGTGGCGAAATAGGCGATCAGCTGACGCCCGCTACCGACCGCCTCGGCCAGCTGCGGGTACCCATCAGGTGGCAGGAATTCCATGCTCAGGTAACGCAGGCGCGCCTGGAAACGCTGCATCACTGCCTCGTCCAGTTCCTTGGCAGGCAGGTAGCGGCGCAGATGACTGTCGATGGCGCTCAGGTGCGTGGCGGGGTCGCCGCCCTCGCGCGCCAGGGCAAGCAGATGGGTATCCTCATGCAGCAGCCCGGCACGATCGAGCTGATAGAGGGCAGGAAACAACTTGCGCAATGCAAGGTCGCCCAGGGCGCCGAACAGAGCGAAGGTACAAGGTTCAACGGGAATCACGGACATGATCTTTGTTCTTCTATCAAGTTACCCTATTGATAGCGGTTAACCGCCAACTTCGCAACTGGAAATGTAGTAATAAAAACAACATTTTTATAGACTGCAGATCTCGATAGCCAGTAGACAGCAGCGGTCGTACGATTGACCGGCGTTTTATCAGACAAGGACAAAAATGGATCGCGTGCGCAATCTCCTCGAGCAGATCCAGGGCCGCCTCGACAGCCTGAACAAGGCCGAACGCAAGGTCGCCGAAGTGATACTGCTCAATCCGCAGCAGGCCACCCGCCTGAGCATCGCCGCCCTCGCCCAGGCCGCCCAGGTCAGCGAACCGACGGTGAACCGCTTCTGCCGCTCGTTCGGCGTCAACGGCTATCCCGAGCTGAAAATGCAGCTGGCGCAGAGCCTGGCCAGCGGTGCGGCCTACGTCAGCCGCGCCGTGGAAGCCGACGACGGCCCCGAGGCCTACACCCGCAAGATATTCGGCAGCGCCATCGCCTCGCTGGACAGCGCCTGCCAGAGCCTCGACCCGAACCTGATCAGCCGCGCCGTCGACCTGTTGATCCAGGCCCGGCAGATCCATTTCTTCGGCCTTGGCGCATCGGCGCCCGTCGCGCTGGATGCACAGCACAAGTTCTTCCGCTTCAACCTCGCGGTGTCCGCCCACGCCGATGTGCTGATGCAGCGGATGCTGGCATCGGTGGCCCATACCGGCGATCTGTTCGTGATCATTTCCTATACCGGCCGCACCCGCGAACTGGTCGAGGTGGCGCGTCTGGCGCGGGAAAATGGCGCGTCGGTACTCGGCCTCACCGCCGCCGGCTCGCCGCTGGCACAAGCCTGCAGCCTGAGCGTACATATCCCGTTGCCCGAAGACACCGACATCTACATGCCGATGACCTCGCGGATCATCCAGCTCACCGTGCTCGACGTACTGGCAACCGGCATGACCCTGCGCCGCGGTGCGGATTTCCAGCCGCACCTGCGCAAGATCAAGGAAAGCCTCAACGCCAGCCGTTATCCGGCCAGCGAAGAGCAAGGCTGAGCGGCATGGCGCCATGCGTAGGGTGGGTGAAGCGGCGCCAAACCGCGACCGCCAACCCACATCAAGTCCAGAGCGCCGCATAACCCACCACGCGGTCGACGCTGATACCGAATGGTGGGCCAGGGCGCACAAGAATCTGGTCGTTCCCGATGAAAACGACCAGCGCCTACCCACCCCACGAGCCTGCAAGCTAGCGCTGCGCGACTGCGAAATCGTAGTCAGCTTTTACTTGCGGCTTGTCGCTTGCAGCTCGAGGCCTTACTTCCACCAGTACTCCACCTGCACCCCGAAGTTGGAGCCGTTGCGGGCGCTACCGAAGGCGCCGGTGTCGGACAGTGCCGAGCCTTCCGCCAACAGATTCGCCGCTTCCTGCGCTGCCTTGTTCCAGGTGGCGTAGGTGTAGTACAGGCGAATTTCCGGACGTTCGAAGAAGCCGGGCCCGGCAGGCGACCAGGTCGGGGCGACGGTGAACTTGCTCAGTTTGCGGGTGCCGCCGGAGGCATCCACCTGATCATGGCCAATCTCGCCGACCAGCTTGAACTGCTGGGTGAAGGCATAGCTGGTACGCCCGCCCACCGACCACCAGTCCTGATCGGCGCCATCGTCACGCTTGTCCTTCTGGTAGACGGCCTGAACCTGTCCGCCCAGGCGTGGGGTCACCTGGAAGTCGAAGAATTCGACCACCCGCCAGCTCTTGGCACTGCGATCCAGGGTCGGATCGCCGGTGTAGCCAAGGCCGGTGCCCGGCCCCTCGCCGTACTGCAGGGCCAGCTTGTTGTCACCGCCCAGGCCAAGGAAGTTCTTCTGCACGTGCTGCCCGGTCACTGCCCAGCCGCTGTTCGCATCCTCGACGGAAGATGGCTTGTCGACGTAGCTGACCCCCACCTCGATCTCGCCGCCCGGGTTGGTCACGAAACCGCCGACGTTGAAGTCGTGGCGGTTGATGTATTCCTTCTGGTCGTAGCTGTCCTTGCGCGAGAACACGTAGCTGTACTTGTAATCACCGATCTTCATCTCGTCGATACCGAAACCGGTGGCGCTCTGGTTCCAGTAGTAGAAGTCGGAGATGTGGATGTCGTTACGTTTGTAGAAGCGGCGCCCTGCCCACAGCGATCCACCGTTGAGCGCCGGCATGTTGCTCCATTCGGCGTACATCTGGTTCATCCGGGCGGTGCCACGATCGCCGGTGAATTTAGGGGTGTGGCCATACTCGTTGAAGAGTTGCGCCATGCCCTCGATGCTCAGCACCGAGCCATCGTCCAGGCTGAACAGATCCTGACGCAGATCCAGCTCGGCGTAGTGCTCGCACTCGTTACCCAGGCGATACTTGGAGCGCGCGCCCGGCAATTGGAAGCATGACTGTCGGCCGTTGCCGTCGGCAGTACCGGCACCGCTGCGCACGTAGCCGGTGAACTCCAGCGCCATTCCCGTGACCGGTAGCGTCAGGGAACCCAACGCCATGGCCAGACCGAAACCCGTTGATCGTTTCATACCCTCTCCTGCTGTTTTTATTGTTGTTACCGCTTCGCTTGCCGGTATCAGGACTACCGAGGCCATGACGGCACTCGCGAGACCGACTCCTTTTCAACGATTCTTTAACTGGGTGACATTGCTCTGCGCAGCGATGTCTGCTTCGGGGCGTACGCGCTCGCCGCTGTCGGCATCGAACAGCAGCACCCGCGAGGCATCGATCTGCAACTCGACGTGCTGTCCGATCTCCGGTGCCTGGTCCGGTGCCAGGCGGCAGCACAGCTTGGCGTCATTCACGCTGACGAAGACCAGGGTGTCCGGCCCGGTGGGCTCGGTGACCTCGACCACGGCAGGCAGTGACGCAGCCTGACCGGGCGCACTGGCCGGCTGAATCTGTTCAGGGCGGATACCGAGCAGCAGCGTGCGTTGCTCGGTGCCCTCGGGCAGGTGGCCGAGGGGCAGTTCGCAGCTGCCGGCCGACGAGGTCAGCGTTGCCCACACCTGGCCAGCACGGCGCTGCAGTTGCACGGGCACGAAGTTCATGGGCGGCGAGCCGATGAAACTGGCCACGAACAGGTTGGACGGGTCGTTGTAGATCTGCTGCGGGGTGCCGAACTGCTGGATCACGCCCTCCTTCATCACCGCCACCTTGTCGCCGAGAGTCATTGCCTCGATCTGGTCGTGGGTGACGTAGACCGTGGTGGTCTTCAGGCGCTGGTGCATCAGCTTGATTTCGGTACGCATCTCCACCCGCAGCTTGGCGTCGAGGTTGGACAGCGGTTCGTCGAACAGGTAGATCTTCGGCCGCCGCGCCAGCGCCCGGCCCATGGCCACACGTTGCTGCTGGCCACCGGAAAGCTGCCCCGGCTTGCGCTTGAGCAGATGCTCGATCTGCAGCAGCTTGGCGACCCGTGCCACTTCCTCGTCGATGGCCGCCGGGGCCATCTTGCGCATCTTCAGACCGAAGGCGATGTTGTCGCGCACGCTCATGGTCGGATACAGCGCGTAGGACTGGAACACCATGGCGATGTCACGATCCTTGGGGCTCATGCCGCTGATGTCGGCGTCATTGACCAGGATCGCGCCGTTGCTGATGCTCTCCAGCCCGGCGATGCAGTTCATCAGGGTGGATTTCCCGCAACCCGAGGGGCCGACCAGAATCAGGAACTCCCCGGCATCGATCTTCAGGTCGATGCTCTTGAGCGTGTCTGTCAGGCCACTGCCATAGGACTTGTTGACGTTGCGCAATTCGAGCGTTGCCATTTACTTCTCCACTTGTGAAAGCGCAGCTTTCAACCCTTCACCGCGCCGGCCGTGAGGCCGCGCAGAAAATATTTGCCCGCCACGATGTACACCAGCAGGGTCGGTAGCCCGGCGATCATCGCCGCGGCCATGTCCACGTTGTATTCCTTGGCCCCGGTGCTGGTATTGACCAGGTTGTTGAGGGCCACGGTGATCGGCTGGGAATCGCCACTGGCGAACACCACACCAAAGAGGAAATCGTTCCAGATCTGGGTGAACTGCCAGATCAGGCAGACCATGATGATCGGCAGCGACATGGGCAGCAGGATGCGGCCGAAGATGGTGAAGAAGCCCGCGCCATCGAGGCGCGCCGCCTTGACCAGCGCATCCGGCACGCTGACGTAGAAGTTGCGGAAGAACAGCGTGGTGAAGGCGATGCCGTACACCACGTGGATCAGCACCAGGCCCGTGGTGGTATTGGCCAGGCCGAACTTGCCGAGGGTGAACGAGGCTGGCAGCAACACCGTCTGGAACGGCAGGAAGCAACCGAACAGCAGCAGCCCGAAGAACAGCTGCGAGCCGCGAAAGCGCCACATCGACAGCACGTAACCATTCAGGGCACCGACCGCCGTGGAAATCAGCACGGCCGGTACGGCGATCTTCACCGAGTTCCAGAAATAGCCGCCGACCACGTCCCAGGCCTTGACCCAACCGATCAGGGTGAACGCATCGGGCCAGGACAGCAGGTTGCCGGCACGCACGTCCTCGGGGGTCTTGAAGCTGGTCAGCAGCATCACGATCAGCGGCACCAGGTACAGCGCCGCGGCGAACAACAGGGTGGCGTAGATCGCCACACGGCTTGGGCTGAAGGCTCTAGTCATGGCGTTTGCCCCGCAGTTCCGAGTAGAGATAGGGCACCAGAATCGCCAGGATCGCGCCGAGCATCATCATCGCGCTGGCCGAGCCGATGCCCATCTGGCCGCGGCTGAAGGTGAAGTTGTACATGAACATCGCCGGCAGATCGGACGAGTAACCAGGGCCGCCTGCGGTCATCGCCGCCACCAGGTCGAAGCTCTTGATGGCGATGTGCGCGAGGATCATCACCGCACTGAAGAACACCGGCCGCAGGCTCGGCAGGACGATGCGCAGGTAGATGGTCGGCAGGCTTGCGCCGTCCACCTGAGCGGCACGGATGATCGATTGATCGACGCTGCGCAGCCCAGCCAGGAACAACGCCATGACGAACCCCGAGGCTTGCCACACGGCAGCGATCACCAGGCAGTAGACGACCCGATCCTGATCCACCAGCCAGTCCAGGCGAAAGCCTTCCCAGCCCCAGTCGCGCAACATCTTGTCCAGCCCCAGGCCGGGGTTGAGCAGCCATTTCCAGGCGGTACCGGTGACGATCATCGACAGCGCCATGGGGTACAGGTAGATGGTGCGGATGAAGCCTTCGCGGCGAATGCGCTGATCGAGCAACACGGCCAACAACACGCCGATGACCAGGCTGATGCCGATGAACATGCCGCCGAACACCATCAGGTTCTTGCTTGCCACCCACCAGCGGTCGTTGTCCATCAGCCGCACGTACTGCTGCAGGCCGACCCACTTGTAGCTGGGCATGAAGCTGGAATTGGTGAACGACAGCACCAGCGTCCAGAGGATGTAGCCGTAGAAGCCGACCAGCACCACCAACATGCTCGGCGCCAGCACCAGCTTGGGCAGCCAGCGCTGCAGCGCGTCGAAGGGTGAAGCCTTGCCGATTACCGTCGTGACACTCATCGGGCATTACCAGTGTGGAGATGAATTCGGGTCGAACGCCGCCTGCGACTGGGCCAGGGCCTGGTCGAAGGAGGCTTTGCTGATAAGAACGTGTTCACGATCTAGCGAGCTAGAGCAATGCAAGGCAAAAACAGGCGAGGAAGCGGTCGGAGTCGCGGGCGACTTTACTGATGTAAATGAGCATTCCGAGTCTGTTTTTAACGCCGCAGGGCCGACGCGCAGCAGGTCATGAACAGGTTCTAAGGAAATGGGCCGGCTAACCGGCCCAAATCAACCTACTGGGCGGATTTGATCGCCGCGTTGATCTGCGCGCCGGCCTTGCTCGGGTCGGCGTTCTTGTCACTCATGAAGTTGGTGACCACATCGAAGATCGCCCCCTGCACCGCCAGGTTGGTGGCCATGCTGTGGGCCATGCTCGGCTCCAGCTTGCCGCTCTTGTCGGCCGCCTGGAAATCCTTCATGGAAGCCTGGGCGCAGCTGTCGAACTTGCTCATGTCGAGGTCGGAACGCACCGGGATCGAACCCTTGTTCTCGTTGAACACGTACTGGAACTCGGGCTCCAGGGCGATGCGCGCCAGGGCGTGCTGGGCAGCGATGTCACCCTCGTTCTTGAGCTTGAACATGGCCATGGAGTCGATGTTGTAGGTGTAGCTGCCGGCAGTGCCTGGCATCGGCACACACTGGTAGTCCTTGCCTGCGACCTTGCCAGCGGCCGTCCACTCGCTCTTGGCCCAGTCACCCATGATCTGCATCCCGGCCTTGCCGTCGATGAGCTCGGCCGTCGCCAGGTTCCAGTCACGACCGGCGCGGTTGTCATCCATGTAGGTGGAGAGCTTTTTCAGCGCGGTGAACACTTCGGTCATCTGCGGGCTGGTGAGGGTCGCCTCGTCATTCTCGACGAATGCCTTGTGGTAGCCCTCGGCACCCATGATGCCAAGCACCAGGCCTTCGAACACGGTGCTGTCCTGCCACGGCTGCCCGCCGTGGGCCAGGGGCACGAAGCCGGCCGCCTTGAGCTTGTCGCCAGCGGCATACAGCTCGTCGAGGGTGGTCGGCGCCTTGTCGATGCCGGCCTTCTTGAACACTTGCGGGTTGATCCACAACCAGTTGACGCGGTGGATGTTCACCGGCACGGCGACATAGTGGCCGTCGTACTTCATGGTGTTGGACACGGTTTTCGACAGCAGGCCATCCCAGTTGTTGGCCTTGGCGACGTCGTCCAGCGGCGCGAGCAGATCCAGCGCGCCCCACTCCTGCAGATCCGGCCCCTTGATCTGCGCAGCGCCCGGCGGGTTGCCGGAAACCACGCGGGTCTTGAGCACGGTCATCGCGGCGGAACCCGCGCCACCGGCCACGGCACTGTCCTTCCAGGTGTAGCCGTCTTTCTCGACCAGCTCACGCAGAACCTTCACGGCCGCAGCCTCGCCGCCGGAGGTCCACCAGTGCACGACTTCGACCGTACCTTTGGAGTCGGCTGCCAGAGCAGCGAGCGGGAATAGCGAGGCGAGAGAAACGGCAGTGGCGAGACGGGTGATCGCGTTCATCGAAGTACCTTTCTTGTTGTTAGAAGCAAGTCGTGGCGCTTGCGTTGCATGGAGTGTAATCAGGCTTTGCCGGCAGCCAGGTAACGAAGGGATGCGCGAATGTCACCACCTGGTTACATGGCTGCCAATGCCGAAGCCAGGCTCGGCGCCAGCGGCAGGCGTGGCAGCAGAACGGCCTGGTAGGCGTGATAGAGATCGGGCTTACCAGGCCAGATGCTGGAGGCCGGATGGTTGTCGCTGTCGAGCTCGTGGTGCCAGCTGCCATTTTGCAGGTCGATGAAATGGCTGGAGGCGAACTCCCAGAACCGTCGATACCACTGCTCGTAGATGGCCTCCCCCGTGCGGCGCAGCAAGGCCGCGGCGGCGGCACAGGCCTCGGCCTGCACCCAGTGCAGCCGCGCGCGTACCACCGGGCGCCCCAGCCAGTCGAGGCTGTAGACCAACCCTGGTGCGCCATCGGCATGCCAGGCATCGCGACAGGCACTGGCGAACAGCCCGCGGGCATCCTCCAGCAGCCAGTCGGGCGCGTCTAGGCCGGCCCGGGCCAATGCCGCTTCGAGGTGCAAGAGCAGGCGCGCCCACTCGAAACTGTGCCCCGGCGTGCTGCCATAGGGTCGGAACGGGTCGGCACGGTTATCGACGTTGTATTCGGGCAAGGCCTGCCACTGCGGGTCGAAATGCTCGACCACCACATAGCCCCGGGAGGCCGCGTGATGGTGGATCAGACGCTCGACAATGCGCAGCGCGCGGTGCAGCCAGAGGGCATCACCGGTGACATCCGCGAGGGCGAGAAACGCCTCGGTGGCGTGCATGTTGCTGTTGGCACCGCGGTAGGCTTCTTCCTGCGACCAGTCGCGACTGAAGCTCTCGCGCAGCGCGCCCTCCTCCTCGCACCAGAAATGCCGCTCGATGATGCCGATCGCCTCGGCCAGCAGCGCCTCGGCTCCGGGCCTGCCGGCAGCCTGCGCGGAGCTGGCGGCCAGGGCCACGAAAGCATGCAGGTAGGCGGACTTGTCGCCCTTGCGACCGACGTCCGCGAACCAGCCGCCAGCCTGCTCGTCACGCAGGTCGCTCTGCAGCGTGGCGATGCCGTGATCGACCAGATGGGCATAGCCGGGGATACCCTGGATATGGGCCAGGGCGAAACAGTGGGTCATGCGGGTGGTGTGAATCAGCTCGGCGCTGGCTCCCGCGGGCAATCGCCCCTGGCCGTCCAGCGCAGCGAAACCCTGCGCGACACCAGAAGTGCTGGCGAACGGCAGCAGGCGCATGCCTTCGGCGTTCAGCCAGGCACGATGGGCTGGCTTGACCAGCCAGCTGTCGGAGGGCAGTGCAGGTGTTTTCATTGTTGTTATTCCATGCAAAGGATCAACGCTTGAACCGCAGGGTAACCATCAATCCCCGGGTGCTCATGGCAAGAGTCTACTGGTGGCCGCGCATCCCTCAGGTAACGAAGCCCGGTCGCTTCGTCACCATCTCGTGACATTCAATCCGGCGACCGTGGCAGCTGAAGCGTCACCCGCAGCCCGCCGTCACGCAGATTCTGCAGGCTCACCTCGCCACCATGACTGTGGGCGATATTGCGCGCGATACCCAGCCCCAGGCCGTAGCCCTGCTGTTGCCCGGCCAGACGGAAGTGCGGCTCGAAGACCTGCTCCAGGCGCTGCTCGGGAACGCCGGGCCCTTCATCGTCGACATGCAGCACGTAGGCTCCCTCGTCGTCCTCGACGTGCAGATGAGCCTTGTGGCCGTACTTGAGGGCGTTGTCGATCAGATTGCCAATGCAGCGCCGCAAGGCCAGGGGCTTGCCCGGATACACCGCCTTGGCTTCACCATGCAAGGTCACCCGACCGTTGCCAGCTGGCGCCAGACAAGGCTCGACCAGGCAGTGCAGCAGGAGGTTGAGGTCCACGGGCTCGATGTTTTCGTGGATATCGGTGTCCTTCACGCACTGCAGTGCACCCTTGACCAGCAGCTCCAGCTCGTCCAGATCCCGGCCGAACTTGGTCTGCAACGTCTCGTCGTCGAGCAGTTCGACGCGCAGACGCAAACGCGTGATCGGTGTACGCAGATCATGGGAAATGGCGCTGAAGAGTTGGGCGCGCTCGGTCAGGTAACGGCTGATGCGCTCGCGCATGGCATTGAACGCCCGGCCCACCTCGACCACCTCACGACCGCCGCCCTCGAGCACCGGCTCGACGTCGGCGCCCAGGGACATATGCCGAGCGGCGCGTGCCAGACGCTTGAGCGGCCGACTCTGCCAATGCACCAGAATGCCGATGAACAAGAGCAGAAAGCCGCTGCTGAGCAGGATGAACCACAGCTGCTGGGTCGGCAGTACCGGCTCCTCCAGGCTGGTGTAGGGTTCGGGCAGCAGCGACGCGATATACAACCACTCACCGGGCGCCAGCTGGATCTGCGTGACCAGCACCGGTGGATTGACCGGTTCCAGGGTCAGGGCGTAATGCGCCCAGGAGCGCGGCAACTCGTCGAGCTTCAGGCCACCGTTGAAGATCCGCAAGTCATCCGGGCTGACGAAGGTCACGGAAATGTCCGCGCTGTTGCCCAGCGACTCTCGCAGCACCTCGCTCACGGCCTGGATCACCGCCTGCTTGCGCGGCGTGACCGGCAGCAGATGCATCGACAGGGGTCGATCGTTGAGGCTGACGACGAAACGCGTGCCGCCCATGCTGCGCAATTGGTCGAGGACCATCGGCCGGTAGGCGACCGGCAGCGAGCGGAAGTAACGCACGCTGGCCGACATCGAATGGGCCAGACTGCGTGCCGTGGTCACCAGCCCTTCGAGCTGCGTGGCGCGCAACTGCGACAGCCAGATGGCGCTGGACAATGCCTGGGCGACCAGCACCGAGAGCAGGGTCAGCAACAGCATTCGCCCCAGCAGCGATCGCGGAATCGGCAACAGCCGACGCCAGTCAACGCGCATGGCCGGCCTGGGCGGTAACGGCGGCGGCCAACTGGTAACCGCTACCGCGCACGGTACGGATCAGGCGCGGCGGTTTGTCGGTGTCACGCAGGCGCTGGCGCAGGCGGCTCACGGCCATGTCGACGATGCGCTCCAGCGGCATCATCTCGCGACCGCGAGTGGCGTTGCCGATGGTGTCACGGTCGAGGATCTGCTGCGGGTGATCGAGAAACAGCTTGAGCAGTGCGAAGTCGGCGCCGGACAGCAGCACTTCCTCGCCATCGAGGTGGAACAGCCGATGGCTGACCATGTCCAGGCGCCATTCATCGAAGGCCAGCACGTCCGCGCCACGCTCCTGAGAAAAGTGCACGCGGCGCAGCAGCGCCTTGATACGCGCCAGCAGTTCACGGGGGCTGAAGGGTTTGCCGAGGTAATCGTCGGCGCCCAGCTCGAGACCGATCACCCGGTCGGTCTCGTCGGAACTGGCCGTCAGCATGATGATCGGCACCTGGGCGAAACGCTGATGACCGCGTGTCCAGCGGCACAGACTGAAGCCGTCTTCGTCGGGCAGCATGACGTCGAGAATCACCAGATCCGCGCCGCCTTCGCACAGCGCCTGGCGAAAGCTGGCGCCATCCGCCACGGCGTTCACCTGCAGGCCGGCACGCCCCAGGTAGGTTTGCAGCAGTTCACGAATATCCTGGTCGTCGTCGACCAGCAGGATGGATTTTCCAGTTGGGCTCACATCGATAATCCTTATTGTTGTTATCGGCGACGCTTGGACACGCTATTTGTCCGCTAACTCCGTAGAAGGTGTTGTTGTGCAGCCACCCCTGCACCCACCAGGCCGGGGTATTCGGCAGTCACCAGCCAGACGGGCAGGCCATCGAAATAATCGCTCATGCAGCCTTTGTCTCGAAAGCTGCGGGAGAAACCGCTGGCCATGAAGAAGTCGGCGAAACGCGGCACCATGCCGCCAGCGATGAATACACCGCCACGGGCGCCCAGCGTCAGCACGTTGTTGCCGGCGACGCGACCGAGCAGGCAGCAGAACAGCTCCAGCACATTGACCGCCAGCGGCTCCCCCTCCAGCGCGGCGCGAGTCACCTGGGCCGCACTCAGCAGCGCTGCGGGCTGACCGTCTACCGCGCAAGCCGCACGGTACAGCGCCAGCAGCCCATTGCCACTGAGCGCACCGGCCTCGGCGCTGACATGCCCGAGCTGACGATGCAGCGCCTGCCAGATCAGCGCCTCGCGGGCACTGCCCACCGGCAGATCGACATGCCCGCCCTCGCCCGGTAGCGCGTGCCAGCTGCCATCCGGCAGCGCCAGCAACGTGCCTACGCCAAGGCCGGTTCCGGCGCCGATCACCACGGCCGGACGCTGCGGCTGCGCCGCGCCTGGGCAGACGGTGATGTATTCATCGGCCTGCAGGCGAGTCATGCCCAGCGCCATGGCGGAGAAATCGTTGATCAGCAGCAGCTCGCGGACCTGCAGTTCGGCACGAAACGTCGCCCGGTCGATGCGCCACGGGTTGTTGGTGAAGCGAAAGGGGTCGACCTCGACGGGGCCGGCACACGCCAGGCAGATGGTCTCCACCTCACCGAGCGCCAGGCCCTCGGCCGCCATGTAGGCCTGGATAGCCTGCTCGACGGTAACGTGATCGGCAGTCGCCGATACACGCACCGACTCCAGGCGTTCGTCACGCCACAGGGCGAAGCGCGCGTTGGTGCCGCCAATGTCGCCAACCAGCGCCAGACTCATCGCAGCGAGTCCAGTTCTGCGGTGAAGGCACTGGCGCCCTCTTCCGCCGGGCTGAACGCGGCGCGCATGAAAGCGAACAGCTCGCGGCCGCAACCGATGCCCGTGCCCTGCGGGCGTGGCGCAGAATCGCGGGCCGCCCATTCGATCTCGTCGACCAGAATCTGCAGGCGGCCCTCCACGCCATCGACGCGAATCACGTCACCGTCGCGCACCCGGGCCAAGGCCCCGCCATCCCAGGCTTCCGGGCTGACATGAATGGCCGCCGGCACCTTGCCGGACGCACCGGACATGCGCCCGTCGGTAACCAGCGCCACCTTGAAGCCACGATCCTGAAGGATGCCCAGATAAGGGGTGAGCTTGTGCAACTCGGGCATGCCGTTGGCCTTGGGGCCCTGGAAGCGCACCACCGCGACGAAATCGCGCTCCAGCTCACCCGCCTTGAAGGCTTCGGCGAGGTCCACCTGGGTCTCGAATACCCGCGCCGGGGCTTCGACCACCTGATGTTCCGGTGCCACTGCCGAGACCTTGGCCACACCATTGCCAAGGTTACCCTTGAGCACGCGCAGCCCGCCTTCCGGCGAGAACGCTTCCGGCACGCCACGCAGAATATTGCGATCCAGACTCTGCTCCGGGCCCTGCCGCCAGACCAGGCCGTTGTCACCGAGGAACGGCTCCTGGGTGTAACGCGACAGGCCATGGCCGGCGACGGTGTAGACATCTTCGTGCAGCAGCCCGGCATCGAGCAGCGTGCGCACCATGAAGGGCACACCGCCGCAGGCGTGGAAGTGATTCACGTCGGCCTGGCCGTTGGGGTAGACCTTGGCCAGTGTCGGGGTGATCGCGGACAGGTCGGCCATGTCCTGCCAGGTCAACTGAATGCCGGCGGCACGGGCGAAGGCTGGAATGTGCAGGGTGTGATTGGTCGAGCCACCGGTGGCGTTGAGCGCCACCACCGAGTTGACGATGGCCTTCTCGTCGATGATCCGGCACAGCGGTGTGTACTCGCCGCCCTGCCGGGTCAGGCGCACCACCTGATGCGCGGCCTCGGCGGTCAGCGCGTCACGCAGCGGCGTGTACGGGTTGACGAAGGACGAGCCTGGCAGGTGCAGGCCCATGATTTCCATCACTACCTGATTGGTGTTGGCGGTGCCATAAAAGGTGCAGGTGCCGGGGCTGTGATAGGACTTCATCTCCGATTCCAGCAGCTCTTCGCGGGTCGCCTTGCCTTCGGCGTAGAGCTGGCGGACTTCGGCCTTTTCCTTGTTGGGGATGCCCGAGGGCATCGGCCCGCCCGGCACGAAGATCATCGGCAGGTGGCCGAAACGCAGGGCGCCGATCATCAGCCCCGGGACGATCTTGTCGCAGATGCCCAGCAGCATCGCCGCATCGAACATGTTGTGCGACAGCGCCACGGCGGTGGACATGGCGATCACCTCGCGGCTTGCCAGGCTCAGTTCCATGCCCGGTTCGCCCTGGGTGACCCCGTCGCACATGGCCGGCACACCGCCCGCCACCTGGCCGACCGAGCCCACCGCGCGCAGCGCCTGCTTGATCAGTTCGGGATAGTGTTCGTAGGGCTGATGGGCGGAAAGCATGTCGTTGTAGGCGGTGACGATGCCGACGTTGGCCTCGTTCATCAGCCGCAACCGCTGCTTGTCTTCAGTGGAACCACAGCCGGCAACGCCGTGGGCGAAGTTGGCGCATTGCAATGCGCCACGGTGCGGACCGTCACTGTCGGCGGCGGCCATCTGCGCCAGGTAGCGCTCGCGGGTTGCGCGGCTGCGGGCGATCAGGCGGTCGGTTACCTCGAGGATGCGGGGATGCATGGTGTACTCCAGGCTAACAGGTAGCAATTCGAATTGTATTTTTATCAAAATACTGACAGCTAAAACGCTTGATTTCTACTTTCATGAGAATAATCTTGTTTTTAAAACAACATATAAGGATCAGCGCTCATGACACTGCGAATTGCCATCAATGGTTTCGGCCGCATCGGCCGTAACGTTCTGCGTGCACTCTATACCCAGAGCTACCGCGAAAACCTGCAAGTCGTCGCGATCAACGATCTGGGTGACAGTGCAATCAATGCGCACCTTCTCAAATACGACAGCGTACACGGCATTTTCGATGCGTCCGTCGAGGTCGACGGCCAGAACCTGATCATCAATGGCGATCGCATTGCCGTCAGCGCCATCCGCAACCCGGCGGATCTGCCCTGGAAAGACCTTGCCGTCGACGTGGTCTTCGAGTGTACCGGTCTGTTCACCGACCGCGACAAGGCTGCTGCACACCTGACTGCAGGCGCTCGCAAGGTGATCATCTCCGCCCCCGCCAAGGGCGCTGACGCCACGGTGGTCTACGGCGTCAACCACGACAGCCTGCGCGCCAGTCATCAGATCATCTCCAATGCCTCCTGCACCACCAACTGCCTGGCGCCGGTCGCCCAGGTGCTGCAGCGCGAGCTGGGTATCGAGAGCGGGCTGATGACCACCATTCATGCCTACACCAACGACCAGAACCTCTCCGACGTCTACCACAGCGACCCATTCCGCGCGCGCTCGGCCACCCAGTCGATGATTCCCACCAAGACCGGTGCAGCCGAAGCCGTCGGCCTGGTGCTGCCGGAGCTGGCGGGCCGCCTGACCGGCATGGCGGTGCGGGTACCGGTGATCAACGTGTCGCTGGTCGACCTCACCGTGCAGGTGCAGCGCGACACCAGCGCCGAGGAGATCAATGCTCTGTTGCGCGCCGCCAGCCAGCAATCGAACGTGCTGGGTTACAACGAACTGCCGCTGGTGTCCTGCGACTTCAACCACAATCCACTGTCGTCGATCTTCGACGCCAACCACACCAAGGTGAACGGCCGGCTGGTCAAGGTACTGGCCTGGTACGACAACGAGTGGGGCTTCTCCAACCGCATGCTCGACACCTGCCTGGCGGCTCACGCAGCCAAATGAGTCACCGCCCACCAGTGCGGCGAGGCATCGAAGCCGATTACGCTCGGTAAATCGCCGTGAGCGGATTACAATTGCCGCCCGCTTGAACCTCAATGCCGGCCATTGACGCCAGACCGCTCTGGTCGGCGTCGCCAGCCGGGCCGGCAGGCAGCAGGTACATTGTCATCCGAACATCACTGGAAGCCGCATGGACTCTAGCCGTAACACTCTCGAACAGCATTACACCGCGATCCTCGGCCAACTGGGTGAAGACGTCTCCCGCGAAGGCCTGCTCGACACGCCCAAGCGCGCCGCCAAGGCCATGCAGTACCTCTGCAACGGCTATGAGAAGACTCTGGAAGAAGTCACCAACGGTGCGTTGTTCAGCTCCGACGCCAGCGAGATGGTGGTGGTGAAGAACATCGAGCTGTATTCACTCTGCGAGCATCACCTGCTGCCCTTCATCGGCAAGGCCCATGTTGCCTACATCCCCAATGGCAAGGTGCTGGGCCTCTCCAAGGTGGCGCGCATCGTCGACATGTATGCCCGTCGCCTGCAGATCCAGGAAAGCCTGAGCCGGCAGATCGCCGAGGCGATCCAGCAGGTCACCGGCGCCCTTGGCGTGGCTGTGGTCATCGAAGCGAAGCACATGTGCATGATGATGCGCGGCGTGGAGAAGCAGAACTCCTCCATGGTCACCTCGGTGATGCTCGGCGAGTTCCGCGAAAACGCCGCGACCCGCAGCGAGTTCCTCAGCCTGGTCAATAGCTGAAACCGAGCACTCAGCGCTTACTGTAGAAACGTCGCCCCGGTGCGAAACGATGCTGGCGTCACCGCGATATCGGCGCCGCCTGTACCATTCGCCGCGGGGTCGCGGCTCCTACGAATGGGGAGAGAGCTGCTTCCGTAGGAGCGTCGCCCCCGGCGCGAAACGGTGGTGGTCATTGCGCACTGTTACGGTATGACCACCAATCGCCGATAAACCGACTCGCGCCGCTCCTGATACCCGCCTCAGGTTTTCTCCACGAATTGCAACTCGGCCAGCCGCGCGTAAAGCGGGTTGCCGGCGACCAGTTCGGCGTGCTTGCCCAAGGCAACCAATTGTCCCTGATCGAACACGGCGATGCGGTCCGCGCTCTTCACCGTCGCCAGGCGGTGGGCGATCACCAGGGTGGTGCGGCCACGCATCAGTTCGGGCAGTGCCTGCTGGATCAGGTGTTCGCTCTCGGCATCGAGGGCACTGGTGGCTTCGTCCAGCAGCAGGATCGGCGCATCCACCAGCAACGCACGGGCAATGGCCAGGCGCTGACGCTGGCCACCTGAAAGGCCCAGCCCGGCATCGCCCAGATGGGTCTGATAGCCCTGCGGCAATCGCTCGATGAACTCATGGGCATGGGCCGCACGGGCAGCGGCTTCCACTTCGGCGCTGCTGGCATCCAGGCGCCCGTAGCGGATGTTGTCTTCCACGCTGCCGAAGAACAGCGCCGGGTGCTGGGAGACCAGCGCGAAGTTCTCGCGAAGGGCGTGCGGGTCGAGCCGATCGATCGGCAGGCCGTCGATGAGGATTCGCCCCTGCTGCGGGTCGTAGAAGCGCAGCAGCAGATCGAACAGCGTCGACTTGCCCGCCCCGGACGGACCGACGATGGCCAGGGTTTCACCGGGCACCACCGTCAGATCGATACCCTGCAGCGCGAGGCTTTCCGGGCGGGTCGGATAGGCGAACGACAGCCCCTGGACCTCGATGCGCCCTTGCACGGGCTGGGTCGGCAGCAGCGCACCCTCGAGCGGCGCATGGATCTCGTTGCGCGCGCGCAGCAATTCGCTGATACGCTCGGCGGCGCCGGCCGCGCGCTGCAACTCGCCGATCACTTCGCTAAGGGTGCCGAACGAGGAGCCGACGATCAGGCTGTAGAACACGAACGCAGCCAGCTCACCGCCGCTGATGCGCCCGGCGATCACGTCCATGCCGCCGACCCAGAGCATCACGCCAACGGCGCCAAGCACCAGCACGATCACCACGGTAATCAGCCAGGCACGCTGGGCGACGCGCTTGCGCGCCGTATCGAACGCAGCCTCGGCGGACAGGCCGAAGCGGCGACGGTCCTCGGCCTGGTGGTTGTAAGCCTGTACCGTCTTGATCTGCCCGAGCACTTCGCTGACGTAACTGCCAACATCGGCGATGCGGTCCTGACTGAGCCGCGACAGCTCCCGTACGCGGCGGCCGAACAGCAGGATCGGTGCCACCACCAGCGGCAAGGCAGCCAGCACGATGGCGCTCAACTTGGGGTTGGTGACCACCAGCAGGATCATGCCGCCAACCAGCATGATCAGGTTGCGCAAGGCCATCGACAGGGAAGAACCGATCACCGATTGCAGCAGCGTGGTATCGGCGGTCAGTCGCGACTGGATCTCCGAGCTGCGATTGTGCGCGTAGAAGCCCGGGTGCAGCCCGACCAGATGGTCGAATACCCGCTTGCGAATGTCCGCCACCACCCGCTCACCAAGCCAGGACACCAGATAGAACCGGGTGTAGGTACCGACCGCCAGGGCCAGCACCAGCACGAAGAACAGCAGAATCGAATGGCGCAGCGCTTGCGGCGATTGCGTGGCCAGGCCCTGATCCACCAGCAGTTTGATGCCCTGCCCCATGGACAGGGTAATCGCTGCGGTAAACAGCAGCGCCAGCAGCGCACCGGCCACGCGCCCACGATAGGGGGCGATAAACGCCCACGACATGCGCAGGGCCTCGCGCTGGCGGGAAGACAAAAACAGGTTCATGGCAGGCTCGAAGGCTGATGGCAGAAGGGCTCTAGCCCATCAGATGGGGCCGTGCGGGGTAAACATCAAGCGCGGGGAGCGTTCTTGGCGACAGCGCCCGGTTGAAATTAATATATGGAACTCGATTCCAAAAATAATCATAAGCCGTCAGGAGCCCTTCATGCCCGCCGTTCCTCCCACCCCGCTCCCCCAACAATGCGACCTGCTGGTGGTCGGCTCCGGCGCCGCCGGGCTAGCTGCCGCAGTGACCGCCGCCTGGCACGGCCAGAAGGTGGTGCTGGTGGAGAAGGACGCTGTTCTCGGCGGCGCCACCGCCTGGTCCGGTGGCTGGGCCTGGGTACCGCGCAACCCGCTGGCACGCCGGGCGGGCATTGAGGAAGACATCGAGCAGCCGCTCACGTACCTGCGCCACGAACTTGGCGAGCACTTCGATGGCCAGCGCGTCGCGGCCTTTCTCGAAGCCTGCCCGCATATGGTGGCGTTCTTCGAACGACACACGGCCTTGCAGTTCGCCGACGGCAACGCCATCCCGGATATGCATGGTGATACGCCGGGGGCCGCCACGGGTGGCCATCAGGTGATCGCCGCCCCCTATGATGCCCACGAAGTGCTCGACCTGTTACCGCGCCTGCGCAGGACCATGCGGGAGACCTCGTTCATGGGCATGCCGATCATGGCCGGAGCCGATCTAGCGGCTTTCCTCAGCATGACCCGCTCACCGAAGTCCCTGTGGCACGTGGTTCGTCGCTTCAGCACTCACCTCTACCACCTGGCCCGCTACGGCCGCGCCATGCATCTGGTCAACGGTGTGGCGCTGGTCGCACGGCTGGCACGCTCTGCCACTGATCTGGGCGTGACGATGATCGAATCGGCGCCCGTGGTTCGCCTGCATCGGCAGGACGGTCACGTCAACGGCGTGACGATCCGGCACAAGGATGGCGAGCATTTCATCAGCGCCCGCGCAGTGATTCTCGCCGCTGGCGGCTTCCCCAACGATCCACTGCGTCGCCGGCAGCTGTTTCCCCGCGATGCCAGCGGCCGGGACAACCTGGCGCTGCCACCCACCTCCTGCTCGGGCGACGGGCTGCGCCTCGGTGAGGCGCTAGGCGCTCAGGTCGACACCCGGCTGAAGTCGCCCGTGGCCTGGGCGCCGGTTTCCAGAGTGCCGCGCCGCGACGGCAGCAGCGGCCACTTCCCGCACATCATCGAGCGTGGCAAGCCGGGCATCATCGGCGTACTGGCCAACGGCAAGCGTTTCGTCAACGAGGCCCACGGTTACTACGACTACGTTTCGGCCATGGTCGAGCAGGTGCCGGATGGACAGGAAGTCTGTTCCTGGCTGATCTGCGACCATCGCTTCCAGCGTCGCTATGGCCTGGGCTTCGCCCGCCCGGCTCCCGTGCCGCTGTGGTCGGCACTGCGCAGTGGCTACCTGCAGCGCGCTGCCAGCGTAGAACGACTGGCACTGCAATGCGGTATCGATCCGGTTGCCCTGGCGACCACGGTGGCGACCTTCAATCAGTACGCGCGGGCGGGCGACGATCCCGAGTTCGGCCGCGGCAGCACCGCGTTCAACCGGAAACAGGGCGATCCGTTGCATCCGGGGCCCAACCCCTGCGTCGCGCCGATCGAACAGGGCCCCTTCTATGCAGTCAAAGTAGAGCCTGGCTGCTTCGGCACGTTCGCCGGCCTGAAGACCGACGCATCGGCCCGCGTACTCGATGTCGAAGGCCTGCCAATCAGCGGCATGTACGCCGCTGGCGCGGACATGGCCAGCGTGTTCGGCGGCCACTACCCCTCCGGCGGTATCAACCTGGGGCCCGCCCTCACCTTTGGCTACCTCGCCGCGCGCCACGCGGCGGGCATCGACGCCTACGAATAGTCACCCGTTGTCATCAGGAGTACTCACATGCAGGCCATCCGCAATCGTTACCAACTGAACATGCCGAAACTGGGGCTGGGCACCTGGCCCATGCGCGACGACGAATGCACCCGCGCGGTGCATCAAGCCCTGGAGATCGGCTACCGACATATCGATACCGCCACGGCCTACGAGAACGAAGCGGCAGTCGGCAAGGCGCTGGCTGAGACCGAGGTCGCCCGCGAGAAGATCCACCTGACCACTAAGGTCTGGTGGGACAAGCTGCAGCCCGATGCCATCCGCGCCTCGCTCACCGAAAGCCTGCAGGCGCTGCGCACCGAGTATGTCGACCTGTTCCTGATCCACTGGCCAGGCAACGCCGGCAGCCTGAAAGGTGATGGCCTGCACCGCGTCCTGGAGACACTGGCGGCACTGCGTGACGAGGGCACGACGCTGAACATCGGCGTCGCCAATTTTCCGCTGCCGCTGTTGCGTCAGAGCATCGAGGAGTTCAAAGCCCCGATCGCCGCGATTCAGGTGGAATATCACGTGCTGCTCGATCAGCAACCGATGCTCGACTACGCCCGCGAACACAATCTGGCGTTCACCGCTTACTGCCCATTGGCCCGTGGTGAAGCCGCGCAACTACCAGAAATCCGCCAGATTGCCGCCAAGCACGGCGTATTCCCCAGTCAGGTGGTGCTGCAGTGGCTGCTTGCTCAGGACCACGTGGCAGCGATCCCCAAGGCCAGCGGCGTGGAAAACCAGCGGGCCAACCTGGCCGCTCTGGACATCCGCCTCGACGATGAAGACCGCGCGCTGATCGCCAGCCTGCCCAAGGATCGCCGCCTGGTGAGCCCGGACTTCGCACCGCAGTGGTAAGCCGATAAGCGAAAGCCCCGCGTCTGCGGGGCTTTCGCGTAGCCTGGGTCGAGCGGAGCGATACTCGAATCGCCTGGTGGAAGAAAACAGCGTCTTCCACCCTACGAAACTTGCCTACGCCTTGTTCAGCGACTCCACGCCGACTTCGTCCCACAGCTCTTCCGCGAGGTGGAAGGTCGCATTGGCAGCGGGAATGCCGCAATAGATCGCGCTCTGCATGATCAATTCCTTGAGTTCCTCACGGGTGACGCCATTGTTCTTGGCAGCCTTGAGGTGCAGCTTCAATTCACCCTCGCGGTTCATGCCGATCAGCATGGCGATGGTGATCAGGCTGCGGGTATGGCGCGGCAATCCCGGACGCGTCCAGATATCACCCCAGGCATGACGGGTGATCATTTCCTGAAATTCTTCGTTGAACGGCGTCAGCTTTTCCAGGCTGCGGTCGACGTGGGTATCGCCCAGCACCGCGCGGCGCACCTGCATGCCGGCTTCGTAGCGTTGTTTCTCGTCCATCGGTAACTCCGGTTTCATGGGGTAGAGCGCTCAGTCATTTGGCGCGCAGAAAATCCAGCACACGCCGGGTGAACAACTCGCCTGCCTGCACGTTGGACAGGTGCGCGGCGTCGAACTCGACCAGCTCGGCACCGGCGATGCGTTCCTGCATGAAGCGGCCATGCTCCGGCGTGGTCACCGCATCGCCGGTACCGCAGACGATCAGGGTCGGCGCCTCGATCGCAGCGATCTGCTCACGGTAATCGGCATCGCGTACCGCCGCGCAGTTGGCCGCGTAGCCCTGGGGCGAGGTCTGCGCCAGCATGGTAACGATGGGGTCGACCTTTTCCGGGTGCTTGGCAGCGAATGGCGGGGTGAACCAACGCTCGATGGAGGCATCGCGCAAATCGCGCATGGCCTTCTCGCCCCCCTTGAGCACGGTGTCGATGCGGGTGCTCCAGATCTCATCGGTGCCAATCTTGGCGGCGGTGTTGCACAGCACCAGGCGCTGCAGACGCTCGCCGGCGTTGAGGCCGAACCACTGACCGATCAAACCGCCCATGGACAGGCCACAGAAATGCACCGTGTCGATGTTCAGCGCGTCGAGCAGCGCGAGGACGTCGCGGCCGTTCTGTTCGATGCTGTAGAAGCCGGAGCTGACCAGCGATTGGCCATGGCCACGGGTGTCGTAGCGCAGCACACGAAAATGCTCGCTGAACGCCGGCATCTGCGCGTCCCACATGTGCAGGTTGGTGCCCAGGGAATTGGACAGCACCAGCACCGGCGCATCCGCCGGGCCTTCGAGTTTGTAGTTCAGGTCGCCATCGGCGAGGGATACCACGGGCATGACAATCTCCTAGATGATCTACGAATTCAGTTCGCGGCTCTGCGCCACGGCACGCTCGACCCAGCGGCGCGCCTGGCCCAGGTAATGGGCAGGATCGAGCAGGTGATCCAGTTCTTCCGCGGACAGCTGGGCAGTGACCTCGGAATTGGCGCCCAGCACTTCACGCAGATGAGCGCCCTCCTTCACCGCCTGTTTGCAGCACTGCTCGACCAGGCGGTGAGCCGCGTCACGACCGATGCGTTGCGCCAGGGCGATGCTCACCGCCTCGGCCAGCACCAGGCCACGGGTCAGGTCGAGGTTGCGGGCCATGCGCCCGGCATCCACCTCGAGCCCTGGCACCACCAGCAGCGCTTGCTGCAAGGCACCGGACACCAGGCAGCAGAGCTCCGGCAGGGTCTCCCATTCGGCATGCCACAGGCCGAGGCTGCGCTCGTGCTCCTGAGGCATGGCCGCGAACATGGTGGCAACCAGGCCGGGCGCGCGGGTCGCGGCGCCGATCAGCACCGCAGCGCTGACCGGGTTACGCTTGTGCGGCATGGTCGAGGAACCGCCCTTGCCTGGCGCAGAGGGCTCGAACAACTCGCCGGCCTCGGTCTGCATCAGCAGGCTGAGGTCGCGGCCCAGCTTGCCCAGGCTGCCGGCGATCATGCCAAGCAGGCTGGCGAACTCGACCAGACGATCGCGCTGGGTGTGCCAGGGCTGTTCAGGCAGTTGCAGATCCAGCTCAGCCGCCAACGCTTCGGCCACCGGCCAGGCCTTGTCGCCCAGCGCCGCCAGGCTGCCGGACGCCCCACCGAACTGCAGGCACAGCAGGCGCGGTTTGATCTCTGCGAGACGCTGGCGATGGCGGTCGACCGCCCCCAGCCACCCAGCGATCTTCATACCCAAGGTTACCGGCGTGGCGTGCTGCAGCCAGGTGCGCCCGGCCATGGGCGTTGCCACATATCGCTCGGCCTGTTCGGCCAACAGTCGGCTCAAGGCATCGAGGTCGTTTTCCAGCAGCACGATGGCGGCGCGCAGTTGCAGCACCAAGCCGCTGTCCATGGCGTCCTGGCTGGTGGCGCCCAGGTGCACGTAGCGCTCGGCCTCTTCACTCTGCGCGGCGATGCGTTTGCCCAGCGCCTTGACCAGCGGAATCGCCGAGTTGCCGGCGCTGCCGATGGCGATGGCCAGGGCATCGAAATCATAGAGTTCGGCCCGGCAGGCAGCCTCGATATCGGCGACCACTGCCGCGGGAATCACGCCGACCGCAGCCTCGGCCCTGGCCAGCGCCGCCTCGAAGTCGAGCATGCCCTGCACGCGGCCATGGTCGCTGAACACCTCACGCATCGGCGCACTGGTGAAGTAGGCATCGAACAACTGGCTGCAGGGCCTTGAACTCATACTGCTGAAACTCCGTGGTCAATGATCATGGTGTAGGTAACTGGCCTGGCGCGGCAGACGCAAGCTGACCAGAAAGGCCAGCACCATCATGCCCGACACGTACCAGTAGAAGGTTTGCTCCAGGCCAATGGACTTCAGGCCCAGGGCCACGTATTCGGCAGACCCGCCGAATAGCGCATTGGCTACCGCGTAAGCCAGGCCGACGCCCAGGGCGCGGACTTCCGGCGGGAACATCTCGGCCTTCACCAGGCCGCTTATCGAGGTATACAGGCTGACGATGGCCAGGGCCACAATGATCAGCAGGAAGGCCACCACCGGATTGTGCACGGTCTGCAGCAGCGCCAGGATCGGCCAGGTGAAGATCGCCCCCAGGGCACCGAACCAGAGCATAGAGGTGCGTCGACCGATGCGATCGGACAAGGCGCCGAACAGCGGCTGCATGATCATGAACAGAAACAGCGCAGCGGTCATGATGCCGCTGGCGGTCTTGGCGCTCATGCCTGCCGAATTGACCAGGTACTTCTGCATGTAGGTGGTGAAGGTATAGAAGATCAGCGAGCCACCGGCGGTATAGCCAAGCACGGTGAAGAACGCCGCTTTGTGGTGCTTGAACAGGTAGGCGATGCTGCCCGACTCCTTGTTGCCGATCTGGTCCTTCTTGGCGGTCTCGTCCAGCGAACGGCGCAGGTAGAAGGCCACCACGGCAGCCAGGGCACCGATCACGAACGGGATGCGCCAACCCCAGGCACGCAGCTCATCTTCGGTGAGCAGTTGCTGCAGGATCACGACCACCAGCACGGCCAGCAATTGCCCGCCAATCAGCGTGACGTACTGGAACGACGCGAAGAACCCGCGCTGCCCCTTGAGCGCCACTTCGCTCATGTAGGTCGCCGTAGTGCCGTACTCGCCGCCCACCGACAGCCCCTGGAACAGGCGCGCCAGCAATAGCAGCAGCGGTGCCAGGGCGCCGATGCTGTCATAGGTCGGCATGAAGGCGATGGACAGCGACCCCAGGCACATCATCAGCACGGAGATCATCATCGAGACCTTGCGTCCGTACTTGTCGGCAACCCGGCCAAATACCCAGCCGCCAATCGGTCGCATCAGAAACCCGGCAGCGAATACACCTGCGGTATTGAGCAACTGGACGGTGGGGTCGTCGGACGGAAAGAAAGCTGGCGCGAAGTAGATCGCGCAGAAGGCATACACGTAGAAATCGAACCACTCGACCAGATTGCCCGAGGAAGCGCCGACGATGGCGAAGATGCGCTTGCGGCGCTCTTCCGGGCTGTAGTTCGGGGCTTCGTACACCGTGCTGGCTTCGGAACTCATCATGGATACTCACTGGTAAGGAACGGGACGGTTCCCTACTCCGACTTACATGTAACCAAATGATTCGAGCATTATTACCCCGCCTGATCGCTTGCACCGGTACCGGACACGGCGGCGTGGAGCCCTGTCCGATACCGAAGCAAACAAACTCTGGGACCTGTGGGCATATCGCCGGACTCTTGGCGGTCGTCGATGTTGGTGGGCTGAAGCCCACCCTACAAGAGACAAGCACCCGACGTAACGTAGGGTGGGCTTCAGCCCACCAAACAGCGCATGAGTAACGCCCCATGGTCGATCTGCAGGTTTCTAGACGCGCTCGATCGCCAATGCCAGCCCCTGGCCGACGCCCACGCACATGGTCGCCAGACCGAGCTTGCCGCCGGTCTTTTCCAGGTGGTGTACGGCAGTCAGCACCAGGCGGTTGCCGCTCATGCCCAAGGGGTGGCCGAGGGCGATGGCGCCGCCGTTCGGATTGACCTTGGGGCTGTCGTCCGCCAGGCCGAGATCACGGGTGACCGCCAGCCCCTGAGCGGCGAACGCCTCGTTCAGTTCGATCACGTCAAAGGCATCGATATCGAGGTTCAGGCGGCTCAGCAGCTTGCGTACCGCCGGTACCGGGCCGACACCCATGACCCGAGGGGCCACGCCACCGCTGGCCATGCCGAGTACCTTGGCGCGGGCCTTGAGGCCATATTTCTGCACCGCTTCGGCAGACGCCAGGATCATCGCCGACGCCCCGTCGTTGAGCCCCGAGGCGTTGCCTGCAGTCACCGTCTTGTCCGGGCCGTTGACCGGCTTGAGCTTGGCAAGTGCCTCGGCGGTGGTGTCGGCGCGAGGGTGTTCGTCGGTATCGACGATGCTTTCACCCTTCTTGGTCTTGATCACTACCGGCACGATTTCCTCGGCGTAGTAACCACTTTGCTGCGCCACGGCGGCACGCTGCTGGCTGCGCAGACCGAAGGCGTCCTGGTCGGCACGGCTGACGCCGTAATCTTCGGCCACGTTGTCACCGGTCACCGGCATCGGGTCGACGCCGTAGCGCTCCTTCATCGCCGGATTGACGAAACGCCAGCCCAGGGTGGTGTCTTCGAGCTTCTGGCCACGGCCAAAGGCACTGTCCGCCTTGCCCATCACGTATGGCGCGCGGGTCATCGATTCGACGCCGGCAGCGATGGCCAGCTCCATTTCCCCGGAAGCGATGGCTCGGAAGGCAGCACCCACCGCTTCCATGCCCGAGGCGCAGAGGCGGTTGAGGGTCACGCCAGGCACCGTCTCCGGCAGGCCAGCGAGCAGCAGCGCCATACGGGCGACGTTGCGGTTGTCCTCGCCGGACTGATTGGCGCAGCCCATGAACACTTCATCGACCGCCGACCAGTCGACCTGCGGATTACGTTCGATCAGTGCCTTCAGCGGAATGGCTGCCAGGTCGTCGGCGCGTACCGCGGAGAGGCCGCCATTGAGCCGACCGATCGGCGTACGCACCGCATCGCAAATGAATACATCGCGAGTCATTCGTCACTCCCCTTCTGCCCATGGGCAGCGGCGGTGCGTGCTTCCAGATCACGCAGCGCAGCCAGTTCTTCGGCTTTCGGCGCTTCGGTGGTGGTCACGTTGTCGGCGAAACGGATCTGCCAGCCGGTGTTCTCGACCACCTGCTCACGGCTCACGCCCGGATGCAGGGAGGTAACGATGAATTCGTTGCTGCCCGCTTCCGGCTCCATGATGCACAGGTCGGTGATGATCGCGACCGGGCCGTCGCCCGGCAGGCCGAGGCGCTTGCGGTGATCGCCACCCTCGCCATGGCCCACCGACGTGATGAACGCCAGCTTGTCGACGAAGGTGCGATGACCCTGCTTGAGGATGATCAGCACCTTCTTGGCGCTGCCAGCGATTTCCGGCGCGCCACCGGCACCCGGCAGACGCACTTTCGGCGCATGGTAATCACCGATCACCGTGGTGTTGATATTGCCGAACTTGTCGACCTGGGCCGCGCCGAGGAAGCCGACATCGATACGACCGCCCTGCAGCCAGTAGCGAAAGATCTCGCCGGTCGGCACCACGGTATCGGCCGTCTCGGCCAGCTCACCATCACCGATGGACAGCGGCAGCACGGTGGGCTTGGCGCCGATCGGGCCGGATTCGTAGATCAGTACCACTTCCGGGGCGTGGGTCAGACGCGCCAGGTTGGCCGCCTTGGACGGCAAACCGATGCCGACGAAGCAGACGCTGCCATTGCCGAGGCGGCGCGCGGCGGCCACGGTCATCATTTCATTGGTGTTGAACTCGCTCATCACTTGGCCTCCCCGTTAACCTTCGCCTGGTACTGCGCAAAATCCTCGGTGCCACGGATGTATTCATCGATCCAGGCAGTGAAGGTTTCACGGTCGCGGGCGATGGGATCCCAGGCCTGGTAGAAGCGGTTGTCACGCTCGTAATAGCCATGGGCATAGGATGGATGAGCACCGCCCGGCACCACACAGACGGCAGTCAGTGCCCAGGTCGGCAGTACGCAGGCGTTCATCGGTGCTTGCAGGTCGTCGACGATTTCCTCGACGGTGACGATGCAACGCTTGGCAGCCAGAGCGGCCTCCTTCTGCACACCGAGAATGCCCTGAATCAGCACGTTGCCCTTGCGGTCGGCCTTCTGCGCGTGGATGACGGTGACGTCAGGACGCACGCTCGGTACGGTAGCCAGGCTCTCGCCGGTGTACGGGCATTCGATGAACTTGATTTCCGGGTTGACCTTGACCAGGTCCGAGCCCTGATAGCCGCGCAGCACGGCGAACGGCAGATTGGATGCGCCAGCGACGTAGGCGTTGGCCATCGCCGCGTGGCTGTGCTCGCTGATTTCCAGCTTGTGCGGCCAGTGCTTCTCGACCGCGTCGCGCAGACGGTGCAGGGAGCCGACACCGGGGTTGCCACCCCAGGAGAAAATCAGACGCTTGGCGCAACCCGCACCGATCAGCAGGTCATAGACCAGATCCGGTGTCATGCGCACCAGCGTCAGGTCTTTCTTGCCCTGACGGATCAGTTCATGGGAAGCCGCAGTGGGAATCAGATGGGTGAAGCCTTCGAGGGCGATGGTGTCACCGTCGTGAACGAAGCGCTCAACCGCCTCGCGCAGGGAGAGAATTTCAGCCATGGTCGTTCTCGTCTTATTGCTCTGGAAACCGTGGGGCGGCTATTGCGCCGTGTGAGTACAAGGTACCCAGCCCATAGCGAGCTAACAATCCGATAATCGATTATTTGTTCGATAATCGAACAATGCTTGAACCGCTCTCCCTTCCCGCCCGACACCCGCCAGCCGCATCATCCATGGGCCTGCACGGCGTATCCACACAGCCCTCAGCTTCGGGCCTACATGCCAAACACAATTACCCCCTGTGCAGGGGGTAATCCAGGCTTGCCAGGTTCAGAACCGGGCCTGACAGAGCAGCCCTCAGGCCTCCAGCGCCCTCACCCGCTCGTGGCGTTGCTGGGCCTTGGGCTCAGCGGTGGATTGCAAGGTGAAATCGAATTCGATTTCGGCGAAGCGTCCTGCCACCCCGTGGGCACTGGCACGCGCCGCATCCTCGAAGAAATCGATCTTCGCAATCAGCTCATCGCGGGTGGCGTAGGCGAAGTCATCGTGCAGGTACTTGTCGCCATCCAGATTGATCTGGGTAGTCAAATGCCGATGGCCGGGTGCCGAGATGAAGAAATGCACGTGGGCCGGACGCTGGCCATGGCGGCCGAGCTGGTCGAGCAGTTGCTGGGTCGGGCCATCGGGCGGGCAGCCGTAGCCGGACGGCACGATGCTGCGAAAGCGATAGCGGCCCTCGGCATCGGTCTCGATGCGGCGACGCAGGTTGAACTCCGACTGCGCGGGATCGAAGTAGGAATAGGTGCCGCCCGTGTTGGCGTGCCAGACGTCGACGATGGCACCGGCCAATGGCTTGCCGTCGGTATCGAACACACGGCCCTGCATGAACAGCGGTGTACCGGCATCCTGACCATCGTCCAGACGGGCTTCGCCCTTGCTCAGCGGCGCTCCGGCGACATACAACGGCCCCTCGATGGTGCGTGGGGTACCGCCCGTGCGACCGGCCTCTTCGTCCTCGGCGTCCATCAGCATGTCGAGGTAATGCTCGATACCCAGACCGGCGACAACCAAACCAGCCTCCTGGCGGCTGCCGAGTTCGTTGAGGTAGTGCACCGCTTTCCAGAATTCTTCCGGGGTGATCTGAAGATCCTCGATGAGCTTCGCGGTGTCGTTGAGCAGGCGGTGAATCACCGTCTTCATGCGCGCGCTGCCCTGGTCATTGCTGAAACCACTGGCCTCTTCGAAGAACTTCTGCACATCCACGGTCTGGGCGATACGTACGGTCATGGTCTTTTCCTCATCTTGTTTTTTCTTGAACGGATTATGCTGGCGAATCAGCGATCGTCATCATGGATCGAGGACGGGTGATGACACAGCGCCATGACCTCGATCTCCATGTAGGGGTAGAGCGGCAGTTGCATCAGAGTGTCATGCAGAGCCTGGGCGTCGGCCACGTCGAACACGCTGACGTTGGCGTACAGCCCGGCAATTCGCCATAGATGGCGCCAGGTGCCCTCGCCCTGCAGACGCTGGGCCAGCTCTTTTTCATCGGCCTTCAGGCGGGCGACCTGTTCGGCCGGCATATCGGTGGGCAGTTTTACGGTCATGCGCACATGGAACAGCATGGCAACGTCCTTTCGGTAGGCATCAACGACGGCGGAAGTGCTGCAGACGCTCTTCATCGAGCGTCACACCAAGGCCGGGCGTGGTCGGGATCTTCAGTTCGAAATCGCGGTACATCGGCACCTCGACGAGGATGTCCTCGGTCAGCAGCAGCGGCCCGAACAGCTCGGTGTGCCACTCCAGCTTGCTGAGGGTGGCGAAGGCATGGGCCGAGGCCAGGGTGCCGACACTGCCTTCGAGCATGGTGCCGCCGTACAGAGCGATACCCGCGGCTTCGGCGATATGGGCGCTGCGCAGCACGGCGCGCGGGCCACCATTCTTGGCGATCTTCAGGGCGAACACCGGTGCGGCGCCGGCACGGGCCAGGTTGAAACTGTCTTCCACGCTCTCGATGGCTTCGTCGGCCATGATCGGCGCTGGGCTGCGGGCGCTGACGCGCGCCTGGGCCTGCACGTCCTGGCGAGGAATCGGCTGCTCGATCAGGTCGACGCCGGCATCGCCGAGCGCCTGGCAGGCGCGCATGGCCACCGCTTCGCTCCACGCCTGGTTGACGTCTACCCGAACGCTGGCACGGTCGCCCAATGCGCGCTTGATGGCCGCCACGTGGGCGATATCCAGCGACGCATCGCGGCTGCCGATCTTCAGCTTGAAAATCCGGTGGCGACGCAGGTCGAGCATGCGCTCGGCCTCTTCGATGTCTGTGGCGGTATTGCCACTGGCCAGCGTCCAGGCGACTTCCAGACCGTCACGCACACGGCCACCGAGCAGCTCGGCAACCGGCAGGCCAAGACGCTTGCCCTGGGCGTCGAGCAAGGCGGTTTCCACTGCCGAGCGGGCGAAGGTGTTGGCGCGCACGTTGCGGTCGATGCGCAGCATCGCGGCGTTGATGTTGCCGGCCGGCTGGCCGATCAGCAGCGGTGCGAAGTAGGTATCGATGTTGGTCTTGATGCTTTCCGGGCTTTCCCCGGCATAGGCCAGGCCACCAATGGTGGTGGCTTCACCGACACCTTCGATACCGTCACTGCAGCGCAGGCGCAGGATCACCAGGGTCTGCCGCTGCATGGTGTGCATCGCCAGCTTGTGCGGGCGAATGGTCGGCAGATCGACGATCAGGGTCTCGAGGCTTTCGATCAGGGGAACGCTCATTGGAAGTGATCCGTATGCAGGTCAGAACGACTGGCAAAAGGCTGCGAGACGCAGCGCTGCGGCGCCTCGCTCAGAAGGCCAGCCAGGCGCAAGAACGCGGTGGAGGAGCAAAGGATGCGAGTCATCACGAGCATATCCTTCAGGTTTTATTTTTGTTCCGGCACAGATTGACCTCAGCAAATAAGCCAGTCCAATATTGAATCGGTCTGGTTTCATACCCTGGAGGTATCATGGAGCTGCGCCACCTGCGCTACTTTCGCGTGCTGGCTGAAACCCTTAATTTCACCCGCGCAGCAGAACGCCTGCATATCGCCCAGCCGCCGCTGAGCCGGCAAATCCAGCAATTGGAAGATGAGTTGGGCGTGGCCCTGATCGAGCGCGGCAGGCCGTTGCGCCTGACCGAGGCTGGTCGGTTCTTCTATGAGCATTCCGTGCAGTTGCTTGAGCAGCTTGGCCGCGTCAGCGAAGACACGCGGCGGATCGCCGAAGGGCAAAGACGCTGGCTGGGAATCGGCTTCGCTCCTTCCACACTGTATGGCGCACTTCCGGAGCTGATCCGTCAGCTGCGCAGCGAGGCCGCCATCGAGCTGGGGTTGTCCGAACTGATCACCCTGCAGCAGGTGGAAGCCCTCAAACGCGGCCGCATCGATATCGGTTTCGGGCGCATCCATATCGAGGACCCGGCCATCGTGCAGGAGGTCATTCGTGAAGATCCACTGGTCGCCGCCCTGCCCGCTGGCCATCATCTGCTCGCCGCCCCCGCATCGTTGGAAGACCTGGCACGGGAACCGTTCGTGCTCTATCCAGGCACGCCAAGGCCCAGCTATGCCGACCATGTGCTCGGGCTGTTCGCGCGCAATGGCTTGAAGATTCGCGTAGCACAGATGACCAACGAGCTGCAGACCGCCATTGGCTTGGTGGCCGCTGGCATCGGCATCACTCTGGTGCCGGCTTCGGTACAGCGCCTGCACCGCGACGATATTGGCTACACGCCCCTGCTCGACGTCAGCGCCACCTCGCCGATCGTCATCAGTTACCGCAAGGATGACGATTCACCGCTGCTCAAGCGCTGCCTGAATCTGGTCAAGCATCTCGATCCGGAGTGACCACCCTGCGATACGGCTGCCGGGGCGGAATCACCTTGGAGGACCAGGCTTTCGGACCCTGTGCGATTTAGCCGAGGTGATCGCCCGTCTGCGGCTGAAACTCGATTCGAAGCTGTATACCTGAACGACGCCCACAAAAAAGGGCGACCGAAGTCGCCCTTTTTCTGGATTACCCGAACTTAGTTCTGGTTTTCCATTTGCGCGCGGATCAGATCACCGATGGTGGTCGGACCGGAAGTTTCAACTTCCTGCTTACGCATTTCCTTGATTGCTTCTTTTTCGTCTTCAACGTCTTTCGACTTGACGGACAGGCTGATCACGCGGCTCTTGCGATCCACGCTGATGATCTTGGCCTCGACTTCTTCGCCTTCTTTCAGAACGTTGCGCGCATCTTCAACGCGGTCACGGCTGATTTCGGAGGCTTTCAGAGTGGCTTCGATGCCGTCGGCCAGGGTGATGATCGCGCCCTTGGCGTCAACTTCTTTCACAGTACCGCGAACGATAGTGCCTTTGTCGTTGACTGCAACGTAGTCGGAGAACGGATCTTCTTCCAGTTGCTTGATGCCCAGGGAGATGCGCTCACGCTCTGGGTCGACCGACAGGATGACGGTTTCCAGCTCGTCGCCCTTCTTGAAGCGACGTACGGCTTCTTCGCCGACTTCGTTCCAGGAGATGTCGGACAGGTGAACCAGACCGTCGATGCCGCCGTCCAGACCAATGAAGATACCGAAATCGGTGATCGACTTGATGGTGCCGGAGATCTTGTCACCCTTGTTGAACTGACCGGAGAAATCTTCCCATGGGTTGGTTTTGCACTGCTTGATACCCAGGGAGATACGACGACGCTCTTCGTCGATGTCCAGAACCATGACTTCCACTTCGTCGCCAACCTGAACGACTTTCGACGGGTGGATGTTCTTGTTGGTCCAGTCCATTTCGGAAACGTGTACCAGGCCTTCCACGCCTTCTTCCAGCTCTGCGAAGCAGCCGTAGTCGGTCAGGTTGGTCACGCGCGCAACAACGCGGGTGCTTTCCGGGTAACGCGCCTTGATAGCAACCCATGGGTCTTCGCCCAGTTGCTTCAGGCCCAGGGAAACACGGTTACGCTCGCGATCGTACTTCAGAACCTTGACGTCGATCTCGTCGCCAACGTTGACGATCTCGGACGGGTGCTTGATACGCTTCCAGGCCATGTCGGTGATGTGCAGCAGGCCATCGACGCCACCCAGATCCACGAATGCGCCGTAGTCGGTGAGGTTCTTGACGATACCTTTGACCTGTTGGCCTTCCTGCAGCGATTCCAGCAGGGCTTCGCGCTCTGCGGAGTTTTCGGCTTCCAGGACGCTACGACGGGAAACGACAACGTTGTTGCGCTTCTGGTCGAGCTTGATGACCTTGAATTCGAGCTCTTTGCCTTCCAGGTGAGTGGTATCACGCACCGGACGGACATCGACCAAGGAACCTGGCAGGAACGCACGGATGCCGTTAACGTCGACAGTGAAGCCGCCTTTAACCTTACCGTTGATAACGCCCTTGACCACTTCCTCAGCGGCGAAAGCTGCTTCCAGGACGATCCAGCACTCGGCGCGCTTGGCTTTTTCGCGGGACAGCTTGGTTTCACCAAAGCCATCTTCAACCGCGTCCAGCGCAACGTGGACTTCGTCACCGACCTTGATGGTCAGCTCGCCTTGTTCGTTGAAGAACTGCTCCAGAGGGATGACGCCCTCGGACTTCAGGCCAGCGTGAACGGTAACCCAGTCGCCGTCGATGTCGACCACGATGCCAGTGATGATGGCACCCGGCTGCATGTCCAGGGTTTTCAGGCTTTCTTCAAAAAGTTCTGCAAAGCTTTCGCTCATGTTGATTCCTGTTGGATCGGGCGGGGATTCGCCCTGCTCCGCATTCCAGACAATGCGGGTTTATTCATATAAAAGAAGGCCTACGGGACTAGGACTGGTATCCCCGTATGCCTCCCCTGCGAGCCGAAAATGGCTCTTTTCAACCGGCGAGGTCGCGATTGGCGACTTCGCTCAGAATTCTTTCCAGCACCTGCTCGATGGACAATTCGGTGGAATCCAGCTGGATCGCGTCGGCTGCCGGCTTGAGCGGAGCCACCGCACGCTGGGTATCACGCTCATCGCGTGCCCGAATCTCATCAAGAAGACTCGCGAGATTAACATCATCGCCCTTCGCCTTCAACTGCAGGTAACGTCGATTGGCACGTTCCTCGGCGCTGGCGGTCAGGAAAACCTTCAATGGCGCCTCTGGAAACACCACGGTGCCCATGTCACGACCATCGGCCACCAGGCCCGGCGCCTCGTTGAAGGCGCGCTGGCGCTGCAGCAGCGCATCACGCACCGCTGGCAGGGCCGCGACCTGAGAAGCACCGGCACCGATCTGCTCGTTACGGATGGCGTCGGTCACCTCCTCGCCTTCGAGGATGATGCGTTGTGGCTTGCCGTCACCGGCAGCGAGGAACTGCACGTCGAGGTGCGCGGCCAGCAGCTTCAGCGACTCTTCGTTGGTCAGGTCGACGCCATGATTGCGTGCGGAGAATGCCAGCAGACGATACAGCGCGCCGGAATCCAGCAGGTTCCAGCCCAGCTGCCTGGCCAGCAGACCGGCAACCGTGCCCTTGCCCGAGCCACTCGGCCCGTCGATGGTAATGACCGGCGCGTTGACGCTCATTGCTGCCCCTCCACGGCCACACGAATGCCAACCTGCTCGGCCAGAGCCAGGAAGTTGGGAAACGAGGTGGCGACGTTGGCGCAGTCATGGATGCGGATTGGCGCCGTCGCACGCAGCGAGGCGACGCTGAAGGCCATGGCGATGCGGTGGTCGCCGTGGCTGTGCACTTCGCCACCGCCAATGGCCTGGCCACCGTCGATGATGATGCCATCTTCGGTCGGCTCGACCTTCACACCCAGACTGGTCAGGCCGTCGGCCATCACCTGGATACGGTCGGACTCCTTCACGCGCAGCTCTTCGGCGCCACGCAGTACGGTGCGACCTTCGGCGCAGACCGCAGCGATGAACAGTACCGGGAACTCGTCGATGGCCAGGGGCACCAGCGCTTCGGGAATTTCGATCCCCTTGAGCTTGGCGCCGCGCACGCGCAGGTCAGCCACAGGCTCGCCCCCGACTTCACGTGGGTTCTCCAGGGTGATGTCGCCGCCCATCAGGCGCAGAATCTCGATCACGCCGATACGCGTCGGGTTGATGCCGACATGCTCGAGCAGCAGGTCAGAGCCTTCGGCGATGGAAGCCGCCACCAGAAAGAACGCTGCCGAGGAAATGTCCGCCGGCACTTCGATGCGGGTAGCCGTCAACTTGCCACCGGCCTGTAGGGAAGCCACCGGCCCGTTGGACTCGACGGCATAACCGAAGCCGCGCAGCATGCGTTCGGTATGGTCACGGGTCGGCGCCGGCTCGGTAACCGTGGTCACGCCTTCGGCGTACAGACCCGCCAGCAGCAGGCAGGACTTAACCTGGGCACTGGCCATCGGCAAGGTGTAGGTCAATGCCTTGAGCTTCTGGCCGCCACGGATGGTCAGCGGTGGGCGACCGTCCGGGCCGGTCTCGACCACGGCCCCCATTTCGCGCAGCGGATTGGCCACGCGGTTCATCGGGCGCTTGGACAGCGATGCATCACCGGTCATGGTCACGTCGAAGGGCTGGCCAGCCAGCAAGCCGGACAACAGGCGCATGGAAGTGCCGGAATTGCCTACGTAGAGCGGACCGGGTGGCGGCTTCAGGCCGTGCAGGCCAACGCCATGCACGGTCACGCGGCCATGGTGCGGCCCTTCGATGACCACGCCCATGTCGCGGAAAGCCTGCAGGGTCGCCAGGGCGTCTTCGCCCTCGAGAAAACCTTCGACCTCGGTAGTGCCTTCGGCCAGGGAGCCGAGCATGATCGAGCGGTGGGAGATGGACTTGTCGCCTGGAACGCGGATACGCCCACGGACATTGCCACCAGGATTAGCCAGGAAAACCAGATCGTTCGAGTGCATAGCGTCCACATAGGCCCGACGGGCCAGTATTTTGCTGAAATGTTCGCGGGCCACGCGGGCGCGAGTGAATACGCCCAGCAGGTGATGCCCGTCCCCTGCGTCGACCGCATCGCGCAAGGCGTCTAGGTCGTCGCGAAATACATCCAGAGTACGCAGCACCGCCTCGCGGTTGGCGAGGAAGATGTCGTGCCACATGACCGGATCACTGCCGGCGATTCTCGTGAAATCGCGGAAGCCGCCGGCGGCATAGCGGAAAATTTCCAGATTCTCGTTGCGTTTGGCCAGCGAGTCGACCAGACCAAAGGCCAGCAGATGCGGCAAATGACTGGTGGCAGCGAGCACCTGATCGTGGTGCTCGACCTGCATGTGCTCGACGTCGGCGCCCAGCTCGCGCCACAGTTGATCGACGCGCTGCAGCGCAATCGCATCAGTCTGCGGCAGCGGCGTGAGGATCACCTTGTGGCGCTTGAACAGCTCGCCATTGGCCGCCTCCACCCCGCTCTGCTCGGAGCCGGCAATCGGGTGGCCCGGCACGAAGCGCGCCGGCACGCCACCGAAGACCGCATCCGCAGCGCGCACCACGTTGCCTTTGGCGCTACCCGCATCAGTGAGCACGGCATCGCCCAGATCCAGCCTGGCCAACTCGCCGAGCAAACGCTCCATGGCCAGGATAGGGACCGCCAGCATGATCACATCCGCGCCCTGACAGGCGGCAGCCAACTGCTCCTCGCAGCGGTCCACCACCCCCAGCTCGACGGCCATGCGGCGCGCCTGCGGATCCAGATCGACGCCAACGACCTCGCGACACACGCCACGGGCACGCAGGCCCTTGGCGAAAGAGCCGCCGATCAGCCCGAGGCCAACCACGACCAGGCGTTCGACCAAAGGCTTGTTTATCGGTGTCATGCCTTCGGTCACGCGTTGAGCACCTTGCGCAGCGCTTCCAGGAAGCGGGCGTTCTCGGCCGGCAGGCCGATGGAAACGCGCAGGTGGTTGGGCATGCCGTAGCCGGCGACTGGCCGTACGATCACTCCCTCGCGCAACAACCCCTGGTTGATCGCAGCGGTATCACGAGCAAAGTCGATGGCCAGGAAATTGGCCTTGGACGGAATCCAGCCCAGGCCCAACTCGCGGCAACCTTCCTGCAATTGCAACATGCCAGCTGCGTTGATTTCACGGCTGCGGGCCAGATACTCGGCATCGTCGAACGCCGCGCAGGCCGCGGCCAGTGCGAAGCTGTTGACGTTGAACGGCTGACGCACACGGTTCAGCACGTCGGCGACCTGAGTCGAGCTGAGGCCGTAGCCGACGCGCAGCGAGGCCAACCCGTAGGCTTTGGAGAAGGTGCGCGAGACCAGCAGATTGGCGTGCCCAGCGAGGAAGTCCAGGCCATCCGGCAGCTCATCGCCGTCGGCATATTCGATGTAGGCCTCGTCCAGCACCACCAGCACGTTTTCCGGCACGCCCGCGAGGAAATCGCGCAGTGCCTGGGTGTCGAACCAGGTGCCGGTCGGGTTGTTGGGGTTGGCGATGAATACCACACGGGTGTCGGCATCGATGGCCGCCAGCATGGCCGGCAAGTCGTGACCGAAGTTGACCGCCGGCACGACCTTGGCCTGCGCGCCAACGGCCTGGGTAGCGATCGGGTACACGGCGAACGCGTGCTCGCTGAACACCGCATTCAGACCTGGGGCCAGGTAGGCGCGGGCGACCAGCTCGAGAATGTCGTTGGAGCCATTGCCCAGGGTGACCTGAGCGGTGGAAACGCCGCAGCGCTCGGCCAGCAGGGTTTTCAGGGTGAAACCGTTGCCGTCGGGGTAGCGAGTCAGCTCGTCGAGCTCGGCACGAATTGCCGCCAGCGCCTTGGGGCTCGGGCCGAGCGGATTCTCGTTACTGGCCAGTTTGACGATGCTGGCCGGATCCATGTTCAGCTCGCGGGCCAACTCGTCGACCGGCTTGCCTGGCACGTAGGGGGAAAGTTTCTGCACGCCTGGCTGGGCCAGGGCGATGAAATCACAAGACATAGCTGCAAGCCTCAAGCTATACGCCGCAAGCTAGAAGCCAGAACGCCGCTCATTTGCAGCTCGTGGCTCGCAGCTTGCAGCTGCTGTTTAAAGTACCGCCTTCGGGTAGGAGCCCAGCACCTTGAGCGCCACGGCTTCCCCATTGATTTTTTCCAGCACGTCCTTGATCAGCGGATCGCGGTGGTGACCGACGAAATCGATGAAGAAGGCGTAGGTCCACTTGCCGCTGCGCGACGGACGGGTTTCGATGCGGGTCAGGTCGATGTTGTTCTGGTGGAACGGCACCAGCAACTCGTGCAGCGCGCCTGGCTTGTTGCGCATGGAGACGATCACCGAGGTCTTGTCGTCGCCGGTCGGCGGGACTTCCTGGTTGCCGATGATCAGGAAGCGCGTGGAGTTATCCGGGCGATCCTCGATCTTCTCGGCGAGCCGGGTCAGGTCGTACAGGTTGGCGGCCATGTCACCGGCGATGGCCGCCGAGTTCCATTCGCTCTTCACCCGGCGGGCGGCATCGGCGTTGCTGGAAACCGCCACGCGCTCGACGTTCGGGTAATGGGCGTCCAGCCACTTGCGGCATTGGGCCAGAGACTGGGCATGGGAATAGATGCGGGTAATCCGGTCGGTCTTGGTGGCGTCGCCGACCAGCAGATGATGGTGGATGCGCAGCTCCACTTCGCCGCAGATCACCAGATCGTGCTCGAGGAAGCTGTCGAGGGTGTGGTTGACCGCACCTTCGGTGGAGTTCTCCACGGGCACTACACCGAAGTTGACGGCGCCGGCCACCACTTCGCGGAACACCTCGTCGATAGCCGCCATGGGCTGACTGATCACGGCATGACCGAAATGCTTCATGGCCGCCGCCTGGGAGAAGGTACCTTCCGGGCCCAGATAGGCGACCTTCAGCGGATTCTCCAGCGCCAGGCAGGAGGACATGATTTCACGGAACAGCCGCGCCATTTCCTCATTGCCAAGCGGGCCGCGATTACGCTCCATCACCCGTTTGAGCACCTGAGCCTCACGCTCGGGACGGTAGAACACCGGCTGCTCGCCAGCGGGCAGCGAGGCCATCTTGACCCGCGCCACTTCTTCGGCACAGCGTGCACGGTCGCTGATCAGTTCGAGAATCTTCTCGTCCAGGCTATCGATGCGCAGGCGCAGAGCCTGCAGCGCCTGATCGGTGTTCGCATCCGCAGTCATCAGCCGTGCTCCTTCTCGAACTCCGCCATGTAAGCGACCAGGGCCTGCACGGCATCCAGGCCCACTGCGTTGTAGATGGACGCACGCATGCCACCCACCGAGCGATGGCCCTTGAGGTTGAGCAGGCCACGGGCATCGGCACCCGCCAGGAACGGCTTGTCGAGACGCTCGTCAGCCAGACGGAAGGGTACGTTCATCCACGAACGGGCATTGCTGGCGATCGGGTTGCTGTAGAACTCGCTGGCGTCGATCACGCCGTACAGCAGTTCCTTCTTGGCCTTGTTGCGCTGCTCCATGGCGGCCACACCGCCCTGCTCTTTCAGCCACTCGAAGACCAGCCCCGAAAGGTACCAGGAGAAGGTCGCCGGGGTGTTGTACATCGAGCCGTTGTCGGCAGCGATCTTGTAATTGAGCATGGTCGGGCAGGCGCTGCGCGCGCGGCCGAGCAGGTCTTCACGGATGATCGCGACCACCAGCCCGCTGGGGCCGATGTTCTTCTGAGCGCCAGCATAGATCAGGCCGAACTTGGAGATATCCACTTCACGCGAGAGGATATCGGACGACATGTCGACCACCAGCGGTACGTCGCCAGCCTCGGGGATCCAGTCGAACTGCAGGCCACCGATGGTTTCGTTGCTGGCGTAATGCAGGTAGGCGGCATCCTTGGACAGCTGCCACTCGTTCTGCCCGGGAATGGCGAAGTAGTCGTAGGCCTTGGCGCTGGCGGCGACGTTGACGTTGCCGTAGCGGCGGGCCTCCTCGATGCTCTTCTTCGACCAGATGCCGGTATCGATGTAATCGGCAGTACCGTCTTCAGGCAGCAGGTTGAGCGGTATTTCCGCGAATTGCTGGCTGGCCCCACCTTGCAGGAACAGCACCTTGTAGTCGGAGGGAATGGTCAGCAGATCGCGCAGATCCTGCTCGGCCTTTTCAGCGATGGCCGTGTATTCGTCACTGCGGTGGCTCATTTCCATGACGGACAGGCCTTTACCCTGCCAGTCTAGAAGTTCGGCCTGGGCACGCTGCAGAACGGCTTCGGGAAGCGCGGCCGGGCCGGCGCAGAAGTTATAGGCTCGCTTGCTCACAATTCACTCTCGCTTGACTGTCTGGTTACAGCGCTACATCTATCTGGCGAAATGTTGCCTGCAGCACCAGGGTGCTGCAGGCAAAGCGGCGCGCTTACGCGTCGCGCTCTTCGCCTTGCTCGTCACCTTCCGCTGACGGCTCATCGCCAGCAACGGCCTCGTCGAGGTCGGCGACGACGATCGGATTGCCCTCTTCGTCCAGCGCCTCTTCGATGTCCTCTTCGGATGGCTCCTGCACACGCTCCAGGCCAACCAGTTTCTCGTCCTTGGCCAGCTTGATCAGGGTCACGCCCTGCGTGTTACGGCCGGAGCTGGAAACTTCGTCGACACGGGTACGCACCAGGGTGCCCTGGTCGGAAATCAGCATGATTTCCTCGCCGTCCTGCACCTGGATGGCACCGATCAGCGCACCGTTACGCTCTTTGGTGATCATGCCGATCACGCCCTGACCGCCACGACCACGGCGCGGGAACTTGGAGAGCGCCGTGCGCTTGCCGAAACCGCGCTCGGAAGCAGTGAGAATCTGCGCACCGGACTCGGGGATCAGCATGGAGATCAGGCGCTGTTCCTTGCCGATACGCATGCCGCGAATACCGCGGGCACCACGGCCCATGACACGCACCACGCTTTCAGCGAAACGAATCACCTTGCCGGAGCTGGAGAACAGCATGACTTCCTTGGCACCGTCGGTGATGGCGGCGGCGATCAGGGTGTCACCTTCCTTGAGCTTCAACGCGATCAGGCCGTTGGAGCGCGGACGGCTGAATTGCACCAGCGGGGTTTTCTTCACGGTACCGGAGGCGGTGGCCATGAAGATGTAGGCACCGGTCGGTTCGGCCACCAGCTCGGCGGTCTCGCCTTCGACTTCTTCGATCTCGGCGACTTCAGCCACTTCTTCGGCGTCCACGATCTCGCCTTCGAGCACGGCATCGTCGCTGTCGTCCACGTCGTCGGCGCCGGCTTGCTGCTGCAGGGCTTCGAGGTCGATCTGCAGCATGGTGGTGATGTACTCACCCTCGTCGAGTGGCAGCAGGTTGACCAGTGGACGGCCACGGGCAGCACGGGACGCTTCGGGAATTTCGTAGGTCTTGAGCCAGTACACCTTGCCCTTGCTGGAGAACAGCAGCAGCGTGGCGTGACTGTTGGCGACCAGCAGGTGAGCGATGTAATCCTCATCCTTGACGCCAGTCGCCGACTTGCCCTTGCCCCCGCGGCGCTGGGCCTGGTACGCGGTCAACGGCTGGGTCTTGGCATAGCCACCATGGGAAATGGTCACTACGCGCTCTTCTTCGGGGATCATGTCGCCGAGAGTCAGGTCCAGACGGGAATCGAGGATCTCGGTACGGCGCTTGTCACCAAACTCGGCCTTGACCGCTTCCAGCTCCTCACGAATCACTTCCATCAGGCGCACGGCGCTGGTGAGGATGCGGATCAGCTCGCCGATCTGGGTGAGGATTTCCTGGTACTCGGCCAGCAGCTTCTCGTGCTCGAGGCCGGTCAGGCGGTGCAGGCGCAGATCCAGGATCGCCTGGGCCTGTTCCGGCGACAGGTAGTACTTGCCATCACGCAGGCCGAACTGCGGATCGAGGTTCTCAGGGCGGCACGAATCGGCACCTGCGCGCTCGACCATGGCTTCCACGGCGGTGGATTCCCACGCGGTGGTGATCAGTGCTTCCTTAGCCTCGGAAGGCGTCGGCGAGGCTTTGATCAGGGCGATGACCGGGTCGATGTTGGACAGCGCAACGGCCTGGCCTTCGAGGATGTGACCGCGCTCACGGGCCTTGCGCAGTTCGAACACGGTACGCCGGGTCACCACCTCACGACGGTGCAGGACGAACGCGTCGAGCATGTCCTTGAGGTTGAGAATCTTCGGCTGACCGTCGATCAGGGCTACGACGTTGATGCCGAAGACGCTCTGCATCTGGGTCTGGGCATAGAGGTTGTTGAGGATCACCTCGGGCACTTCGCCGCGACGCAGCTCGATGACCACGCGCATACCGTCCTTGTCGGACTCGTCGCGCAGCTCGGTGATGCCTTCGAGCTTCTTCTCCTTGACCAGCTCGGCGATCTTCTCGATCAGGCGCGCCTTGTTCAGTTGGTAAGGCAGCTCGGTAACGACGATCTGCTGGCGACCGCCAACCTTGTCGATGTCTTCGACCTCGGCGCGGGCACGGATGTAAATCCGTCCACGACCGGTGCGATAGGCTTCAACGATACCGGCGCGGCCATTGATGATGCCTGCGGTCGGGAAATCCGGCCCCGGGATGTACTGCATCAGGTCATCGACCGTCAGCTCCGGGTTGTCGATCAGGGCCAGACAGCCGTCGATGACTTCGCTCAGGTTGTGCGGTGGGATGTTGGTCGCCATGCCCACGGCGATACCGCTGGAACCGTTGACCAGCAGATTGGGGATCTTGGTCGGCATGACCGCCGGGATCTGCTCGGTACCGTCGTAGTTGGGTACCCAGTCGACGGTTTCCTTGTGCAGGTCTGCCAGCAGCTCGTGGGCCAGCTTGGTCATGCGCACTTCGGTGTATCGCATGGCTGCGGCGTTGTCGCCGTCCACCGAACCGAAGTTGCCCTGGCCATCGACCAGCAGGTAACGCAGCGAGAACGGCTGAGCCATACGCACGATGGTGTCGTAAACGGCGGTATCACCGTGCGGGTGATATTTACCGATCACGTCACCGACCACACGGGCGGATTTCTTGTACGCCTTGTTCCAGTCGTTGCCCAGCTCGCTCATGGCGAACAGCACCCGACGGTGCACGGGCTTGAGACCATCGCGCGCATCCGGCAAGGCACGCCCGACGATCACGCTCATGGCGTAGTCGAGGTAGGACTGTTTCAGTTCGTCTTCGATGTTGACCGGGAGGATTTCTTTGGCCAGTTCGCCCATGAGTAGCCTGATTCCTTTTTTCTGGTGAAACTCCGCCGCGTTCATTGGGAACCTGGCGAAGCGCGTCGCAATGGCATCAGGCCAGCGACGACTCACGACAAATCAATACGTTATGCCATGCATTCGAGCAGTAATGGCGACCGCTGACGGCGCCCCTGAAAACTGCCGGAGCTTACCACAAAGCGTGCCCCGCACCTATCCCTGAAGGCTCATGAAGCCAGGGGCTCAGTGCAGCCGCTTGCGCGACATCAACTGGGCGATCTTGGCAGCGTCCGGGCGTTCGATCACGCCCTTCTCGGTGACCAGAAAATCCACCAGATCGGCGGGTGTCACGTCGAACTGCGGCTCGATCTCGTCCACACCGGCCACCCGCTCGCTCTGCGGATAGGCCAACGGCGCATGACCGAGCTCGTGAAAACACTCCTCGCCGCTCTCGGCCTGCAGGTCGATGACGGCGCTCGGCGCCACCACCATCAGCCGTACGCCATGGTGCATGGCGGCGACCGCCAGCTGATAGGTGCCGATCAGGCCAAGCACGTCTCCGTTGGCAGCGATTCGCTCGGCGCCGACGATGGCCCAGGTGATGCCACGGTCCTTCATCAGGTGAGCCAGCGCAGCATCCGCGCTGAGCGCCACGGCGATGCCCTCTTCACGCAGCTCCCAGGCCGCCAGCCGAGCACCCTGCAGCAACGGGCGGCTTTCGCCCAGATAGCAGCGCTCCAGCAGCCCCTCGAGCCGAGCAGCGCGGATCACCGCCAGCGCCGTGCCAAAACCACCACTGGTCAGCGCCCCGGCGCAGCCGATGCTGAGCAGATTCTGCGAATTGCCCTGAAAACCGCGAATCAGCTCCACCCCCAGCTGTGCCATGACCAGGCTGGCCTCGCGATCACGCTGATGAATGCCGTGGGCTTCGTCCTCCATCACGTCCAGCGGCTGCGCGCCAGGCCGAGAGCGCGCCAGCCGCTCGTGCATCCGCAGCAGCAAACGCTCGCATTCGAGGGCATGGAGGCCCGCCTCGGCGAGCCGACTGGCATCCACCTGCAACCCGGCATACCAGTCGCCACCCTCGTCGGCACGCTGGCGCGCCCCGAGCACCAGGGCGTAAGCACCGCAGATGCCCCTGGCGGCAGCCCCCTGCAGCGCACCGCCAGCAAGCATTTCCACAACGGCAGACACCGAATGACAGGCATGCCAGACCTGCTCACCGGGCAGGCGGCGTTGATCGAGCACATGCAGGGCACCCTCGCGCCAGACAAAGCCCACGACCTGCTCGGCAGCCAGCAAACGCTCGCGCATTACCCACTCCATCCTCGAAAGCCGGCCAGTATACGCCGCGCGAACCGGCAGCCGCACCTCGCGCACGGCGCTACGCACTTTCAAGATCACGGCATTCCTCTATAGACTCGGCGTTTTCAACGACGGAACCCACCCATGGCAGACGCTCCGCTCGACCTTTTACTGCTGCCCACCTGGCTGGTGCCGGTCGAGCCCGCAGGCGTGGTGCTGCACGATCACGGCCTGGGCATTCGCGATGGCAAGATCGCCCTTATCGCACCACGCGCTGATGCCTTGCGGCGCGGCGCCACGCAGATCCGCGAGCTGCCTGGGCGCCTGCTGACACCGGGCCTGATCAACGCCCACGGTCACGCGGCAATGACGCTGTTCCGCGGCCTGGCCGACGACCTGCCACTGATGACCTGGCTGGAAAAGCACATCTGGCCGGCAGAAGCCAAGTGGGTCGATGAGCGGTTCGTTCAGGACGGCACCGAACTGGCCATTGCCGAGCAGATCAAGAGCGGTATCAGCTGTTTCGCCGACATGTACTTCTTCCCCGAGATGGCCTGCGAGCGGGTGCACGCCAGCGGCATGCGCGCGCAGATCAGCATTCCGGTGCTGGATTTCGCCATCCCCGGCGCCCGTGACGCGGACGAGGCGCTGCGCAAGGGCGTGACGCTGTTCGACGAAATGCGACACCACTCGCGCCTGAGCGTCGCCTTCGGCCCTCACGCGCCCTACACCGTCAGTGACGCGAACCTCGAAAAACTGCGCATCCTCGCCGAAGAGCTGGACGCCGGCATTCATATGCACGTGCACGAAACCGCCTTCGAAGTGCAGCAGAGCCTCGAACAGCATGGCGAACGCCCGCTGGCCCGCCTGCACCGCCTCGGCCTGCTCGGCCCGCGCTTCCAAGCCGTGCACATGACCCAGATCGATGATGACGATATAGCCCTGCTGGTCGCCACCAACAGCAGCGTGATCCACTGCCCGGAGTCCAACCTCAAGCTGGCCAGCGGCTTCTGCCCGATCGAGAAACTCTGGCAGGCCGGCGTCAATGTCGCGATAGGTACCGACGGTGCCGCCAGCAACAACGACCTTGACCTGCTCGGCGAGACCCGCACCGCCGCGCTGCTGGCCAAGGCCGTAGCCGGCTCGGCCAGCGCCCTGGACGCACACCGCGCGCTGCGCATGGCGACCCTCAATGGCGCCCGCGCCCTGGGCCTCGACGGCGAGATTGGCTCACTGGAGCTCGGCAAGGCCGCCGACATCGTCGCCTTCGACTTGCGCGGCCTGGCCCAGCAACCGGTCTACGACCCCGTTTCGCAGTTGATCTACGCCACCTCCCGAGACTGCGTCGAGCACCTCTGGGTCGCTGGCAAGCCACTGCTCGAAGACCGCAGACTGACGCGCCTCGACGAGGAACGCATCATCGCGACCACGCGACAGTGGGGCGCAAAAATCGGACACCGCTAAGAACCTTGCCGAGGCAGTCAGCTCGAGCCCGTTTTTAACGCAGTGATGACAACGCCGGTAATTTTTAGGGTGTCCGATAGCCGGGCGTCCGACCCATTGAGCGCAAACTACGGCAAACTGTCACACATCAGAGGCCAGCCGCGCGCCGAGCAAAGCTGGCAACATGCACGCACTGCGCGTCATGTCATACGCATTCGCTTTATTCAGGGAAAACCATGAGCAACGTCGACCAAGCCGAAATCGCCAAATTCGAAGCCCTCGCCCATCGCTGGTGGGACAAGGAAAGCGAGTTCAAGCCCTTGCACGAGATCAACCCGCTGCGGGTCAACTGGATTGACGAACGCGCCGGGATGGCGGGCAAGAAGGTACTCGACGTTGGCTGCGGTGGCGGCATTCTCAGTGAAGCCATGGCTCAACGTGGTGCCACGGTGACCGGCATCGACATGGGCGAAGCGCCGCTGGCTGTGGCCCGCTTGCATCAGCTGGAATCGGGCGTTGAAGTCGATTACCGGCAGATCACCGCCGAAGCCATGGCAGAAGAGATGCCCGGCCAGTTCGACGTGGTCACCTGCCTGGAAATGCTCGAGCACGTGCCCGACCCGTCGTCGGTGATTCGCGCCTGCCACAAGCTGGTCAAGCCCGGCGGCCAGGTGTTCTTCTCCACCATCAACCGCAATCCCAAGGCCTACCTGTTCGCGGTGATTGGCGCCGAATACATCTTGCGCCTGCTGCCGCGCGGCACCCATGACTTCAAGAAATTCATCCGCCCATCGGAACTGGGCGCCTGGAGCCGCGACGCCGGCCTGCAGGTCAAGGACATCATCGGCCTGACCTACAACCCGCTGACCAAGCACTACAAGCTGGTCAACGACGTGGACGTCAACTACATGGTGCACACCAGCAAGGCAGATTGATCCTGCCGGGTCAGCCAGCGCACGCCCACTCGGGCCGTACGCTGGCTATCTCAACGCCCCGCGCTCACTCCACCGACTGGGCCAACGGCGGCTCTATCGCCAACGCCTGAACCCAGTCCACGCAGGCCTGAATCGCCAGCGCCACGTCGTCCACCTCGACGGCCTCGGCCGGGTGATGACTGACCCCTCCTGCACAGCGCACGAACAGCATGCCGACCGGCCAGCGTTCGGCCATGGCGATCGCGTCATGGCCTGCACCACTGGGCAGCGACAGGCTGCGCCCCTGCACCTGGGTCAGCACCTGTGCCAGGGAAGCCTGCATGGCGTCATCGCAACGGGTCGCCGGTATGCCGTAGTACTGGCTGGCATGGAACTGCAGCCCGCGCTGCCGCGCAATCGCCTGCCCCTGGCTCAGCAGGTCGTCGAGCAAATCTGCCAATGCCTGATCCTCCGGACCACGCACGTCCAGGGTCAGGGCGACCTCACCGGGAATCACGTTGACCGCGCCAGGGTGGCACTGCAGGCTGCCCACCGTGGCCACCAACTGCGGATCGCGCTGCGCGGTCTGCGCTTCGATGTAGACCATCCACTGCGCCGCAGCAGCCAGGGCGTCCTTGCGATGACTCATCGGCACGGTACCGGCATGCCCGGCCATACCGACGAAGCGGCAATTCAGCCGGCGCGCACCATTGATGGCCGTCACCACGCCAAGCGCCAGCTCTTCGCGCTCCAGGCACGGGCCCTGCTCGATATGCAGTTCCAGATAGGCGGCGAAGTCATCCGCGTTCCGAGCCGCACTGGGGACCTGCGCCGCATCCAGGCCGACAGCGGTCATCGCCTGGGCGACACTGACGCCATTGGCATCGGCCTGTTCGACCCAGCCTTGCGGCCAGGTACCGGTCAGACCGCGACTACCCAGCAGGGTGATGCCGAAGCGGGTCCCCTCCTCGTCGGCGAAACCGACGATCTCGATGGCCAGCGGCAAACGTATGCCGCGGTCATGAAAGTGCTGCACGGTCTCGATGGCGGCGACCACGCCGAGCATGCCGTCATAACGACCGGCGTTGCGCACGGTATCCAGGTGCGAGCCGAGCAACAGCGCCTGCGCGCCAGCACGCTGGCCTTCGTAACGCCCGCAGATGTTGCCAACGGCGTCCTGCCAGACGCGCATGCCGGCCGCCTGCATCCACTCGCCCACCAGCGCATTGGCACGCAGGTGTTCTGCCGACAGGTACACACGGGTCAGGCCATCGGCAGACTCGCTGATCGCCGCCAGCTCGTCGCAACGCGCCATGATCCGCGCGCCCGCACGGCCTGCCGCCAGCTTGTCCATGGCGCTCATCAGCAACGCTCGCTGTAGTGATCCCAGGCCGCCTGCATCGCGGCGCCCTGAGTGGTACGCAGGCCGAGACGATTGAGTACCGCCTCCAGAGCGCTGAGGGTCTGCATCACGCAGTCCTTGCGGGCGTTGTAGCCCATGGTGCCGATACGCCAGACCTTGCCAGCCAGCGGCCCGAACGACGTGCCGATCTCGATACCGAAGTCCTCGAGCATCAGCTTGCGCACCTGGTCGCCATTGACCGCCTCGGGAATCACTACGCCAAGGACGTTGTTCATCTTGTATTCGAGGTTGCCGAAGGTTTCCAGACCCATGCCCTGGATGCCCTTTAGCAGAGCATCGCCATGCAGCTTGTGTCGGGCGATCCCCTCGTCCAGGCCTTCCTCGCCAATCACCCGTGCGCACTCGCGGGCAGCGAACAGCGCCGACGTGGCTTCGGTGTGATGATTGAGGCGCTCGGGGCCCCAGTAATCGAGGATCATGCCAAGGTCGAAATAGTTGGAGTAGATCATCTCGTCGTCGCCGTCCTGATGAGCAGCGGTACGGATGCCGGCCTCCACGCAGGCGCGGCGACGAATCACCTCCACCATGCTCGCACTGAGGGTGATCGGCGCGGTGCCGGATGGCCCACCCAGGCACTTCTGCAGACCGGCGGACACCGCATCCAGCCCCCAGGCATCGGTGTCCAGCAGGTTGCCGCCCAACGACGCGGTGGCATCGGTATAGAACAGCACGCCATGGCGCCGGCAGATGTCGCCCAGCTCGGCCAGTGGCTGCAGCATGGTGGTCGACGTATCGCCCTGCACGGTCAGCAGCAGCCGTGGCTTCACCTGCCTGATGGCATCCTCGATCTGCTGCGGGGTGAACACTTCACCCCAGGGCACCTCGATGGTGTGAACGTCGGCACGGCAACGCCGGGCGATTTCGCAGAGCAGATGGCCGAAACGGCCGAACACCGGCACCAGCACCTTGTCGCCAGGGCGAATCGCCGAGACCAGAATGGCCTCGATGCCGGCCCGCGAGGTGCCGTCGATCACCAGCGTTGCAGCGTTGGCAGTACGAAAGACGCCGCGGTACAGCGCCATCACCTCGTTCATGTAGTGGGTCATGGCCGGGTCGTACTGGCCGATCAGTTGGCTGGACATGGCGCGCAGCACACGGGGATCGGCATTGATCGGGCCCGGTCCCATCAACAGACGCTGGGGCGGATTCACTGGCAGGAAAGTCGTGTTCATCTGGGATTTCTCGTTCTAAAGACGCTCAGTTCAGTCCACGCACGGACGAAATGAATTGCTTGAGTTCGGCGCTCTGCGGATTGGCGAACAGCTCGCGGCTGGGGCCCTGCTCCCACACGCGCCCCTGGTGCATGAACACCACGCGGTCGCCAACTTCCTGGGCGAAGTTCATTTCGTGGGTGACCAGAATCAGCGTCATGCCTTCCTTCGCCAGTTGCTCCAGCACCTTGAGCACTTCGCCGACCAGCTCGGGATCGAGGGCCGAAGTGATCTCGTCGCACAGCAGCACCTTGGGCGACATGGCCAGCGCACGGGCGATGGCGACCCGCTGCTGCTGGCCGCCGGAGAGGTTGGCCGGGTAATAGTCCATGCGATCGCCCAGGCCGACCTTTTCCAGCATCTGCGCGGCCAGCTCGCGGCACTCGGCATCGCTCTTCTTCAGCACCCGACGTGGTGCCAGCATGACGTTCTCACGGGCGGTCATGTGCGGAAACAGGTTGAAGTTCTGGAACACCATGCCGACCGAGCGGCTGATCTCCCGCGCCTGGGAGTCACGGTCGGTGACGGTCATGCCGCCGAGCTTGATGCTGCCATCCTGATAACCTTCGAGGCCGTTGATGCAGCGCAGCAAGGTGCTTTTCCCCGAGCCGCTGCGGCCAATGATCGACACCACCTCACCGACCTCGATATCGAGGTCGACCCCTTTGAGTACGTGGTTGTCGCCGTAGTACTTCTGTACCTGATCAATGGTGATGAGCGGCATTGAATTTCTTCTCCAGATACTGGCTGTAACGCGACAGCGGATAACACATGAGGAAGTAGCCCAGCGCCACCAGACCGAACACCTTGAAAGGCTCGTAGGTGACGTTGTTGAGAATGGTGCCGGCCTTGGTCAGCTCGACGAAACCGATGATCGACGCCAGAGCCGTGCCCTTCACGACCTGCACGGCGAAGCCAACGGTCGGTGCAATACCGATGCGCAGCGCCTGGGGCAGGATGACGCGAAACAGCGTCTGACCGAAATCCAGCCCCAAACAGCGGCATGCTTCCCACTGGCCCTTGGGCAGCGCACGGATGCTGCAGTGCCAGATGTCCACCAGGAACGCACTGGTATAGAACGTCAGCGCCAGCGAGGCAGCCGTCCAGGGCGATACATCTATCCCCAACAGCGCCACGCCGAAGAACGCCAGGAACAGCTGCATCAGCAGTGGCGTCCCCTGGAACAGCTCGGTGTAGCCGCGAATCAGCCAATGTGGCCAGACCCGCTTGGACAAGCGCGCCATGACCAGCGGAACGGCCACCAGGGTGCCGCCGATGAATGCCGTGAGAGACAGCAGAACGGTCCAGCGCGCAGCCAGGAGCAGATTGCGCAGGATGTCCCAGTCGGTGAAGGTGGTCATCATGGCTGATCTCCAAACCATTTGCGGCCGGCAGCCAGCAACAGCTGACGCATGGCGATGGACAGTGCCAGGTACATCAGCGTGGTCACCAGATAGACCTCGAAGCTCAGAAAGGTACGTGACTGGATCAGGTTGGCGGCGAAGGTCAGCTCCTCATGGGACACCTGGGAAACCACCGACGAGCCGAGCATGACGATGATGCACTGGCTGACCAGCGCCGGATAAATGCGCTTCAGGGACGGCGGCAAGACCACCTGAATGAAGGTTTGCGTGCGACTCAGGCCCAGCACGCGCCCCGCCTCCCATTGCCCCCGCGGCGTGACCTGAATGCCGGCACGGATGATCTCGGTGCTGTAGGCCCCCAGATTGATCAGCATGGCCAGCAGCGCAGCCTCTCCCGCCGTCAGTTTCAAGCCAAGATTCGGCAAGCCGAAAACGATGAAGAACAGTTGCACCACGAAGGGCGTGTTGCGGATCAGTTCGACATAGACGCCCCACAGGCGACTGAGAATGGTCGGGCGGCCGCTGCGCAGTGCAGCGCCCAGAATGCCCAGGGCCACGCCGCCCACGGTCGCCATCACCGTGAGCTGGATGGTTACCCAGAGGCCGGAAAGCAACTCCGGCCAGTAGGGCCACAGGGCGGAAAAATTCAGCTGCGCCATCATCGCGAAATCCTTATGCGCCCAGGTTCGCCGGCAGCGGCGCCTTCAGCCACTGTTCCGACAGACCGTTGAGCGTGCCATCGGCCTTGGCCTGATCGATCAGCGCATCGACCTTGGCCTTCAGCGCGGCTTCGCCTTTGCGCAGGCCGATGTAGCAAGGCGAATCCTTGAGCATGAACTTGGCGACGGGTGCCCGATCGGCGTTCTGCCGCTCGATGGCCGCGACCACCAGGTTGCCGGTGGCAACGAACTCGACCTGCCCGGACAGATACGCGGACAAGGTCGTGTTGTTGTCTTCGTAGCGCTTGACCTGTGCACCGCTCGGCGCCACCTCGGTCAGCACCATGTCTTCGACGGCGCCGCGGGTGACGCCGATCGATTTGCCTGCGAGCTCCTCGGCGTTCTGCAGGGCCTTGTCCTTGGCGCCGAATACACCGAGAAAGAACGGCGCATAAGCAGCACTGAAATCGATCACCTGTTCGCGCTCGGCGTTCTTGCCGAGGCTGGAGATGACCAGATCGACCTTGTCGGTCTGCAGATACGGAACACGGTTGGCGCTGGTGACGGGAACCAGTTGCAACTTAAGTTTCATCTCCTTGGCCAGGTACTTGGCCATGTCGATGTCATAGCCCTGGGGCTGCAGATCGGTGCCCACGGAGCCGAAGGGTGGAAAATCCTGCGGCACGGCGATACGGATCACGCCGCGTTTCTCGATGTCCTGCAATTGGTCCGCCAGGGCGGTCGTGGCCTGGGTCAGCAACAGACCGGCAGCCAGTATCGCGATCAATCCTTTCTTCATTTTCGTCACCCCGTTAACGTCAGCCATGAAACGAAAGATTCGTTATCAAGGATTTTGCAACCAACGTGCCACAGCCTTTCATGCCATCGATTTTTTCTGCGATCACCCTCATCGATACAGAAAAACCTCCGGATAGCGGGCCCTCCAAGGCAACCAGCGATCATCCAGGCCGCTCTGGTGCCGCCACGGAGCGGTCGTTTTTCCAGAATCGCGCCACAAAAAAGGGCGCCAAAACGGCGCCCACTTCAATTCATGCACCACTGAGGTGCACTACCGTTGTTCCAGCTCGTCGAGTTGTCCATACAACGTGGCGATCTGATGAATTCGCTGCCGCCCTCCGGTCAACTGCTCGTGCAGCACGGCATTGACCAGCAGGTTGATCAGGCTGTTGGCGCCCGCGTAGCTGTCGAAGGCCGACACGCTGTCCAGCGGCGTACACAACTGCCACCTGGCCAGTTCGATGATTGCCTGGGCCTGGGGCTCGCAGATAACCAGCGTCGGAACCTGCTGCAACTGCAAGGCCTGTAGAAGCGGGCGGATGATCCGCGGCCGACGCCGGAACGCCAGCACCACCACCATGTCCTCGCCAGTCAGATCCACCAGCTCCTCAGACAGCGTCTGCCCGGGCTGGGGCAGCACCTGAACGCCACTACGGATTTGCAGCAGTTGCTGGCGCAGGTGCAACGCCACGGGAAAGGCATTACGCATGCCGATGACGAAGACTCGCCTGCTGCTACCCAGTGCCTGCACCACTTCGGTGAACTGGCCAGCATCGATGCCGTTCACCCACTGGGTGAGATTGGCCATCTCCTGCTTGTAATGACGAGCCAGCAAGGTGTTGCCCTGCACCGCGTCGCGGCTGTCTGCGACCGGCATGCCACTCTGGCGCAGGGTACGCTGCTCCTCGCGCATGTCCTTGTATTTTTCATAGCCCAGGCGCTTGAACAGGCGGCTTACGGTCGCCTTGGAGACGCCAGCCAGCCGGGCCAGTTCGGCACTGTTGTAGCTGACCAGATCGTCGTAATGGTCGAGCACGAAGTCGGCGATCCGCTGCTCCTGAGGCGCGAGCTGCGAGTAATGACTGCGCAGACGTTCATCGAGTTGATTCATGGTGGCGCCTTGTAACTTTCGTTTCATTCAGCCGATGATATAGGAAGTCACCTGCCTGCTTGAAGTCGCAGCGCAGAAACCCGTCAACCCGCGCCAGGAGGCTGTGCCGCTGCCTCCGAGAGGAGATCACCATGACACAGACCACGCCCGACTGGGCAGCGTACGTCACGCAGATGGAAGAGGTTCTGGCCCTGCAACTGGACGATGCGCGCCGCCAGGAATTGCTCACCCAGTTCAGCCGCATCGCGGCAATGGCCAAGCCGCTGATGGACTACCCGCTCGACGACCGACTGGAAGTCGCGGGAGTCTACAAAGCATGAATCCAGCACTCTTATCGATTGCCCAGCTGCGCGCTGCCCTGGCATCCGGCGAGCTCAGTGCACGTGAAATAGCCGAGCACAGCCTGCAAGCCATCGAGCGGCACGACCCGGCGATCAACGCCTGGACGCAGATCACCCAGCTGCGCATGAAAGACGAAGCGGACAACCTCGACCGCCTGCGTCGCCAGGGCTCGCCCCTGCCCGCCCTGGCGGCCGTGCCCTACGCCGTGAAGAACCTGTTCGATGTCGCGGGCTTCCCGACTCTGGCCGGAGCGCGCATGTTCCAGAACCGCCCAGCAGCAACTGTCGACGCCTGGGCGGTACGCCAGTTGGCAGCCAGCGGCGGCCTGCTGTCGGGCATGCTGAACATGGATGCTTACGCCTATGGCTTCACCACGGAAAACACTCACTTCGGCGCAACCCGCAACCCCCACGATCTCTCCCGCATCGCGGGCGGCTCTTCCGGGGGCTCGGCAGCCGCCGTTGCGGCCGGACTGGTGAATTTCTCACTGGGTAGCGACACCAACGGCTCCATCCGCGTACCGGCATCGCTGTGCGGGATATTCGGGCTGAAGCCCACCTTCGGCCGCTTGTCGCGCAGCGGCTCACACCCGTTCGTGGGCAGCCTAGACCACATCGGCCCACTGGCACGCAGCACCCGCGATCTCGCCGAGGTTTACGACGTGCTGCAAGGCCATGACCCGCAAGACGGCTTTCAGGCCGCGCAGGATAGGCAGCCGGTAACGGCGCTGCTGGAGCGCGACCTCGATGGGCTGCGCTTCGGCGTGCTTGGCGGTTACTTCCAGCAATGGTGCGACGACAGCGCTCGCGATGCCGTGGCCCAGGTGGCCAAGGCCCTCGACGCCAGCGAAGAAGTCATCCTGGCAGAGGCAGAACTGGCGCGTACCGCCGCGTTCATCATCAGTGCATCGGAGGGCGGCAACAGCTACCTGCCGGCACTGCGCAGCTCGCCGGATTCCTTCGAGCCGCTGTCACGCGAGCGCCTGCTTGCCGGTGCGATGATCCCGGCTGCCTGGTACGTGCAGGCGCAACGCTTCCGTCGTCACTTCCAGCAGCAGGTCCTGCCGCTGTTCGCCGGCGTGGATGTGTTGATCGCACCAGCGACGCCCACCAGCGCGACGCCCATCGGCCAGGAAACCCTGCGCATCAACGGTACCGACCTGCCGATCCGCGCGAGCATGGGCATGCTGGCTCAACCGATCTCCTTCCTCGGCCTGCCGGTGGTCAGCGTGCCGCTGCGCACTGCGGGTGGCCTGCCGATCGGCGTGCAACTGATCGCCGCGCCGTTCAACGAACAAGCCTGCCTGCGCGCCGCCAGCGCGCTCGAGCGCATGGGCATCGCCCACGCAACACCTGCCAACCTGGAGTGACGCGATGAATACTGAACAGATAGATCTGCCGGACGTTCTGGCGGAGGTCACCCATGCCTTCCAGCGCTACGAAAAAGCCCTGACCGGCAACGATATCGACGTGCTGGACGAGCTGTTCTGGCACGACGAACGCACGGTACGTCTGGGCGCCGGAGAAAATCTCTACGGCATCGGCGAAATCCGCGCGTTTCGCGCTGCGCGGCCAGCGACAGGGCTGTACCGCGAACTGAGGAACACGGTCATCACCACCTACGGCGACAGCTTTGCGGTGTGCAGCACCGAGTTCACCCGGGAAGGCAGCGACAGGATCGGGCGCCAGCAGCAGAGCTGGGTGAAACTGGCAGGCAACTGGCGCATCGTGGCCGCACAGGTCAGCTTGATGAGCTGAAGTGCCAACCCTTCACTGCACGCTGCGACAAAGTGACATACAGTGAGAGCATTACCACGGCCCAATCAGACGCTGGAAACTGGCAACATGAGACGCTGCAGCTGGTTGACGACCAACTGCCAGCCCGCTGCCGAACACCAGCCTGCGGGCCGATATGCCAACGCTAGACTCGAATCCCCAAGGAGGCCTGATGCGCTTGCGCGCGGTTCTTTTCGACATGGATGGCACGTTGCTCGACAGCGCGCCGGATTTCATCGCCATCTGCCAGGCCATGCGTGCCGAGCGCGGTCTGCCGCCGGTGAATGAAAAGCTGATTCGCGATCACGTCTCCGGCGGCGCCCGGGCGATGATCCTCAATGCCTTCGACATCGACCCGATGAGCGATGGTTTCGAAACCCTGCGTCTGGAGTTCCTGGAGCGCTATCAGGATCATTGTGCCGTGTTGACCCGCCCCTACGACGGCATCGAGACGCTGCTCGAAGACATCGAACGCGCCAAGCTGATCTGGGGCGTGGTGACCAACAAGCCACTGCGCTTCGCCGAGCCGATCATGCAACGCCTGGGCCTGGCCGAACGCTCCTCCATCCTCATCTGCCCTGATCACGTGACCCGCAGCAAACCGGACCCCGAGCCGATGATCCTCGCCTGCTCGACCCTCAAGCTGGATCCGGCCAGCGTGCTGTTCGTCGGCGACGACCTACGCGATATCGAGTCCGGTCGCGACGCCGGTACCAAGACCGCAGCGGTGACCTACGGCTACATCCACCCCGACGACAACCCGCGCCACTGGGGCGCCGACGTGGTGGTCGATCACCCACTGGAACTGCGCAAGGTACTCGATCAGGCGCTGTGCAGTTGCTGAGGCTTGCCCATGTTCAGTTACATCACCCTGGGCTGCAGTGACCTGCAGCGAGCGGCCATCTTTTACGATGCAACCCTTGCACCTCTAGGCCTGCAGCGCTGCACGCCGAACGAGGAAGGCTGGGAGGATTTTCTGGGCTGGGGCACCTATCTCGATAATGGCCGTGAGGAGCTTGCCATCTGGCTCTGCAAGCCCTTCAACGGTGAAGCACCCAGCTCAGGCAACGGCAGCATGATCGCCTTCAAGGCCAATAGCTGGCAGGCCGTACGAGACTTTCACCACGCAGCGCTCGCCAACGGCGGCCATTGCGAAGGCCCGCCAGGCCTGCGCCCCCACTATGGCCCCGACTTCTTCGGCGCCTATGTCCGTGATCCAGATGGACACAAACTGGCAGCGGTCTGTCGTGGCTTCACGATTGATCCGGCCTTTTCCTGATTCATTAGCTAGAGAAATTCCCATGTTCGATTACAGCGCCCGCCCCGACCTGCTCAAGGATCGTGTGATTCTGGTCACCGGAGCCGGACGTGGCATTGGCGCAGCAGCGGCCCGCGCCTATGCGGCCCATGGCGCCACCGTGCTGCTGCTCGGCAAGAGCGAAGACAACCTGGCGCGCACCTACGACGCCATCGAGCACGCTGGCCATCCGCAACCGGTAGTCATTCCGTTCGATCTGGAAAGTGCCCTACCGCATCAGTACAACGAACTGGCTGCGATGATCGAAAAGCAATTCGGCAAGCTCGATGGCCTGCTACACAACGCCTCGATCATCGGCCCGCGCACGCCGCTGGAGCAGTTGTCCGGCGAGAATTTCATGCGCGTCATGCAGGTCAACGTCAACGCGATGTTCATGCTGACCAGCACGCTGCTGCCGCTGCTCAAGCTGTCGGCCGATGCCTCGGTGGTATTCACCTCGAGCAGCGTAGGGCGCAAGGGCCGGGCTTACTGGGGCGCCTATGCGGTATCCAAATTCGCCACTGAAGGGCTGATGCAGGTGATGGCCGACGAAGTCGACGGCATCACGGCGATTCGCGCCAACAGCGTCAACCCGGGCGGCACCCGCACCGACATGCGCGCCCAGGCTTACCCAGGCGAGAACCCGGAAAGCAAACCGCTGCCCGAGGCCATCATGCCGGTCTACCTGTACCTGATGGGCCCCGACAGCCAGGGCATCAATGGCCAGGCCTTCGACGCCCAATAGGTACGCCAGGCGACCCGGTCATCATCGGGATCGCCCACTCCAGCCCTCGCCATCGCGCGGCCGACGTGCCGTGACAGTAAATTGTCGCGGCAACGCCCGAACCGGCAAATGATTGCCGTCCTTCTGACGGCGCATTGCCACTAATGGCCATGCGCCTCCCTCCCCAGCAGCCAACCTGTTGAACCTTAAGGCTTTTATACGGCCCAAAAAGACTGGCACGAAATTCGCTCTATTGCTCACAAGCCGTAACGAAGCGCCAGAGGTTCACCAAAATGGTTCCACCCAGCCAGAAAAACACGATCGATTTCGACGCTGCCAAGCTGCAGCGCCTCGGCTTCTCGACTCGTAAGAATGAGGCTCGCCCGATCAGCCTCGCGCAGTTGCGCCAGCGCCTCGGCCTGCAACTGCAGACCAGCCTGGATGCCGAACGCATTCTCGGCATGTTCTTCCGCGAGCTGCAGCATCTGGTGCCGGTCGACGCACTGGGCTACCAGCACTCGAGCAGCGATCTGCGTCTGGAGATGGGCCAGCAGGCCAATCATTCGGCCACCTACCGCCTCAGCCACGAGAGCGAGTATTTGGGCGAACTGACCTTTCGCCGCCGCCAGCGTTTCTCCGATCAGGAGCTGACGCAACTGGAGTCGTTACTGGCCAGCCTGCTGTTCCCTCTGCGCAACGCCCTGCTCTATCGCGTTGCCATCCAGAGTGCGCTGCGTGACCCGCTGACCAATACCGGCAACCGCATTGCCATGGATCAGGTACTGGGCCGGGAAATCGAACTGGCACGCCGTAACGCTCAGCCGCTGTCGCTGCTGATGCTGGATATCGACCACTTCAAGCGCATCAACGATGAACATGGTCACAGTGCAGGCGACGAAGTGCTGAAAGCCGTCGCCACGACCCTCAAGGACCAGTTGCGCAATATCGACATGGTGTTCCGCTACGGCGGTGAGGAGTTCCTGGTGCTGCTGTCCGGCACACCGCGCGAGGGGGCCGCACTGGTCGGCGAGCGCCTGCGCCAGGCAGTTCTCGATCTGCAGTGCGTGGCTCAGGGCAAGCCCATCGAGCTGTCGGTCAGCCTCGGCTGCGCGGCTCTGGAGCCGGGCGAGTCGATCGAAAGCCTGCTTAACCGCGCGGACAAGGCGCTGTACAGCGCCAAACGCAATGGCCGCAATTGCATGGCCATGGCCGGTTGATCGACCAATAGAAGCTTCGCCAGACCGGAAAATCAAAAGGGCCCCACTCCTGACGGAGGGGGCCCTTTTTCATGGCCGCTGGCAGCCGCTACGCGCTGCCTTACGACCAGTCACTGCGGCTTGCGGCTACCACGACCGAACCCCGGACGCTGACCTTCGCCTGCCGGGCGACCGCGGCCCTTGTCGGCACCTGCCGGCTTGCGCGGTGCGCGTTCGCCGGATTCGGCACGCTCGCCACGCGGTTTGCCGGGTTTCTTGCCGACGTCACGTGGGCGCTCGGCCACTGGCGTGCCGCGCGAGGGCTCGCTGCGGCCCTCTCCACGCGGTGCACGCGTCGGGCGTTCGCCCTGCTCGTCACGCGCGCCACGACCATTGCCGGTTCCCTGAGCGGGAGCTGGAGCGCCAGGGCGCAGGGTACGCGCCGGACGCTCACCTCGACCAATGGGTTTGGCGGCCTTACGTTGCAGACGATCGAGCTTCTCGCGAGTCTTTTCCTTCATTTCCGGCAGAGCCACTGGCTTGAGGCCGACCTCCTCGCTGAGGATGTCGACTTCGCGCTGGCCCATTTCGCGCCAGCGGCCCATTGGCAGGTCGGAAGTCATGAACACCGGGCCGAAGCGCACGCGCTTCAGACGGCTGACCACCAGCCCCTGGGACTCCCAGAGGCGGCGCACTTCGCGGTTACGACCCTCCATGACCACGCAGTGGTACCAGTGGTTGAAGCCCTCACCGCCAGGTGCTTCCTTGATGTCGGTGAACTTCGCCGGGCCGTCTTCGAGCATCACGCCGGCCTTGAGGCGTTCGATCATCTCCTCGTCGACTTCGCCACGTACGCGCACCGCGTACTCACGGTCCATCTGATAGGACGGGTGCATCAGGCGGTTGGCCAGCTCACCGTCGGTGGTGAACATCAGCAGACCGGTGGTATTGATGTCGAGGCGGCCGATATTGATCCAGCGGCCTTCTTTCGGACGCGGCAAACGGTCGAAAACGGTTGGGCGCTTTTCCGGGTCGTCGCGGGTGCAGATCTCACCATCGGGCTTGTTGTAGATCAGCACGCGGCGCACGGTTTCCGCCGCTTCTTCGCGGCGCAGCACGCGGCCGTCGATGGCGATGGCGTCGTGCAGATCGACGCGCTGGCCCAAGGTGGCATCTTTGCCGTTGACCTTGACGCGGCCGGCACTGATCCAGGACTCGATTTCGCGGCGCGAAGCAAGACCCATGCGAGCCAGGACTTTCTGCAGTTTTTCGCCAGCGGGGCTGTATTCTTCGGTTTCACTCATCTGGGCACCTCCCGGTGTTCTCTGGTGATAGGACGATCATGTCGTCGAAGGGGCGCGCATCATACGCGGATAAGGCGCTCGACGCACCTGGCGCAAGAGCATAGCTGAGCAAATGACGGCGTCCAGCCAGCGATGTCGACTCAGCGCTTGCGCCGGGCTTTCGGGCCAAGCGAGATCAGGCGCATATCCGCTTCGGCCATCACCAGGCGCTGTTCAGCCTTGTCGAGTTTTTTCCAGGCCTTTATCTCGGCCTTGCTGCGCCCGCAGCCCAGGCAGATGGTATCGCTGAACTTGCAGACGCTGATGCAGGGATCTTTCATGGGCTCTCTTCACGGCTGTCATCCTCAGCTGTAGAGACATCACCCTGCTCTTCGCGGTTCGGCTCTTCGTCACCGCGCGCCAGATCATCGAAATCGGTTTTCAGGCCCTGCTCCATGGCATCGAGTTCGGCCAGCAGCGAACCGAAGCTGGTCTCGGCAGCGGCTTCGGAGCGGCCATCCGCTTCAGGTTCTTCGCCCTGGGCAAGATCGGCACGAGCCTGCAGGCTCGGCGGTACGTCCGGATCGTCATCCTGGGCCAGGATCGGCTCGGGCTCCAGTTCGCGCAGCGCGGCCAGGGGCGGCAGCTCATCGAGGTTCTTCAGATTGAAATGATCGAGAAAGCCCTTGGTGGTGGCGAACATCGCCGGCCTGCCAGGTACCTCCCGGTAGCCCACCACGCGAATCCACTCGCGCTCCTGCAGGGTCTTGACGATCTGGCTGTTCACGGCCACACCGCGAATTTCCTCGATCTCGCCACGGGTGATGGGCTGACGGTAGGCGATCAGCGCCAGGGTTTCGAGCATGGCACGGGAATAACGCTGCGGCCGCTCCTCCCACAGACGCCCCACCCAGGTGGAAAGGTTCTCGCGGATCTGCAGGCGATAACCGGATGCCACTTCCTTGAGCTCGAAGGCCCGCCCCTTGCAGCTGCCGCCCAGAATCGCCAACGCCTTTCTGAATATGTCCGCCCCGGGCCGCTCGGTTTCCTCGAACAACTCCATCAGCCGTTCCAGCGACATGGGCTTGCCGGCTGCCAGCAGCAGGCCTTCGAGCAGGGTGGAGAGTTGTTTGGGATCGGACAGGTTCATCGTCTGGGCAAGGTCTGCTTGGTTCTGGGGCGGCGCCAGCTTAGCAAATCAGCGAGCGCCACGCCGTCACTGGCTGACGATCTCGCTCGCCGCGATGATCTCTGCAACCAGCACGCGCTCGGAGCCATGCAGGTAGTACTCGCCCTCGGCTGGATCGCGCAACCGCATGAACTCGGTTTCGCCGATCTGCATGGTGTGCCCCGCCTCCATGTGCGCGCCGCTCTGGATCAGATAGCCGAGCACGGTATTGAAGATGTCCATGTAACGCTGGCCTTCATGGTGACCGGCAGCCAGCGCGGCGAAATCCGACAGGCCGAAGGCATCACTGCCATAAGTACGCATCCACACACCATGCACCCCCTCGACCTGATACTTCACGAAGCCGCAGTACAGCATGGTCAGCGGCAGGTCACGGAGGATCTCCAGACTGTGCTCGCCCATGTCTTCATCGGCGAACACGGCAGCCGGCAAGGAGGTATGCGCCGTTTCGTTGAGCACCGCCAGCGCCCCGAAACCAGCCAGCGCCCCGGCAACGGCAGCCAGGGCCACGTATTGCTCCAGCGGATCGGTTTCATGACCTGCGTAGTACAGCAGAATGTGGCTGGTCTGTTGCCGCACCTCGTCCTTGACCTGCTGTGGGTAGTGCGCCGGAGCGACGCAGTTTTCCAGAGCGTCAGCAGGAAAGGGATGGTCGAAACCGACCATTTTCACCACATGGGAACCCCAACCGGCCAGGGCGAAGAACTGTTCAACCTCGTTGGCGATGTCACAGCGGGCATCGCTCATGCTCGGATGGTAACGGCGCAGGGCCGCCGTCAGGGGCGCCTCGGCGATCCGCAGAGGCTGGGCGAACACCACCTGCAGGCTGAGCGGGTTGTCGATGCCTGGCTTGGCGACCAGTTCGGTGTTATCGGGGCTGCTGCCGTCCTGACGGCCGAAGAAGCGGGAAAACAGACTCATTGAATCGTCCTGATTAATGGCTGGAAATAGCGATGGAAAGTGAAAGCGATTACTGCGGCTCAGCGCTCGTCCGCCATTTCCTCGACGCTCTGTTCATTGCGCAGACGTACATGCACGGCGGCGAACGCCTCGTTCTGCACCAGTTCGACCAGCGACTCCTTGACCAGTTCGAGAATCGCCATGAAGGTCACCACCACACCGAGGCGCCCCTCCTCGGCCGTGAACAGCTCGACGAAGGGCACGAACTCCCCGCCCTTGAGGCGTTCCAGCACTTCGCTCATGCGCTCACGGGTCGAGAGCGCCTCGCGGCTGACCTGATGGCTCTCGAACATATCGGCGCGGCGCAGCACTTCGGCCATGGACACCAGCAGTTCCTGCAGACTGACCTCGGGCAGCAACTTGCGCGCTCGCGCTTCGGGGGCTTCGACCCGCGGCACGGTCAGGTCACGGCCAACCCTGGGCAAGGTGTCGATGCCTTCGGCCGCCGCCTTGAAGCGTTCGTACTCCAGCAAACGACGAATCAGTTCGGCACGCGGATCGTCCTCCTCCTCTTGCGCCTCGGAGGAGCGTGGCAGAAGCATGCGCGATTTGATCTCGGCGAGCATGGCGGCCATCACCAGGTACTCGGCGGCCAGCTCCAGGCGCACGCTGTGCATCAGCTCGACATAGCCCATGTACTGGCGGGTGATCTCCGCCACGGGGATGTCCAGCACGTCGATGTTCTGCTTGCGAATCAGGTAGAGCAGCAGGTCCAGCGGGCCTTCGAAGGCCTCGAGAAACACCTCGAGAGCGTCCGGCGGAATGTACAGATCCACCGGCATCTCGGTGAGCGCCTGCCCGTAGACCAGGGCGAACGGCAACTCCTGTTGAGCACCGGCCTGGCTGTCGAGCTGTTCGGCAGGGGCGGACATCGGCTCAGCGCTGCTCGGCAAAGGGTGACGGATCGCCGCAGCCAACGCGGATCACCTCGGGCTCGTCGTCCACCAGGCTGATTACCGTCGAGGCTTCCAGGCCACCGAAACCGCCGTCGATGATCAGGTCCACCTGATGCTCGAGTATCTGGCGCATTTCATAGGGATCGCTCATGGGCAGATCCTCGCCGGGCAGGATCAGGCTGACACTCATCATCGTCTCGCCCAGTTCCTCCAGCAGCGCCGAAGCGATCGGGTGATTGGGCACGCGCAGGCCGATGGTACGGCGCTTGGGGTGCAGCAGCATGCGCGGCACTTCCCGGGTGGCGTTGAGGATGAAGGTGTAGGGGCCGGGTGTGTGGTTCTTCAGCAGGCGAAAGGCGGCGGTGTCCACCTTGGCGAAGGTGCTGAGCTGCGACAGGTCACGGCACACCAGGGTGAAGTTGTGTTTGTCATCGAGTTGACGCAGGCGACGAATGCGCTCCAGCGCACTCTTGGCGCCCATCACGCAACCGACCGCGTAGGACGAGTCGGTGGGATAGACCACCACGCCGCCATTGCGGATGATTTCGACCGCCTGCTTGATCAGGCGGGCCTGAGGACTTTCCGGGTGTATCTGAAAAAACTGGCTCATGGTCAGGGGCTCTCAAACGGCATCGGAAGACGGGGCGCAGGCGAACCGCGTCCAGATGGGTGACAGATCTTCGGGCAACGGTCGGTACAGTCCCAGTTCCGACCAGTCACCGGGCGCGTGAAAATCGCTGCCGACACTGGCCAGCAGACCGAACTCGCGCGCCAGGATCGCCAGGCCTCCGACCTGCTCCGCAGGCTGCATGCCGTTGACCACCTCCAACGCATGGCCACCAGCCGCCGCAAAAGCCGTCACCAGCTTGCGCCGCTTGCTGCGGGTGAAATCGTACTGCCAGGGATGAGCCAGGCTGATCCATGCGTTGGACTGGCGCAGGGTATCGAGCGTTTCATCTAACGTAGGCCAGTGCTGCTTGACGTCGCCCAGCTTGCCGGAGCCCAGCCACTTGCGGAATGCATCGGCGCGGTCCTTGACGTAACCGCCGCGCACCAGAAACTCGGCGAAATGCGGTCGCGCCGGCGCGTTGCCGCTCTCCCCCTGTGCCTGCTGAATGGCCCGGGCGCCTTCCAGCGCACCATCCATGCCCTTGAGCGCCAGGCGCCGGGAAATCTCCTCGGCACGCAACCAGCGGCCCTGGTGCAGGTCGGCGATCGCCTGGCGCAATGCCGGCGCTTCACTGTCGAAGGCATAGCCGAGCACGTGGATGGTCGCCCCGCCCCAGGTGCAGGACAGCTCGATGCCATTGACCAGCCGCATCCCCAGCGCCGTGGCGGCCGCGCTGGCCTCATCGAGCCCTTCGAGGGTGTCGTGATCGGTCAGCGCCAGCATCTGAACGCCACGCCCATGGGCGCGGGCAACCACTTCGGCAGGCGGCAGCGCGCCGTCCGAGGCGGTGCTGTGACAGTGAAGATCAACCTGCATAAGGGGCGCTTTCCCGACGATTCATGTTTGTTATTATGCCTCGGCTGGCAGATTCTTGCTGGCACTGCACAGCGTTCCCACCCGATGTTTCCGAACACAAGGATCGACATGCTCTACGCCATCATCGCCACCGACGTGGAAAACTCCCTGGAGCGTCGTCTTTCCGTACGCCCTGCCCACCTGGCACGCCTGGAAAAACTGAAAACCGAAGGACGCCTGATCATCGCCGGCCCCAACCCGGCCATCGACAGCAACGACCCAGGCCCGGCCGGTTTCAGCGGCAGCCTGATCATTGCCGAATTCGAATCACTGGACGCCGCCAAAGCCTGGGCCAATGCCGATCCCTTCCGCGAGGCCGGCGTTTACGCGGAAATAGTGGTCAAGCCGTTCAAACACGTGCTGCCCTGATCAGGAATCGTCGCCTCTTACCATGAGCAATCTGCTGCTGATCGACGACGACGTCGAACTCTGTGACCTGCTGGCCAGTTGGCTGACCCAGGAAGGCTTCCAGGTCACCGCCTGCCACGACGGCCAGAGTGCCCGCCAGGCACTCGCGCAAAGCGCCCCTGACGCCGTGGTACTGGACGTGATGCTGCCTGACGGCAGTGGCCTCGAGGTGCTCAAGCAGCTACGCAGCGAACACCCCGAACTGCCCGTGCTGATGCTCTCTGCCCGGGGTGAGCCGCTGGATCGGATTCTCGGCCTGGAGTTGGGCGCCGACGATTACCTGGCCAAACCCTGCGACCCCCGTGAACTGACCGCCCGCCTGCGCGCCGTGCTGCGCCGCAGCCTGCCGCCCGCCACCTCCAGCCAGCTGGAACTGGGCGATCTGCGCTTCAGCCCGGCGCGCGGCGTGGCCGCACTTGGCGAAGATGGCCAGGAGATCGTCCTAACCCTGTCCGAAAGCCGGGTCCTCGAAGCACTGCTCAAGCAACCCGGCGAGCCGGTGGACAAGCAGGTACTCGCGCAACTGGCCCTGGGCCGCAAGCTGACCCTGTACGACCGTAGCCTGGACATGCACGTCAGCAACCTGCGCAAGAAAATTGGCCCGCACCCGGATGGTCGCCAGCGCATCATCGCCCTGCGCAGCCGCGGCTATTACTACGCGATCTGAGCAACTTACATAGCACTCAGTCTCTTTACCCTGCCTTTACCTTGGCTGACCGCGCCTTACCTTGAAACCCCTAATCTGGGCACATCCGGCAACTGGCCGGTTTCGAGACAAGGAGATACACCATGCGCAAGACCATGACCGCCCTGCTCCTCGCCATGACCCTGCCGACCCTGGCAATGGCAGCCCCCGGTGGTGACCATCGCCCAGGCGCTGATCACGGCCCGCGGTTCTTCCATGAGCTGGATCTGAGCAAGGACCAGCAACGCCAGGTACACAAACTGATGGGCGAACAGAGAAAGAACGATCGCGAACTCACCCAGCGTTATCTGGACAAGCTGCCGGCTGCCGACAAGCAGGCGCTGGAAACCGAGCGCAAGGCTTCCCGCGACAAGCAGCAGAGCGCCATTCGCGCCCTGCTGACCCCGGAACAGCAGAAGACCTTCGACGAACAGGCGGCCAAGATGAAAGAACGCAAGGCCGATCGCGAAGCCTTCGAAGCCTGGAAAGCCGAACACAAGAAAGCTGGCTGATCGTGACAGCCCGTCGTCTGAAGACCAGATGACGGCCCCACTACTCGCCTGTGCCACCTCGAGTGGCACAGGCTTCTGCGTCTGAAGGAGTTCACGTGCGTTCATTGTTCTGGCGGATTCTCGGCAGCTTCTGGCTGGCGATTGCCCTGGTGGCAGGCCTGTCCATGCTGCTGGGTCGCGCCCTGAATCAGGACGCCTGGATTCTCAACCAGCACCCCGGCCTGGAAAACCTGCCCGCACAATGGGTGCAGGCGTATGAAACGGACGGCGCACGCGCCGCGCAGGACGTGCTGGAAAAGCGCAAACGGCGTTTTCGCATCGACACCCAGGTGCTGACGGAAACCGGTCAGCCTGTGGTTCGCGGCACCTTCCCGCCCCGCGCCGCGGCCTTCGAAGAGCGCAACGAGGGCGAGCGGCGCTTGCCCTGGCGGCGCCTGACCACCGATTACACCAGCCCGTCGAGCGGTGAGACCTACCTGTTCATCTACCGCATCCCGCACCCGGAGCTGGATGCCTGGCACCGTGGCAGCCTGCTCTGGCCGCTGAGTGCGCTGGGTATCGCACTGGTGGTGCTGACCCTGTTCAGCCTACTGCTGACCCTGTCCATCACCCGCCCGCTGGATCGTTTGCGTGGCGCGGTACACGACCTCGGGCAGACCGCTTACCAGCAGAACAGCCTGGCGCGCCTGGCCAGCCGCCGTGATGAACTGGGTGTGCTGGCCAACGATTTCAACCGCATGGGCGCGCGCCTGCAGGACCTGATCGGCAGCCAGCGTCAGCTGTTGCGCGACGTCTCCCATGAGCTACGTTCGCCGCTCGCCCGCCTGCGCATCGCCCTGGCGCTGGCGGAACGCGCAGAGCCTGCGGAGCGGGAAAAACTCTGGCCACGGCTGATTCGCGAATGCGATCGCCTGGAAGACCTGATCAGCGAAATCCTCGCCCTGGCACGCCTCGACGCTGAACCGGGTTCGGCGCAGGGCATCGACCTGGCACAACTGGCCGGCAAGCTGCGCGAAGACGTCAAACTCAGCCATCCCGAACAGCAACTGGACGTCAGCCTGCAGCCGGGCATGCACCTGCTGGGCTGGCCGGACATGCTCGAGCGGGCGCTGGACAACCTGCTGCGCAACGCCCTGCGCTTCAGCCCCGAGGGGCAGCCCATCGAGTTGAATTTCGTACGCCGCACCGATGAGGTGTACCTGGAGGTCCGCGACCACGGCCCAGGCGTTCCCGAACAGCACCTGGCACAACTCGGCGAACCCTTCTTCCGCGCCCCCGGCCAGAGCGCTGCCGGCCACGGCCTCGGCCTGGCCATCGCCCGCCGCGCCGCAGAACGCCACGGCGGTCGCCTGCAGCTGGAAAACCATCCGGACGGTGGTTTCAGCGCCAAACTCATTCTGCCGCTTGAGGCGGTGGTTTAACGTGACGGCGGGCCGCGCCCGCGATTCGCGCGCATGGCGCGCTCCCACACAGATGTAGGGCGGATCGGGACGCGTAGCTGACGCTCTTTTCATTCACCATCGCGGTCACGAAGCGGTGAGCTGACATCGTGCGACACACCGTGGGAGCGGGCCATGCCCGCGATTCGCGCGCATGGCGCGCTCCCACACAGATGCAGGGTGGATCGAGACGCGTAGCTGACGCTCTTTTCATACACCATCGCGCTCAAGAAGCGGTGAGCTGACACCGTGCGCTCCACCGTGGGAGCGGGCCATGCCCGCGATTCGCGCGCCTCGCGCGCGCCCAAATAAGCAGGTCGCCGTCCGTTGTCGATAGTTCCCACGTGCCTGCGTGGTCACACGAGGTACTGGACGCGGAGCGTCCTCAGAGGCGTTCCCACGCAGGAGCGTGGGAACGATCCATCGCGGTCACGAAGCGGTGAGCTGACACCGTGCGCTCCACCGTGGGAGCGGGCCATGCCCGCGATTCGCGCGCCTCGCGCGCGCCCA
>NZ_JBQWIF010000028.1:0-74837 GCF_052958135.1 Pseudomonas sp. SZ40 | reverse complement strand
CGATTGCTCAGCACGCCACGGATTCGGCTGGATACCTGCAATCGCATCGCCCGCAAGCGGGCTCCTACGTGACTGGTATCGATGCAGCCCTGTAGGAGCCGGCTTGCCGGCGAATAGTCAGCCTGCCGCGGATTCGGCTGGATGCCTGCAGTCGCATGGTTCGGCAAACGGGCCAGAGCCCCGACGCCGACTACCAGCCCAGGGTTTCTTTCAGGAAGGGAATGGTGAGCTTGCGTTGGGCCTGTAATGAGGCCTGATCGAGGCGTTCGAGCAGTTCGAACAAGGCACTCATGCTGCGCTCGCCACGGGTGAGGATGAAGCGCCCCACGTCGTCGCTCATATGCAGCCCGCGCCGCGAGGCGCGCAATTGCAGCGCGCGCAGCTTGTCTTCATCGGACAGCGACTGCAGCTGGAATACCAGTGCCAGGGTCAGGCGTGATTTCAGGTCGGGGAGCTTGATCGGCAACTCACGAGGCGAAGCGTTCGCTGCCAGCAGCAAGCGGCGGCCGCTGTCGCGCAGGCGGTTGAACAGATGGAACAGCGCTTCTTCCCAGATGCGCTGACCGGAGGCTGCTTCGAGGTCGTCCAGGCAAACCAGCTCGAACTGCTCGAGATTGTCGAGAATCTCCGGGCCGTACTGCACCACCTCGGCCAGCGGCAGGTAAACGGCACGCTCACCAAGCTGCTCGAAACGCAGGCAGGCGGCCTGCAACAGATGGCTGCGACCGACACCCTCACCGCCCCACAGGTAAATCAGGCTCTCCGTCCAGCCAGCATCCGCTTCGCACAGGCGCTCGACATACCCCAGGGCTGCGGCATTGGCGCCCGGGTAGTAATTGGCGAAGGTGGCGTCGTCACGCAGACGCACACCCAAGGGCAACTGAATCGGTTTCATGCTGGGGGGAAGGCTCGTCGGAGCCAGATCGAGGCTCTGGATAAAGGTGGCAAAGTCTATACCCTTGGAGGCGCCCTGTCATTGACGTACTTTCCAAGGCAATACAAGGGTTTAGGCAACCAGAGCGGTACCGCGCCAGGTTTCCAGCGAGACGCCGGTACCTGGCAGCGGCCATGCCAGGGATTTCAGGCGCCGGGCTTCTCTCCGCTGTAAGCCTCGGATTGCTTGTACAGATCGTGCACATGGCGCAGCAGCACCATGATCACCGCCGCCACCGGCAAAGCCAGCAGAATGCCGGTGAAGCCGAACAACTGGCCGCCCGCCATGATGGCGAAAATCACCGCCACGGGATGTAGGCCGATGCGATCACCGACCAGCAGCGGAGTCAGCAGCATGCCCTCGAGCATCTGCCCAACCACGAATACCCCGGCGATGGCCAGCAGCGGATAGGGATCGCCGCCGAACTGGAACAGTCCGGCAATCAGCGCCGAACCGATCCCGACCACCACACCGAGGTAAGGCACGATGCTGGCCAGGCCGGCCAGCAGGCCGATCAGCAAGCCCAGTTCCAGGCCGATGGCCATCAGGCCGACCGAATACATCACACCCAGTGCGAGCATCACCAACAACTGCCCACGCAGGAAGGCACCCAGCACCTCGTGGCACTCGGCGAACAGCTTCACCACGACGCCTTCGTTGTCGCGCGGCACCAGGCTGCGCAGTTTGGCGACCAGCAGATCCCAGTCACGCATCAGGTAGAAGCTGACCACCGGAATCAACAGCAGGTTGGCGACCCAGGCCATCAGCGCCAGGCTCGACGCCGTCACCTGGGAAAGAATCAGCCCGGCGATATCGGTGGTCTGCCCCAGATGGCCGGAGATCGCCGCCTTGAGCTGATCGAAGCGCCAGAAGCCCTCGTTGAGCCCCAGCTTGACCTGAATCCACGGCAACGCTTGGTTCTGCGCCCAGTCGAGCATCTGCGGGAGCAGTTCGTAGAGGCGCGCCAGCTGCTTGCCGAGCATCGGGATGAGCACCAGCATCGCCAGCGCTATCAGCAACGTGAACAGCGTGAACACCACGATCACGCCCCAGGTGCGCGACAGTTTCAGACGCTCGAGACGATCCACCAGCGGATCACCGAGGTAGGCGATCAGGATGCCGATCAGAAAAGGCGAAAGGATGGGATGCAACACGTACAGAAAGCCACCCAGCACCAGCAATGCAGCTATCCATAGCCAGCGAGACGAAAGGGGCATGCTCAATCCTCAGGGGGGAAGTGACGGATCACGGCGCGCTCGACTGCCGCGGGCAAGCGGCGGGAGCCCGGAGCAGTCGACAGCGAAACGGTTCGGTTCAGATTGCGGGCAGTCTACCAGCGAAAGCGCAGGACATCGTCACGTGGCACGATGGCGGGCGCGGGAGGTGTTGCCTGAGGTTCGACAGGCACCTGGCCCGCATCCACGGGCTCCGGCGCCTCGGCTTCAGCGGGTGCCTCGGCAGCCAGCTCGGCGGCGGAGACCTCACGCAACTGCAATAAGCCCAGCTGGGTACGCAACTGTTCGACGCTGGCGCTGACCCTGTAGGTCAGGCGATCGGCCTGCACCGACTGCAGCTGCGCACCAAAGGGTTCGAGCACGCGCTGCAGCTCGGCGTAGCGCGACAGATCGGCACCGATGATTTCCACGGTTTGGGTCGTGCTCGCGCCCGGCGCAACCACGAAACGTGGTGCCAGGCGCTCGCTCACCGCCAGCAGCACGGCATCGGCCAGAGCAGCCTGATCGGCACCTTCGGCCTTGCCCTGCTCGCGCTCTTCGCCCAGCCACAGCTGCCAACTGGCCTGCCACTTGCCATCGGCCTCGCTGGCACGAACGGCCAGCAACGCGTCGGCGCCGTAGCGCTCGGAGGCCGAGCGCAGGGAATCCGGATCCTTCGCAGCGAGATTTTCGCTGGTCGCCAGCAACTGCTCACTAAGATCCGCCAGCGGCAGGCGCAACGGCAGACCGCGGTGTTGCGCAGCCAGCCGCAGGGGTTCGGCGCTGGCCTGACCATCGCCGACCATGTTCGAGCCGTTGGCCGTATCGTTCAGCCACCAGGCCAGAATGGCCGGGCGATTGACACCCCACAGCGGCAGCCCGGCCTGGCGCAGCGAGCGATCCGTGGACACGGCATCGAAATCGACCACCAGGTGATCACCCTCGTAGCCGTACTGACTGACGATCTGTTGAGGGTCCTTGCGCAGCTCCGCCAGCGCACTGCCCTTGGCCGCCTCAGGTTTGCCGGTCAGGCGCAGCACCAGTGTCTCTACGGCACGTTGCAGGGCGGCATCACGTTCCTCGGGCTGCTGGCTGGCGACCGGCTCCTTCACCTGATAGAGGTCACTGACCGTAGCCGCCAGGGTCGGCAGACTGAGGAGCGACAGGCAAAGAAGCAGCGGGCGGAAGGTCGGGCGCATGAATTGGGACTCTCGACGGAAAGAAGACGGCGCACGGCAGAAGCCGAGGCGTTATACCTTAGGGGCTGTTGCCCTCGCATCGCAAGCCGCGTTGCCACGTCAGACGCTGGTGCCGTGTCCGTTTGTGACCTGCGCCCAGAGCGTGGGTTTCATTTTCGAACCTCGCAGGACATATCGATCAGCCTCCGCCCGGCGCTGTGGCTGGCCGCTGCCGGGCAAGCCTGATAAAATCGCGCGCCTTCGCAGAACGGCCCCGAGGGGCCGGTGCTATTCCGACTTTTCCCCTTCCAAAGGCCTGGATCTATGAGCAAGCAACCCTCCATCAGCTACAAGGACGCAGGTGTAGATATCGACGCGGGTGAAGCCCTGGTCGAGCGCATCAAGGGCGTAGCCAAGCGCACCGCCCGTCCTGAAGTCATGGGTGGCCTGGGTGGCTTCGGCGCCCTGTGCGAGATCCCGGCCGGCTACAAGCAACCCGTACTGGTCTCCGGCACAGACGGCGTGGGCACCAAGCTGCGCCTGGCCCTGAACCTGAACAAGCACGACAGCATCGGCCAGGATCTGGTCGCCATGTGCGTGAACGACCTGGTGGTCTGCGGCGCCGAGCCGCTGTTCTTCCTCGATTATTACGCCACCGGCAAGCTCAACGTCGACGTGGCGGCCACGGTGGTCACCGGTATCGGCGCCGGCTGCGAACTGGCCGGCTGCTCGCTGGTCGGCGGCGAAACCGCAGAAATGCCTGGCATGTACGAAGGTGAAGACTACGACCTGGCCGGTTTCTGTGTCGGCGTCGTGGAAAAAGCCGAGATCATCGACGGCTCCAAGGTCGCTACCGGCGACGCACTGATCGCACTGCCCTCCTCCGGCCCGCACTCCAATGGCTACTCGCTGATCCGCAAGATCCTCGAAGTGTCCGCTACCGACATCGAGAAGACCGAACTCGATGGCAAACCGCTGGCCGACCTGCTGATGGCACCGACGCGCATCTACGTCAAACCCCTGCTCAAGCTGATCAAGGACACTGGCGCGGTCAAGGCCATGGCCCACATCACCGGCGGCGGCCTGCTCGACAACATCCCGCGCGTGCTGCCGGACAACGCCCAGGCAGTGATCGACGTGGCCAGCTGGCAGCGTCCGGTGGTATTCGACTTCCTGCAGGAAAAAGGCAACGTCGACGAGCACGAAATGCACCGCGTGCTGAACTGCGGCGTGGGCATGGTCATCTGCGTAGCCCAGGAGCATGTCGAAGTCGCCCTGCAGACCCTGCGCGCCGCTGGTGAGCAGCCCTGGGTCATCGGTCAGATCGCCGCGGCCGCCGAAGGTGCCGAGCGCGTCGTGCTGAACAACCTGAAAAGCCACTGATGCCGCGACCCTGCAACGTGGTGGTGCTGTTGTCCGGCACCGGTAGCAATCTTCAGGCGCTGATCGACAGCATCGACCAGGGCGAAAACCCGGCGCGAGTCGCCGCGGTGATCGCCAATCGCAGCGATGCCTTCGGCCTGCAGCGGGCGCGGGACGCGGGTATCGCGACCCGCGTTCTCGAGCATGGCGAATACGACGGGCGCGATGCCTTCGACCAGGCGCTGATGCAGGCCATCGATGACTTCGCGCCACAACTGGTGGTGCTGGCAGGCTTCATGCGCATCCTCACCCCCGGGTTCGTGCGCCACTACCATGGGCGCCTGCTGAACATTCACCCATCGCTGCTGCCTCGCCACAAAGGCCTGCACACCCATCAGCGCGCTCTGCAAGCCGGAGACGCCGAGCATGGCTGTAGCGTGCACTTCGTGACAGAGGAACTCGATGGTGGCCCTCTGGTCGTACAGGCAGTAATCCCGGTACAGTCGCAAGACACTGCCGCCAGCCTGGCGCAGCGGGTTCACGTGCAGGAGCACCAGATCTACCCGCTCGCCGTACGCTGGTTCGCCGAAGGCCGTTTGCGCCTCGGCGAGTCGGGCCCGCTGCTCGACGGCAATGCATTGCCGGCTACCGGCTACCTCATCAACAGCAAGGAGACTCCATGCGCCGCGCCCTAATGTTAGCCCTGGCGTTGTTCAGCCTGCCTGCCCTCGCCGAAGAGCCCAAGCCCTTCTCCGCCAGCTATACCGCCGACTGGAAACAGGTACCGGTCAGCGGTTCGGCCGAACGCAGCCTGCAGAAACTAGACGATGGACGCTGGCAGCTGGTCTTCAAGGCCTCGATGTTGGTCGCCGGCCTGACCGAGCAGAGCACCTTCACGGTCGAGGACGATGCCTTCCTGCCGCAGAGCTACAAGTTCGAACGCAGCGGCCTGGGCAAGAGCAAGGATGTCGAATTCGATTTCGACTGGTCGCAGAAACAGGTGATCGGCAGCGACCGTGGCGACCCCGTGCGCTTTCCGCTCAACCGCGGCATGCAGGACAAGTCCACCTACCAGCTCGTCCTGCAGCATGACGTTGCCGCTGGCGAGAAGAGCATGAGCTATCAGGTGGTCGACGGTGACGAAATCGAAACCTACGACTTCCGTGTGCTTGGCGAAGAAGTGGTGCGCACCAGCGCCGGACTGATCGATGCGATCAAGGTCGAACGCGTGCGTGACCCCACGCAGAGCAGCCGCAAGACCATCCTCTGGTTCGCCAAGGACTGGGACTACCTGCTGGTGCGCCTGCACCAAGTGGAGAAGGACGGCAAGGAATACCAGATCATGCTCAAGTCGGGCACGGTCGACGGCAAACCCGTCGAAGGCCGCCGCGACTGACGTCGAGCAGCAGGAAACGAGAAGCCGGGCATGTCCCGGCTTTTTCATGCCTGCAGAATACCGCCAGGCCAGGCGGCCCATTCTAGAGCCATCGCCAATCGCCAAGCGAAGCGCTTGCGGAACTTGTAACTAATTACTACAGTCCTAATCGTGTCGTTGCTTAGCAGGCTAAGCGCGACCGTGAAGGCTTTGCGCCGCATCTATCCGGCAAAACTGGAGAAAGAACAATGAGCGTAGTAGTAGTGACCGAGCGTGACGAACACCACATGTCTCATGAAGCCCAGGCCGAAGGCAAACGCATCTGGGACGTCCACCAGAACGACCAGTTGGTCGGCATATTCCCCTCTGAAGAAGAGGCAGTCGCCTACCAGGCGGAACTGGAGTCCTCCGAAGTCGCCCACTCGCACTGATCGGAATCGCAACAAAAAGCCCGCGGATCGCGGGCTTTTCAATTTTCACTGTCAGGCACTCACCACATCAGGTCGTCGGGCACCTGATACGCAGCGTACGGATCATCCTCGTCCGGCGCCTCGGTTGGCGTGTTGAGCAACAGGATACGCTGCGGGTCGCGCTCCTGGATCTTCAGCGCCGCTTCACGGGGAATCACCTCGTAGCCGCCGCCATGACGGACGATGGCCAGGGAGCCTCGGCTCAGCTTGTCGCGCATCAGCGTATTGACCGAAAGGCGCTTGACCTTCTTGTCGTCGACGAAGTTGTAATAATCCTCGGTGGTCAGCTTGGGCAACCGGGAAATTTCGATCAGTTGCTTGATCTGCGCAGCACGGGCTTTCTGCTCGGCCTTTTCCTGTTGCTGGCGGTTGAGTTCCTGGTCACGGGCGGCTTTCTCGGCCTTGGCCTGCTGGGCGGCCAGTTGACCGGACTTGTCCTCCTCGGCCTGCCCCTTCTTCACCATTCGCTGCTGCTTGTGCTGTTGTTTGCTGGCTTGCTTGACCTGCTTCTCGTTGACCAACCCGGCCTTGAGCAACTGGTCACGTAATGAAATCGCCATAACCTACCTATCCGCAGACAATTTAATGAGATGGGCACGCCCATCGGATTTCCATCGAGGCGACAGTGCCGCCCCGCTTCAGCAGCCTCGCTGCTTCTCGTTCTTCTTGGCCTCACCCCACAGGGCATCGAGCTCATCCAGTGTGCAATTCTCGATGGGGCGCCCTGCTTCGCGCAATGCCTGCTCGATAAAACGGAAGCGCCGCTCGAATTTTTCATTGGCTGCCCGCAGCGCCGCTTCCGGATCGACCTTGAGATGCCGCGCCAGATTGGTGGCGCTGAACAGCAGGTCACCGATTTCCTCGGCAATGGCTTGCGGATCGTTTTCGCTGATCGCCTCGAGCACCTCGTCCAGCTCTTCGCGCACCTTGTCGAGCACCGGCAGTGCATCAGGCCAGTCGAAACCGACCCGAGCGGCCCGGCCTTGCAGCTTCTTGGCGCGGCTCAGGGCTGGCAACACATTGGGCACGTCATCGAGCAATGACAGTTGCTGAGGTGCCGCTGAGCGCTCGGCACGCTCTTCGGCCTTGATGGTCTCCCAACGCTGCTTGACCTCGGCCTCGCTCAGCCGCGGCTGATCCACGGGGCCGTACAGGTCGCCATCGGGAAATACATGGGGATGGCGACGAACCAGCTTGCGGGTGATGCCATCGACCACGTCGGCGAACTCGAAACGCCCCTCTTCCCTGGCCAGTTGGCTGTAGTAAACCACCTGAAACAGCAGGTCGCCGAGCTCGCCGGGCAGTTCGGCAAAGGCCTCGCGCTCGATGGCATCCGCTACTTCGTAGGCTTCTTCGAGGGTGTGCGGCACGATGCTGGCGTAGGACTGACGCAGATCCCAGGGGCAACCATGCTGCGGGTCACGCAGGCGGGCCATGAGGTTGAGCAGGTCGGTAAGTTGGTACATGAAGTCTTCCAGTCGATACAGGGCACAAGGCGCAGGTACGCCTTGCCCCTGTCTAGCGGCTCAAGGTGCCCGATGGCGCCGCGCTTCGATGATGTTGGGCAACTGCGACAGGCGGCCGAGCAGACGCCCCAGCGCATCCAGCCCCGGAATCTCAACGGTCAGCGACATCGACGCCGTATTGTCTTCCTTGTTGGAGCGGGTGTTGACCGCCAGTACGTTGAGTTTCTCGTTGAGCAGCATCTGGGTCACGTCACGCAGCAGACCGGAGCGGTCGTAGGCACGAATGATGATGTCCACCGGGTAGGTCTGCACCGGCACCGGGCCCCAGCTGACCTGAATGATCCGCTCCGGCTCGCGCCCACCGAGTTGCAGGACAGCCGCGCAATCCTGACGATGGATGCTGACACCGCGCCCCAGGGTGATGTAGCCGACGATGGGGTCCCCCGGCAGCGGCTGGCAACAGCCGGCCATCTGCGTCATAAGGTTGCCGACGCCCTGGATCTGGATGTCGCCACGCTTGCCAGGCTTGAAGCCCTGCGCCTTGCGTGGAATCAGCTCGAGCTGCTCGTGCCCACGCTCCGGCTCCACCAGTTGCTGAGCGAGATTGACCAGTTGCGCCAGACGCAAGTCGCCAGCCCCCAGGGACGCGAACATATCCTCGGCGGTACGCAGATTGGCTTTCTCGGCGAGCTTCTCGAAGTCCACCGGTGGCAGCGCTACCCGCGCCAGCTCGCGCTCGAGCATGGTTCTGCCGGCAGCGACGTTCTGGTCGCGGTCCTGCAACTTGAACCAGTGGACGATCTTCGCCCGCGCCCGCGAGGTGGTGATGTAACCGAGGTTCGAGTTCAACCAGTCACGGCTCGGCGTGCCCTGCTTGCTGGTGATGATCTCGACCTGTTCGCCGGTCTGCAGGCTGTAGGTCAGCGGCACGATGCGACCGTTGATCTTGGCGCCACGGCAGTTGTGACCGATCTCGGTATGCACCCGGTAGGCGAAGTCCAGCGGCGTGGCGCCTTTGGGCAGGTCGATGGCATGGCCGTCAGGGGTGAATACGTAGACTCGGTCGGGCTCGATATCGACACGCAACTGCTCGGCCAGACCGCCGATGTCGCCCAGTTCCTCGTGCCACTCCAGCACCTGGCGCAGCCAGGAAATCTTCTCTTCGTAATGGCTGGAACCGGATTTGACGTCGGTGCCCTTGTAGCGCCAGTGGGCGCAGACGCCGAGTTCGGCCTCTTCGTGCATGTTGGAGGTGCGAATCTGCACCTCCAGCACCTTGCCCTCGGGCCCCAGCACGGCGGTGTGCAGCGAGCGGTAGCCGTTCTCCTTGGGGTTGGCGATGTAGTCGTCGAACTCCTTGGGAATATGCCGCCACAGGGTGTGCACGATACCCAGCGCGGTGTAGCAATCGCGCACCGCGGGCACCAGTACGCGTACCGCACGCACATCATAGATCTGGCTGAACTGCAGGCCTTTGCGCTGCATCTTGCGCCAGATCGAGTAGATATGTTTCGCCCGGCCGCTGATGTCCGCCTTGATGCCGGTGGCTTCCAGTTCGTCGCGCAGTTGTTCCATCACTTCGTTGATGTAGTGCTCGCGATCGAGCCGGCGCTCGTGCAGCAGGTTGGCGATCTGCTTGTATTGCTCGGGCTCGAGGTAGCGGAAGGACAGGTCCTCCAGCTCCCACTTGATATGACCAATGCCCAGACGGTGGGCAAGCGGCGCATAGATATCGAAGACTTCACGGGCGACACGCTGACGACGCTCCTCGTCGGTGTCCTTCACCGCGCGGATCGCACAGGTTCGCTCGGCCAGCTTGATCAAGGCGACGCGTACGTCATCGACCATCGCCACCAGCATCTTGCGCAGGTTGTCGACCTGGGCCTGGGAACCGAGCACCAGGGACTCGCCACGCGGATTGAGGCTGGCGCTGATGGCGGCCATGCGCAGCACCCCCTCGATCAGCTTGCCCACTACCGGGCCGAAGCGCTGACGGACGTCAGCCAGGGGAATCTTGCCTTCGCGCACGCCGCGATAAATCACCGCAGCGACCAGGGAATCCTGATCGAGCTTGAGGTCGGCGAGGATCTCGGCGATTTCCAGCCCGGCACTGTAGCTGGACGAGCCCTCGGTCCACAGATTCTGTGCCGCGTTGGCCTGCTGCTCGGCCGCTCGGGCAAACTCACAAGCGTCACGCAGAGCATCACGGTCGAGTGCGGGGTCGACACTCGTAACGTGCTCCAACCAGGCCTCGAGATTGATACTGCCATCATCGTTGATGGGCTGGTGCACTCTAACCTGAACCATCTTTACCTTCCCTACAGCGGGGCGTGCCCCACTAAATGTCGCCTGGCTTCTGCGAGCCGGTCGGTTTGACCACATCGGCGCAATCCCTGTGCGCCATTGCACTTATTATCTACCTACATCTCGGAACCTGCCCGAGGCCTGGAGAGGCATCCGATGGACAGTTGCCCAGCGCGCCCCCAGGCATGTCATGAGCGCTCGAACAGCGCCATCGCCTCAACATGTGCCGTTTGCGGAAACATGTCCAGAATACCGGCTTTTTTCAGTCGATAACCCTGTTGCAACAATTCGCCACTGTCCCGCGCCAGGGTCGTCGGGTTGCAGGATACGTAAACCAGCCGCTCGGCGCCGAGGCCCGCGATCTGCTGAACCACCTGCAGCGCACCATCACGTGGCGGGTCGAGCAAAATAGCGTCGAAACCGCCCGCAGCCCAGTCAGCATCGGTCAGCGGTTTGGACAGGTCGGCCTGATAAAAGTGCGCATTGCCCAGGCCGTTGGCGCGGGCATTGTCTGCCGCACGCTCGACCATGGCCTGCACGCCCTCCACGGCGATCACTTCGCGCGCTTGCCGGGCCAGCGGCAAGGCGAAGTTGCCGAGCCCGCAGAACAGATCCAGCACCCGTTCATCGCCACGCGGCGCCAACCAGTGCAAGGCCTGGGCCACCATCGCCTCGTTGACGGCGGCATTCACCTGCACGAAGTCACCCGGCCGGTAAGCCAACTGCAGGTTCCAGGTGTCCAGCCGATAGCCCAGTTGCTGCGCGGCATCCACCGGCTGAGGCTCACCCTCGCCCTGCAGCCACAGCTGCGCGCGATGCACCGTGCAGAAGGCTTGCAGTCGAGCCTGGTCCACCTCGCTCAAGGCGTCGGTGTGGCGCACCAGAACGGCGCTGGCGGTGCCCTGGAACAGCTCGACATGACCGATGGCGCGAGGTGCCTGCAATCCGCCGAGCAACGCGGGCAATGCACGCAGGATCGGCTGCAGCGGTTCGACCAGTACCGGGCATTCGCCAATGGCGACGATGTCCTGGCTGGCCGCCGCGCGGAAGCCAACTTCCAGGCGCTTGCCACGCATGTCCCAACGGACGGCGATACGTGCACGGCGGCGGTAGGCGAATTCGGGGCTGCTCAGCGGCTCTGCCCAGATATCGGGTCGCAAGCCGCCAAGACGTTCGAGCTGCTCGGCGAGCATGCGCTGCTTCAGGGCAAGCTGTTCGCCATGGGCAATGTGCTGCACGCTGCAGCCGCCACACACGCGGGCGTGTACGCACGGCTCGTCGCGGCGCTCGGAGCTGGCCTGGAAGACCCGTTCGGTGCGCGCGTCCACGACCTTGCTGCGGGCACCGAGCACCCGCGCCTCGACCTCTTCACCGGGCAACGCGCCGCTGACGAACCAGGTTCGACCTTCGATGAACGCGATACCGCGGCCGTCATTGGCCAGCCGCTCGATCTTCATACGCTGTTTCTTGCCGACGGGCACCTGAGCCGTTCGCGTGCCGCCGCTTGGCTGAAAGCGCAGACCGCCATTCTTGCCGGCCATCAGTTCTCCGTGGCGTCGTACACGCCAGTGGACAGATAGCGGTCACCGCGATCACAGATGATGGCGACCAGCACCGCATTCTCCAGTTGCCTGGACAGGCGCAGCATGGCCGCGACCGCACCGCCGGAGGACACGCCGCAGAAGATACCTTCCTCGCGTGCCATGCGACGCATCACGTCTTCGGCCTCGGCCTGCGCCATGTCGACGATCTGGTCGACACGCTCGGATTCGAAGATTTTCGGCAGGTACTCTTCCGGCCAGCGACGGATGCCCGGAATCGCCGAGCCCTCCATAGGCTGCAGACCGACGATCTGCACGTGCGGATTTTGCTCCTTGAGGTAACGCGACACGCCCATGATGGTGCCGGTGGTTCCCATGGAGCTGATGAAGTGGGTGATCTGCCCGCCCGTCTGGCGCCAGATTTCCGGGCCGGTACCGGTGTAATGGGCAACCGGATTGTCGCCGTTGGCGAACTGATCGAGCACCTTGCCGCGGCCGTCGGCCTGCATGGAGAGGGCCAGATCGCGGGCACCCTCCATACCCTGCTCCTTGCTCACCAGGATCAGCTCGGCGCCGTAGGCGGTCATCGCCGCCTTGCGCTCGGCACTGGAGTTGTCCGGCATGATGAGGATCATCTTGTAGCCCTTGATCGCTGCGGCCATGGCCAGTGCGATGCCGGTGTTACCCGAAGTCGCCTCGATCAGCGTGTCGCCGGGTTCGATGTCACCGCGCAGTTCGGCACGGGTGATCATCGACAATGCCGGGCGATCTTTCACCGAGCCGGCCGGGTTATTGCCTTCGAGCTTCACCAGCAGGGTGTTGCTGGTATCGCCGGCCAGTCGTTGCAGGCGAACCAGAGGCGTATTGCCGACGCATTCGGCGATCGTGGGGTATTGCGGGGTCATAGCGTCGATCGAGTCCAGACGGCTGCAGGGGGCGGTAATGATACCGGCAAAAAGGTCCGAGCCCTACTATCACCTGCATCGCCGTCGACTGGCTGGCGACGGCTGTCGGGTAGCGCTGGAGCCCCAGCCCTCTGCGTCGCAGGCCAACGGATCAAGACCATCAAACAAGACGATCTAAGCTAATAACGGATCGGTCTAGGATTCACGGAGGTTCAACCCTCGGCCGTGCGGGCGCCCCTCGTGACACCCGCGATCACCGGGGTGCCACTGAGCGGATCGCGCATCAGCGTGCAGCGTACGTCGTAGAGCTCCTCGACCAGTGCCGGTGTGACGATGTCGACCGGCGAACCCTCGGCGACGATACGCCCCGCCTTCATCGCCACCAGATGATCGGCATAGCGGCAGGCGCTGGACAGGTCGTGTACCACCATCACCACGGTCTTGCCCACCGACGCCAGGCTGCGGATCAGCTCGAACACTTCGATCTGGTGGCCTAAATCAAGCGCCGAGGTGGGTTCGTCGAGCAACAGCAACGGCGTCTGCTGCGCTACCGCCATGGCGATCCAGGCGCGCTGGCGCTGGCCACCGGACATCGACTCCAGCGGACGCTCGGCCAGTGCTTGCAGGTCGGCCACGCGCAGCGCCTCTTCGACGATGGCCTGGTCGTCCGCCGACCACTGACGCAGCAGGCTCTGGTGCGGCTGGCGACCGAAGCGGATCAGCTCGGAGACGGTCAGGCCGTCGGGTGCCGTGGCGTCCTGGGGCAGCAGTGCCAGTTGCCTCGCCACCTGTTTGGACGGCAGGCTGCCGATGGCCCGGCCGTTGAGCAGCACCGCGCCGGCACTGGGTTTGTGCAAACGCGACAGGCCGGCCAGCAAGGTCGATTTGCCACAACCATTGGGGCCGACGATGGCGGTCACCTGTCCTGACGGAATGCGCAGGGACAAGCGCTCGATGATCGCTGCATGGGGGTAACCCAGGCTCAGGCCCTCGGCCTGCAGGGTAACCTCGGCCTCGGGCCGAGTGGCGAACAGCTTGGACGTAGTCATCGGCTCAACTCCGCAGCGGCCGCCGATGGAGGCGGCCTTTCATGTCAGTCTGCGCGACGGCTGGCGCAACAGGATCCACAGCAAATAGGGCCCGCCAACCACGGCGGTGATCACCCCGACGGGAATTTCGATGGGTGCCAGCCAGGTACGCCCGACCCAGTCCCCACAGGTCATCAACAGCGCACCCGCCAATGCCGAACACAGCACAGGCACGCCGCGATGGCCACTCAGGTAGAGGGCCATCTCCGGCGCGGCGAGGGCCACCAGCCCCACCGGCCCGGCCACCGCAACGGCCAGCGCGGTGAGCAGTACCGTAGTGATCAGGGTCAGCAGGCGCATGGCCCTGAGACGCACGCCAAGCCCCACCGCCACGCTGTCGGAAAAACGCATCAGTTCCAGGCGCTGAGCCAGGTACTTGACCAGTGGCAGGCACAGGGTCAGGCCGATACCCAGTAGCCAGATGGCCAGCGCGGGGCGCGCGTTGAGGCTGCCGACCGTCCAGGGGTAGGCCACGTTGGCGGCATCGATATCGGCGCGTGCCAGCATCAAATTGGTCAGCGCGCCGAACACGGCACCCACGGCGATGCCGACCACGATGAAGCGATAGCCCCGGGCACCCGCACCGGCACTCAGACCGAAAGCCAGCACCGCCGCAGTGGTAGCGCCGGTAAGCGCCAGCGCGGAAGGTGCCAGGGTGGTGGGTACGGCAACGATGGACGCCACGGCGAAGGCCGTGGCGCCGTCGTCGATGCCGATCACTCCCGGGGTAGCCAGGCGGTTGCGCGCCAGGGTCTGCAGCAAGCAGCCACCAATCCCGAACGCCGCGCCGGTGAGCAGACCGGCGACCAGGCGTTGCAAGCGCAGCTCCTGAACCAGAAACACGTGCATGGGCTCACCCTGACCAAACGCAGCCGCCAGGGCCGTCCATGGGGACAGGCCAGCGGCGCCGGAGGCCAGACTGATGCCGGTGATGAGCACGATTGCCGCCGAGAGCCCCAGTGCGGCGAACACGCCACGCCTGTTCAACAGCACGCGCAGCGAGCCAAACGCCAGCAACCAGTATCCGCTCGGTGCCTTGGGCATGGACGACAGAGGGCCACTCATAAGGTCGGCAACCTGTGGCTACGTACCACGGCGATCAGCACCGGCGCGCCGATCAGGGCGGTCACCACGCCAATCGGCAGCTCGTAGGGGCTGACCAGCAGGCGCGACAGGATATCGGCGAACAACACGATGATCGGCCCGAGCAACAGCGACGCACCGATGGTGCGGCGAATGTCCGGCCCCAGCAGGCGACGCGCCACGAACGGCACGACCAGGCCAACGAAGGCCATCGGGCCGGCCGCCGCCGTGGCGGTACCGACCAGCACGGCCACGCCCAGCAAGGCGCCAAGCCGGGTCAGGCCAGGATGGTGGCCGAGACCGGTGGCCATCTTCTCGCCAAGGGCCAGGGCAGCCAGCGGGCGGATCAACGGCACGAGCAGCAGCAAGCCCAGCACCAGGCCAGGCGTACTCCAGGTCAATACATCCTGAGGGCGACCGGCCAGGGCACCGATGATCCAGAAACGAATCTCGTCGGCGCTGCGCTGGTCGTGCAGCAGAATCAAGGTGCTGATGGCGGTGAGAATGCCCGAGAAGGCTGCACCGGCCAGCACCAGGCGCACCGGATCGTCACCGACACCACGCACCTGGGTGACCAGCAATACCAGCAGGCAACCCGCCATGGCGCCCGCGATGGCCACGCCGAGATTCAGGGTGGCCGCACTGGCGCCCAGACTGATCGCCACCACCACCGCGAAGGACGCCCCGGCACTCACGCCCAGCAGACCGGGCTCGGCCAGCGGATTGCGGGTCGCCGACTGCAGCACCACACCAGCGGCCCCCAGCGCGACGCCGACCAGCACACCCAGCAGCGTGCGGGGCAGGCGCAACTCGAAGAGCACGAAGCGCGCTTCGTCATCCGCAGCGCCAAACAGCGCCCACAGGCTCCGGGTGATACCGACCTCCCCCGCGCCGATCAGCAGGCTGGCAACGCACAATAGCGCCAACGACGCGGCCACCCCCGCCAGCGCTTTGGCCAGTGGCGGACGACCGCCCTTCACATCCACGGTCATTGCGAGGCGACGGCCTTCTCCACGTCATCGAGAATCACGTTGGCAGCCAGCGGCCCGCTGCCACTGCTCCAGATCTGCCCGTCGACGCTCTGCACATGGCCGCTGCTGACCGCCTTCAGGCGCGCGAATGCCGGCTGCTGACGGGCCTGCTCCAGGGCCTTGTCGCCATCGGCGTTGAGGGTGGCAAGGAACAGCCAGTCACCGTCGATGCGCGACAGGTTCTCCAGGCTCAGGGCATCGCTATGGGGCTTGCTGGTCAGCTCCGCGGCCATTGCCGTGCCCTTGAAACCAAGCTGGCTCAGCAACTGGCCCACGAACAGGTGCTGGGACATCACGCCCGGCCCCTGCGGGCTCCAGCGCACCACCGAAGCGACCTGCCCCGGCTCGATCCTGCTCTTGATGCTCTGGATGCGCGTGTCGACCGCGGCGATGGCGGCCTTGGCTTCATCGACCTTGCCAAGAGCCTTGCCATAGAACTCGACATTATTGCGCCAGTCCTGGAACGAGTTGCCCTTGGGTACCGCGGTCGGCGCGATCAGGCTGAGCTTCTGGTACTGATCCCGGGTGAGCTCCGGCGAAGCCAGAATCAGATCCGGCTGCAAGGCGAACACCGACTCCAGATTGGTTTCCCGGGCGGTGCCGACGATGCGGATATCACCCGCCTTGCTCTTCAAGTACGCCGACACATCGCTGCCACCGCGCGTGGCAACGCTGCCCAGGGGCTTGACGCCAACGGCCAGGGCGACATCCAGCGCATTCTCGCCCAGGGTGACCACACGCTGCGGCGTGCCCTGCAACTCGAGCGCACCGAAGGCCGTATCGAGGGTGCGTGATTCGGCCACGGCACTGCCCAGTGGCAACAGCGCGACCAGGCCGGAAAACGCCAGCAGGCGTGAGCATCGGGATAGGCTAGCAATCATCGAAACCTCCTTTCTTTACGGTCAAACGAACGGCTGCGCCCTGCAGGCGGTCGCAGCGCAGTGGCACGGTCCTGGCTTCGCGGCAGCAGCCATACTGCGGCAAAAATGTTCAGGATTTTCATTTACATATGTAAATTCCGGGTGCATCGCCGCCGCGCCGAACCGGCTCATTGCGGCACCACTCGGGCAACGGCGGTATCGTCTCCGGCGCTCAGGCGCAGAGCCGGGCCGAGCGAGGCCGGCAGCATCGGGCCGTGACTCAGTTCCGGGTAGCGCCGATAGCGAACGCGGGCTTGCGGGATGGCCGCCAGGCGCTCGGCCAGTTGCTCGGCGGCGTTGGCCGGTACTGCTGCGGTGGCCTCGCGGCGCGCACGCACGTGCGGGGCCTCGTCCTTGTCGACAGGCGGGCGCTTGCGCTCTGCGCCCCCGGTCAGCAGCGTGAGGTCGAACGCCTGCCCCCTGGTGATGAATGCCCGGGCCTCCTGAAGAATGAAACCGCTCTGCCACCACAGCGAAGGATCGGCAGCGATGTAGCGCTGGAAGCTGTCAGGACGGGTGAACAGCGCGTGCAGGGTCAGCAGACCGCCATAGGAGTGTCCCCACAGACTTTGTCGCTGCGGGTCGATGCTGACCCGAGCCTGGACCAGCGGCTTGATGCGCTGCTCGAGCAGATCGAGGAACAGATCCGCCCCCCCGCCGTGGCGCTGGCGGGCTATATCGTCGATCACCGGTTCGCCGCCGGGCAGCGGTGGTGTGTAGTCGTACGCCCGGGCAGTCGCATCGAAACGCAGGTCAGTGGCATAACCGACGAACACCAGCACGGGCGGCCCACGCCGGTCCAGGTCGGCTAACTGCTGCTCCTGCAATGCACCGAGCGCGGCGTTGCCATCGAGCAGGTAAAGCACCGGATAGCCAGAGGCAGGCGCGGCCTGTCTGGGGGTAGCGATCCAGATGCGGTAATGGCGTTGGCCATCAACGGAAGCCAGATCCTGCTGGGTGAAACGGTAATGGGCAGAACCGTGATCGGCCAAGGTCGGCCCCAGCGGTTGGGAAAGATCCGGCTTGGCCACGGCGACACCAGTGATTGTCAGTAACAGGACGAAGATGCCCAGCCATGCGTTCATCAGCCCACCACACCGAGTTGTTGCCAGATGGGCAGCGTGTCGCTTTCGAAGCGGCTCAGTTGGGCCTGCAGGGGATCCACGGGGTTGGCCAGGGGCTGCCAGCCGACCTTTCGCAGCAAGGCGTCCACGGTCTGGCGAAGCGCCGCGCCACGCAAGTGCGGATGGTCGAGCAGAACCCGCGCGGCAGCCATCTCGACGAAATTAGCGGAGATCCCTGAGCCCAGACTTGGCGCCGCCAGATGGGAATAGCGAGCACCGCCAAGAACGCGCTCGCTGATCACTCTGTTGAAGGCCTGGCAGCCCGCCAGATCGATCTGGCCGGGCAGCAAGGGATGCACGTGCCCGGCGGCAGCCAGTGCTTGCAGCGCCGGGCTGATACTCCCTGCCTGCCCTGCCAGCGCGGGTAACCTCAACAAAGCGGGAAAGCTCTGCGGACGCTGCGCCAGGGCCTGCAGAATCGGCGAGAACAGCTGCTCGGCGCCCTCGACCGCGCCAATCCGCGTATCGAATGTCACGCCCCCGCTGGCCGGCGCCCCCGGTAACGCGGCCACTACCTGATCGAACAAGGCAGCCTTGTGCGCGTATTCGTCGAGCGTGCTGCCGCCACGCTGGTAGAGATCGCGGCGCTGGGTCTGGTTGCGTGCCAGATCCTTGAAGGTTTCCCGCAGGGCAGCCCCCTGCAGCCCGGCGAGCTGCTCGATGACGTTCGCCGGCAGGGACAGGTCGTCGATGTTGTCCATCAGGCTGGCGCTGCCGATATACCCCGTGCCGCACGACTCGAAGTCCGCCATCACCTCGGCGACCGGCAGCGTCGACCAGTGCTCGTTGAGCAACTCGTGGGCAAGGTAACAAGGGTCGTCCTGCAGGCTGCGCTCGATATGCCCGGCTACTTGCCGATCATGGGCGAACAACCCCGCACCACTCGCGCACAGACGCTGCAGTGCACGCAAGGCTTCGACGACGCGTTGCGCGGAAGAGCCGCAGAGGGTCTGTGCGTATTGCTGCACGAAACGTCGAGGCGCCGCGAAGAAGTCCAGCCCGGGCTGTGCCATGTAGCCGAGGAATACGATGCCATCCGGCTTCAGTTGCCGCTCGACGAACTGCCGGAGCCGTTGCCGATCCGCCGAGGGAACCCAGGAGTACACGCCGTGCAGGATGATGAAATCGTATCGTGGCGATGGGCTGGCGTTCTCCAGCATGGCCTGGAAACTGTCTTCGACGAACTCCACGTTGCTCACGCCTGCGGCCTTGGCCAACGCTCGGGCGTGGGCGATGTGCCGAGCATTGAAGTCCACTCCAACGAAATGCCCATGGGGGTTGGCCACAGCCTGCAGCACGGTGGCGAAGCCCTGACCGCAACCCAGCTCGCAGGACACGAATGGCTGACGCAAGTCGGGGCTCGCACGCCCCAGCGCACGGGCCGCGAAACTCAGCCAGATCGGCGTGGTTTCCCGCTGGAAGAAATGCGGATAGGGAACGTCGGTGATGTACTCGGCAGCCATGGATCTCGATCCGTAGAAACGCGAAAAGCCATCGCCCTGTGCAAGGGGCGATGGCCTGGATGCGACTAGTCAGAACGAGGTGGTCGCGGAGACATAGAACGCTCGACCTGGCTCGTTGTAGTTGTTGGCGCCTTCGGCACCGGAAATGCTCTCGCGGCGGATCTGCTTGTCGAACAGGTTGCTGACACCAGCCGCGAAACGCCAGTTTTCGCTCAGTTCGTAGTTGGCCCCCAGACCGACCAGCGTGTAGGGATCACGTGCCCGCAAGGCATCGCCGCTGGCAGCGCCACCATCGGTGGTCAGACGTCGCGGTTCCTGTTTGCCGTAATGGGTGACGATCAGCGACAGATCCAGCGCCTGGGTGACGCTCCAGTCGAGCATGGAGTTGACGGTGTACTTCGGAATCACCGACAGCGGCTCGCCAGTGCTCTTGTTCTTGTTCTGGATCATGTAGGTGAAATTGGTATTCCAGCTCAGGGTCTCGCCCTGGGTGCCGAGCAGCGGGACCGTGAGGTTCCCTTCCCAGCCGGATACGATGGCCTTGGGGGCGTTTTCCCACTCGAAAACCTGTGCGACATTGGTACCCGTACCAGGAATGAGCTGAACCGGACCGCTGCCGTTGCCCATGCCGGCGACGATCTTGTCCTTGTAGTCGTTATGGAAGTAGGTCAACCCCGCGATCCAGCCCGCGTCATCGAACGCGATGCCGATTTCCTTGTTGATGCTGGTCTCGGCATCGAGATTCTCGTTACCCAGGATGTAGCAACCGGCGCCCTGATTCGGGGAGTTGATCGGGCAGCCATTACCCATCGAGAAATACACGTAGTTGGGGTTGGACTGATACAGATTGGGCGCCTTGAACGCCTTGGCCACTCCCCCCTTGAGGGTAATGGTGTCGGTCAGTTTGTAGGAGCTGTTGAGGCTCGGGCTCCAGTTGCTGCCGAAGATGCTGTTGTCATCGAAGCGCAGGCCAGGCGTCAGCGTCCAGTCCGGCGTCAGCTCGATATTGTCCTCGATATAGAGCGCATAGTTGTCGGCGTCCGACTCCCCGCTGCGCCCACCGGCACTCATGCCTGGCAGCGTTGCGCCGTTGTAGCTACCCGACTGGCTGTTGGAGTACGGATCGTCCAGTTCTTCGCGCACGAACTCACCACCGACCGTCAGGGTCTGGTGGAAACCTAGCTCCAGCGGCAGGTTGAGCTCACCGAAGAGGCGATAGTTCTGCAGCTCGGAGGTCGCCTTATCCGTCCCGTTGATACCGGTTTCCGGCCCACCGGCCAGGCCTTCGGACATGCGACGGTTGCGAGTGTTCTCGTAGGAAAGACCGAGCTGCGAGGTGCCGAAATCCCAATCACCACGGTGGGTAACGCCGGCAGTCTGGCGGTACATGGTGTTGGTTTCCCGGCCCAGCAGGCCGGTGGTATTGGCGATCGTACTGGGGTGATCCTGGGCGCGCTCGCCAGCGTAGATGTTGCCCTGACGGCTAAAACCGCTTTCGAACTCCAAAGTTTGCTGATCATTCATATCCCAACGCAGCAGCGCATTGAGATCCTTGTTGCGCACGCCCTCACGCCCTGCAGGAGCCGGATTGGTACCGGCCGCATGCTCGCCGTTGAGCGTCGGCTCATCGGCGTCTGTCTTGTTCAGGTTGCCATAGACGCGGAAGGACAGGTCGTCGCTCAGCGGCCCTGCAGTGTTGAAACTCAAGCGGCGGGTGGCCCCTTCATCGCTGTCTTCCGGAATGTTGGTGTAGGCCGTGACGGAGCCGGACACCGTTTTTCCGGGTGCCTTGGTGATGATATTCACCACGCCCCCGGCAGCGCCGGAACCATAACGCGCCGCCGCCGGGCCACGCAGCACCTCGATGCGGTCGACCGCCTCGGCTGGTACCCAGTTGCTGTCGCCACGGCCGTTACGCTCACCGGAACGGCCCATGCGCACCGAATTGCGCGAAGTGACGGGCTTGCCATCGATAAGGATCAGGGTATTTTCCGGCCCCATGCCACGCAGGTCGATCTGCCGGCTGTTGCCGAATTGCCCACTGGCACTGTTACCCGTCAGATTGACGCCAGGCATGCGTCGAATGATTTCCGAGAGATCGTTGGCAGGCGGATGACGCTGGATATCGTCAGCGGTGATAACCGACACCCCGGGTGCCTGCTTGAGCTCCTGCTCGGCCGTGCCGATGACCCGGGTCTCGCCGATTTCCAGTGCGCGTGTTCCCTCGGCAGAAACGCTGCCTTCGCCGCTGGCTGCCGCCTCGTCGAGGGTAATTTCGGTCACTTGCGCATACACCGCCGCGGGCGCGCTGAATGCCAGCATGATGGCCGTGGCCAGCAGATTCGGTTTGTACTTCGGATTCATAGACGTCCCTTCAACCCCATACGCGTCATGCCCAAGCGGGCAGAAATCGGCGGACGGGGATGTCGGAACTGATTACTCAGGCAGCCATTCTAGAGGCGTCCCCGCCGTCATAACGGCGCAAATGATAGTAAATATCATATGAGAGTAAACGTCATTTACACTCTATACACTTTGCTCCCGGAGCTCGGCGGCTGGCAGCAGCAGATGCATGTGCAGGCCGCTGCCGGGCGGGCTTTCGGCCCACAGGCGGCCGCCCTGCAAGGCGATGGCACTACGGGCGATACTCAGGCCGAGGCCAAAGCCACCGTCACCGGGCCGTGCGCTGTCCAGCCGCGAGAAGGGCTCGAAGATGGTCTCCAGATAACGGACATCGATGCCCGGCCCGTCGTCGACCAGGCGCAGGTGCCAGCTATCCCCTTCCAGCTCTCCCAGCAAACGCACCCTGCCGTCGGCTGGCGAATGGCGGATGGCATTGCGCAGCAGGTTCTCCAGGGCCTGGGCGAGGCTGGTCAGGTTGGCGGCGACGAGGCAGCTCTCATCCACCTGGAACTGCAACTGGTCGCTCGACCAGCCCGTTTCGAAACAGGCATCCTCGACCAGCATGTCCCAGAGCTGCACCAGGCGAATCGGCTCACGGGCAAACTGCGGGCGTTCGGAATCCAGCCAGGCCAGCTCCAGAGAGTTTTCCACCAGGCGTTGCATGATGGTGATTTCACGATCCAGACGCTGGCGCAGCACCTGCGGGTCGCTCTCGCCGTCAGCGGCAACGCGCAGGCGACTCAAGGGCGTTCGCAGCTCATGGGACAGGTCGCGCAGCAGGCGGCGCTGGTAGGCGACGGTGCCCTGCAGGCGCTCGGCCATGTGATCGAAAGCCCGTCCCAGCTCACCGAGCTCGTCCTTGCGAGCCGCCACCGGTGGCCCCACGCGAGCGCTCAGGTCCCCGGCGCTCAGGGCATTGGCCTGGCGGCGCAGGATCACCAGCGGCGCGATGAACAGGCGGTACAGCAAGGTGCCAAGCAGTATGGCGAGCGAGGCCGGCAGCACCTGGCGCAGGAGAAACTCCCACAGCGGCTGGTAGTAGCGCGGGTCCAGCCGTGGCGGCAGCTCCATCACCAGACGGGTATGGCCGTCACTGAAGGGCACGTAAAAGGTCGGCCGCCCGCCTGGCCGCCCGACCTTCTGATCGAGGCTGCGCACGAAGTCCAGGCGTAGCGCCTCCTCTCTAGTGAGCGCCTGCGAGGACAGCGACCGGTGATCGTCATTCACCACCATGGCCCAGACCTCCTCGCGCTCGCGCAACTCACGGAGAAAATCATCCAGCCCCGGGGTCCCTCGCTCTGTCCAGGCGCTTTCGGCCTCCTGCGCGAAGCCGCGCATAGCCCGCTGGCTGGAGTCGGACAAAATGGACATCGAGTCGTAGACACGCTTGTCGAGATCCACATGCAGGCTGATGATCAGCAGGCAGAACAGCGCCAGCCCGACGACCAGTTTCCAGAACAGCGAGTGCCGGCCGGGCACCTCAGGATTCCCGACCGGTCAGCACGTAGCCTTTGCCCCAGACCGACTCCAGGCGCATGCCGGTGTAACCGATCTGCTTGAGTTTGCGGCGCACGTTGCTGACGTGCATGTCCAGGCTACGGTCATGCTGGGCATAACCGCGGTGCAGCACATGCTGATAAAGGAAGGCCTTGCTGAGCACCTCCTCGGCATGCCGGGAGAAGGTTTCCAGCAGACGGTACTCGGTAGGTGTCAGCAACGCCCAGTGACCGTCGTGGCAGACATCGGAACGGTCTTCGTCATATTTCAGCGCGCCCTCCTGCAAGGGCGGCGGCTGCTCACGCCGCTCGTAGGCCACCCGACGCAGGATCGCCTCGATACGCACGCTGAGTTCGCCGAGGCTGAATGGCTTGGGCAGGTAGTCGTCAGCCCCCTTGCTGAACCCGGCGATGCGATCCTGCTCGGCGCCCAGCGCAGACATCAGGATCACCGGCACATGGCGCCGCTCGCGAAGGCGCTGCAACACATCCAGGCCGTTGCTGCCGGGCAGCAGAATGTCCATCAGGATCAGGTCGAAATCCTGCTCCTGAGCCAGGCGCAACCCCTCGCTACCGTCGCGGCTGACGGTAACCTCGAAACCGCAGCCCTGCAGATGAGCCTGCAGGTGGGAGGCGAGAGCCGGGTCATCTTCGACCGCGAGAATCCGGATGGCGTGGGTGGCTGAGGACATCATGACGAGAGCGCTCTGAAAGCAAATGTGAACGATTCTACCTACTAGCGGCATACCCGGTAAGCAGTCGAACGCCAGGCAAGCGTCTGCACGGCGGAATCGCTACACTGCCTGGCATCGTGGAAAGGGGACGTCGCGTGTTCAAGGATATCGGCATCAAGGGCCGGGTACTGATGCTTACCCTGCTGCCTACCAGCCTGCTGGCGCTGGTGCTGGGTGGCTATTTCATCTGGATGCAACTCTCCGGGCTGCAGGCGCAACTGCTGCAGCGCGGGCACATGATCGCCGAGCAGTTGGCGCCTCTGGCTGCGCCCGCACTGCTGCACAGCGACAAATCGCTGTTGCAGCGCATCGCCACCGAAGCCCTGGAACAACCGGACGTGCGCGCGGTGAGCTTTCTCGCCACGCAGAACGAACGTCTGGCCCACGCCGGCCCCAGCATGCTCAACGAGCGGCCCACCATCGACAGCGACACCGTGGACGTCGCCCAGCAAAGCAGCCAGGACGCGACCCGCTTTCTGCTGCCGGTGATGGCCCAGCACCTGACCCTCAGCGGCGAAGAGTCCAGCCCGGGCAGCGACCCGATCGGCTGGGTGGAGCTGGAACTGTCGCATCACAACACGTTGCTCAGCGGCTATCGCAGCCTGCTCACCAGCCTGCTGCTGGTGGTCACCGGGCTGATCATCACCGGTTTGCTGGCGCTGCGCATGAGCCGCAGCATCAACGACCCCCTGCTGCGCATCAAGAATGGCGTCGCCCTGCTCAAGGACGGCCATCTGGAAACCCGACTGCCGCCATTGGGCAGCCACGAGCTGGACGAACTCGCCTCGGGCATCAATCGCATGGCCGAGTCCCTGCAGAATGCCCAGGAGGAAATGCAGCACAGCATCGATCAGGTCACCGAAGACCTGCGACAGAATCTGGAAACCATCGAGATCCAGAACATCGAACTGGACTTCGCCCGCAAGGAAGCCCTGGAGGCGAGCCGCATCAAGTCGGAGTTCCTGGCCAACATGAGCCACGAGATCCGCACCCCGCTCAACGGCATACTCGGTTTCACCAACCTGCTGCAGAAGAGCGAGCTGAGCCCGCGCCAGCAGGACTACCTGAGCACCATCGAAAAGTCCGCCGACAGCCTGCTGGGCATCATCAACGAGGTGCTCGACTTCTCCAAGATCGAGGCCGGCAAACTGGTGCTCGAGAACATCCCGTTCAACCTGCGCGACCTGCTCCAGGACACCCTGACCATCCTCGCCCCCGCCGCTCACGAAAAGCAGCTGGAACTGCTCTCGCTGATCTACCGTGACACCCCGGTGTCGCTGTCCGGCGACCCGCTGCGCCTCAAGCAGGTGCTCACCAACCTGGTCAGCAACGCGATCAAGTTCACCCGTGAAGGCAGCATCGTCATTCGTGCCATGCTCGAGGAAGAGACGGCCGACCGCGCGCAACTGCGCATCAGCGTGCGCGACACCGGCATCGGCCTCGCCGAAGAAGACCTGCGTGCGCTGTTCCAGGCCTTCAGCCAGGCGGACAACTCCATCTCGCGCCAGGCCGGCGGTACCGGGCTCGGTCTGGTGATCTCCAAGCGTCTGATCGAGCAGATGGGTGGGGAAATCGGCGTGGACAGCACCCCCGGCGAAGGCTCCGAGTTCTGGGTCAGCCTCAGCCTGCCCAAGGCGCGCAGTGACGCGGAAGATCAACCGCGCGCGCTCACCGGACGCCGAGCTGCCGTGCTGGAAGCCCACGAACTGGCCCGGCAGGCGCTGCAGCATCAACTGGAAGACTGCGGCTTGCAGGTCAGCGTATTCAGCGACCCGGAAAGCCTTTGCGAAGCCGTGAGCACCGCCAGTCGTTCTGCACAGCCATTCAACTGCGCGGTATTCGGTGTCACGGCCAGCTATCTGCCGCCGGATCAGCTGAGCAAGTACGTCTGGGACCTCGAGCACCTGACCTGCAAGAGCGTGGTGCTGTGCCCTACCACCGAGCAGACGCAGTATCAGGACTGCGTGCCCGACTGGCACAGCCAGTTGCAGGCCAAGCCCGCGTGTACGCGCAGGCTGCAACGCGCACTGACCGACCTGCTGGTGCCCAAGCAGATCCGCCAGCAGGCACCCCGCAGCGCCACGCGCTCGCCCGCCATCCTCTGCGTCGACGACAACGCCGCCAACCTGCTGCTGGTACAGACCCTGCTCGACGACATGGGCGCCGTGGTCACGGTCGCCAGCAGCGGCTTCGATGCCCTGGCCATCACCCGCGAAGAGGATTTCGACCTGGTGCTCATGGACGTGCAGATGCCGGGTATGGATGGGCGCCAGACCACCGAAGCGATTCGCCAGTGGGAACAGGACAGCGCTCGTTCGCCGATGCCCATCGTCGCGCTGACCGCCCATGCCCTGGCCAACGAGAAACGCACCCTGCTGCAGAGCGGTATGGACGACTACCTCACCAAGCCGATCAGCGAGCGGCAACTGGCACAGGTCGTGCTCAAGTGGACAGGCCTGTCGCTGCAGGGCGCCAACCAGGACCATGCCCCCGCGGATATCGCTGCACCGCCCACCGCGGTACTCGACAACGAGGAAGGCCTGCGCCTGGCCGCTGGCAAGGCCGACCTGGCCGCCGACATGCTGAGCATGCTGCTGGCCGGGCTGCCAGGCGACCTCCAGGCCATCCGTCAGGCCCGAGCCGACGGCGACCGCAATGCGCTGATCGAGCGCATCCATCGCTTGCATGGCGCCACTCGATACTGCGGCGTACCGCAACTGCGCGCCGCCTGCCAGAACAGCGAGACCCAGCTCAAGCAGGATCAGCCCATTCGCAGCAGCGGGCTCGATGAGCTGGAGCAAGCCATCGAGCGCCTCGAGCAGCAGGCTCGTTTCGATCAGGCACCGACTCAGGAATGAGCCTGGCCAGCCACCAATGTGAACGGCGGAACACCACTGCAGGTGTTCCGCAAGGCCCTTACCAGGCCTGATGCAGCCCTTCGCCTCGCCGGCCTGGCGCTGGCGGCAGCCCCCCCCCAACCGCATGCAGCGCTCATACACCAATTGAGCGCGCATGACAAAACTCTATCAACTTAGTTCAGATTTGCTGCATAATGAGAATCATTAACACTAAAATTAAGAATTCTTAACTCCTGCCTCCTCGTCCGGCCTGTTAAAAAGGCGCTCGCGAAGAAGGAGTCGGGGCGAGGAACAGTTCATGCGTGTGCTCGTAGTCGAAGACGATGTAGCCGTCAGCCGCTGGATCAGCAGCAAACTTCACGCATCCGGCCATAACTGCAAAATGGTCGACAATGGCGAAGGTGCACTGCAGATCATCCAGACCGAGGCCTTCGATGTGGTGGTGCTCGACCGCATCCTGCCGAAGATGGACGGCATCGAAGTGCTGACCCGCCTGAACGGTCGCAGCCATCCACCGATCCTGATTCTCTCGGCCAACGACCAGACCTCGGATCGTATCGAAGGCCTGCGCGCCGGTGCCGACGATTACCTGGGCAAACCCTTCGACTTCACCGAACTGCTGCTGCGTCTCGAGCTGCTGATCCGCCGCCGACCGCAGGCACAAGCGGGCGACAGCCTGCACATCGAAGACCTGCGCATCGACCTGGGCCGCCGCGAGGTCTCGCGTTCGGGACAGCGCATCGACCTCACCGACAAGGAATTCAAGCTGCTCCAGGTCCTGGCCGAGAACCGTGGCCAGACGGTGACGCGCAGCATGCTGCTGGAAAAGGTCTGGGGCTATCACTTCGATCCGCAGACCAACCTGATCGACGTGCATCTGTCGAAATTGCGCAACAAGATCGACAAGGACTTCAAGCCCGCCTTGCTCCGCACCATCAGGGCGATCGGCTATGTACTTGGCTAACAACCGCCTGCATCAACTACTCAATACCAGCAGTTTCCGCCAGGCCACGACGGTGGCTTTCATCTGCCTGCTGGTTGCCCTGGCCTCCATCATCCTCAGCAACCACCTGCTCGAAATCATCATGCGCAACCATGTTCGCGACATGATTCTGCTCGACATCCGCACCCAGCAGATGCACGGCCGCCTGGCCAACGCACCTCAGGTCGCCTCGGCACTGCGCTACCGTCAGCCAATGGAGATACGCAAGGACCGCCACTCCATCGTGCTCGACAGTCAAGGCACAGCGCTGTACGGCGATGCCCATCTGTTTCCCAGCGACTGCCCTGCCCCCTGCGAAACCAACTGGCGCCATGCGGAGTTACTGGACGCTCAGGGCAACCCCAGTGAAATGCTCGGTCTGGTGGTCCCGCTAAACGACGGCGGTCAGTATTTCAGCGCCTACGACCTGCGTCCCATGCTCGAGCGCACACGCATCATCCCGCTGATGGCTGGTGCCGGCCTGCTGATCATTCTGCTCTCGATCCTGATCATCAGCCTGCCGTTCAGCCTGCGTAACCTGTATCGCATCAACCGTATTCGCGATGCCCTGGTGCTCTATGCCGGTGGCGACCACAGCGTGAAAGTGCCCTACGACCATCGCGGCGACGAGTTCGATCAGCTCGGCGAAGAGATCAACCACGCCCTGCTGCGCATCAACCGGCTGATGGACGAGGTGCAGAACATCACCAGCCATATCGCCCACGAACTGCGCACACCGCTTACCCGCCTGCAGAACCGCCTGCTGAATGTCGCCGAGACCCTCGAAGGCGAGCCGCGCGAAGAGCTGTTACGCGCCGTGCAGGACAGCGAACGCATACAGAACCTGTTCCGTGCGGTCATGCGGGTGGCCGAGGTGGAGACCGGCCGCTGCGCCCACCAGTTCAGCTCACTCGGGGCACGCCAGTTGCTCGAAGACATCTGTGACTACTACCTGCCTCTGGCAGAGGAGCGCGGCTGCGAACTGAAGATCAGGCACAACGACTTGCTGTTGTATGGCGACCAGGCCCTGCTGTTCCAGGCGCTGGCCAACCTGATCGATAACGCCCTCAAGTACGCCCCGGCCGGCCGGCCCATCACGCTCAGCGCCTATGGCCAGGCCGGTTGGGCGCACCTGAGCGTGGCCGACAGCGGACCCGGCATCGCGCCAGAGCTCAACGGCAAGGCCATCGAGCGCTTCCAGCGCCTGCACCTCAACGCGGATATTCCCGGCAATGGCCTGGGCCTGACCTTGACCAAGGCGATCGCCGAGCTGCACGGCGGAGAACTGCTTCTGGAAGACAACAAGCCCGGCCTGCGCGCCATATTACGTCTCAAGGCCGCCGCCAGACCGCTGCCCGACAACGCAGTGACAGACCCCGCGAAACACGCCTCGATCGCCTGATTGCAGCCGCCCGGCAACCTTCCTTAAGCATTCTTAATGAAGCGCCGCTTGAAGCTCAATTGATAATGAATCCTAATATCACTCTCTATTAATCACCCTCCAAATGCATCCAAGGAGTTGTGCCCATGGCCAACCAACTGAAGAAATTCCTGGCCGATGAAAGCGGTGTGACCGCCATCGAATACGGCATTCTCGCCGCCGCCATGGCCGCAGCCATTGGCGTGATCTTCGGCTCGGACGGTGTGTTCGTCACCGCTCTCAAGGAGCGTTTCTCGTCGATCGCCGACCAGATCACCAATACCAACAATCCCGGCAGCAGCAAGTAAGCATCCAGGCTGGAGCACCCCATGGACACGGATACCTTCAGCCTTTTGGTCCTGCTGCCGGCGCTGGCTTTCGTCTGCGCCTCGGACCTGCTCTACCGGCGCATACACAACCTGCTGATTCTGGTGTTGCTGGCACTGTGGCTGATATTGCCGGTCTGCGCGCCGTTCGGTTTCGGCCCCTGGGGCGACCTGAGCGGCGGCGAACTGCTGGAGCGCATCGCCCGCAACCTGCTGGGTGCCACGCTGGTGATGCTGGTGGGCTACGGCCTGTTCTGTCTCGGTCGAGTCGGTGCGGGGGACGTCAAGCTGATGGCAGTCATCTGCCTGTGGATGGGACAGGGCAATCAAGTGACCTTCCTCATCGTCACCGCATTGGCCGGTGGCCTGTTGGCACTGGCCCTGCCCTTGCTCGCGACGCTGGAGACCGCACTGGCGCAGGCCTGGCAACGTCTCGGCGCCAACTGTCCATCCCTGCAGATACCTACGCCAACGGTACTGACCGACGACAGGCCTGCCGGAATCCCGTACGGCCTGGCTATCGCGGCGGGTGCCCTCTACACGCTGTTAGGCCCCATTCACTACTGAGTGCACGGTTCAACCATGAAAACCCCTTCCGTCCTTCTTCTGGCCGGCACCCTGCTGGTTGCCGGTAGCGCTGCGCTGCTGGCTCGCGTACTGCTCACCCCACCACCGCCCCCTCCACAAGTGGTCGAGAGCAAGCCCGTGGAGCAGCCCAAGCCCAGCCACCCGGCAATTCTGGTCGCCAGCCGTGACCTGCGCCCAGGGGATTTCATCGACCCGTCGGCGCTGCGCTGGCAAGCCAGCGATACGGCCCATGACGATCGCCTGTATTTCGTCGAGGGGGGTGAAGAAAGCCGCCTGCTGACCGGTGCCAGCGTGCGCCAGCCGATTGCCGCCGGTGCCGCGCTGACCAGCAACCTGGTGGTCAAGGCCAACGAACCCGGCTTCATCGCGACCGTGGTCAAGCCAGGGATGCGTGCCATCGCCGTACCGACCAGCAACAGTGCCAGCCTGTACAGCATGCTCAGCCTGGGCGACCGCGTCGATGTGCTGGTCAACCTGCAGCGCGATCAGGAACAAGCCCAGGGCGACGCTCAGCAGACGCCGCGCCTGGCAGCACAGACCCTGCTGCAGGACGTGCGCGTGCTGTCGATCAACAACCGCGTGCGCAGCCCGCTGCAGCCGATGCCGGCGGCGGACGCCAAGGCTCAGAAAAAGGGCCCGGACGCCTACCCTGACTCCTACCCGGAAATCGTCACCCTGGAAGTCCCGCCCGTGTATGCCGAACGCCTGGCCCTGGCCAGCCAGATCGGCACCTTGCAACTGGTTCTGCGCAGCAGCCTGGAAGCCAGCGACGGTCAGGCCAAGCCAGGCACTGACCGGGTCACCACGCTGGCCCAAACCACCAGCGTCTACAAGGCGTCGGCGCAAACCTCTACACCGAACGTGCAGACCTTCCGTGGCGATGCAGCCACCGCCGTGCAATTTGGCTCCCGGTGAGCCGGCCAACCGAGATACCGAGAATGAAGTTCGCGTATACCCCTCTCGCCCTGTCCCTGACCTGTTTGCTCGCCGCCGGCAGTCTCGCCTCCGGGTTCGCACAAGCGCAAACACAGGAAGAACTCGATCTGCCGGTTGCAGAGCCGGCCGATTACAACCCGGATCTGGATCTGCAGTTCGCCCGCGAGTACTACGCGCAGAATGGCATGGCCAGCCCCGCCGAGGCGGCAAGCCCCACGCCAAAACCTGCTCCACGCCCGGTGCGCAAGCAACTTGTGCAGGTCGACGAAACCGAAACCGTGCAACTGATGCTCAACCAGGGCCGCCTGCTGCAACTGCCACGCGCCGCCGCCACCGTGATGGTGGCCAACCCCGAAATCGCCAGCTATCAGGTGCCGACGCCGGGTAGCGTCTTCGTGTTCGCCAAGGCCCCCGGTACCACCACGCTCTACGCGCTGGATGGCAACGATGAAGTGATTTCCGCCATCCGCCTGGTAGCCAGCCAGGATATGGCAGCACTGGGCCGCCTGGGCGACCAGATCGCCCACGAGATTCCCGGCGCCAAGGTCGAGTTTCTGCCGTCCGGCAGCAGTCTGATCGTACGCGGCAGCGTACGTACCCCGCAGCAGGCCAAGCAGGTGATGGGCAGCGTGGAGGCCAACCTCGGCGCAGCATCCAGCAGCGCGGGCGGCAATGCCCGCGCACCGCAGGGCGGTCAGCAGGGGCAGACACCCGCACCCAGAGTGATCAACCAGCTAAAGGTCGAGCTCTCCGCCCAGGTCAACATCAGCGTGCGCATCGTCGAAGTCTCTCGCAGCCTGAGCACTTCGCTGGGGCTGAACTGGGACGTCGCGCTGAAAGACGGCAACTACTTCCTGCGCAACGGCGCGTCGCTGTTCGACGCGACCACTGGCGCCTTCAGCGGCGGCACGGCCACCAACGCGGTGGCCGGCGGCTTCCACCGCAACGGCTCGACCACCGTGGCCGGCCTGCTCACCGCTCTTTCCGAAGACGGCCTGGCTACGGTGCTGGCCGAGCCGAACCTGACCGCGATGTCCGGCGAAACCGCCGGTTTCGCTGCCGGTGGCGAGGTGCCGATCGTGACCTTCGTCAACAACAGCGTGAACATCGATTACAAACAGTACGGCGTGATCATGCGCATGACGCCAACCCTGCTGTCGCCCAAACGCATCAGCCTGCACGTGGCACCCGAGGTCAGCGACCTGTCCAACGACGGCGCGGTGGAGCTGGACGGTTTCACCATCCCGGCCTTCAAGGTGCGCCGCGCCGATACCACGGTGGAACTGGCCAGCGGCCAGAGTTTCGCCCTCGCCGGCATGCTGCGCAGCAACCTCGCGCAACAGATCAATGGCGTTCCCGGGCTGAAGAGCATTCCCGGCCTCGGCCGCCTGTTCGAGACCGAAACCAACACCCAGGAAGACACCGAACTGGTGATCATCGCCACCGCCTATGTGGTAGAGCCCACCGCTCCCGGCGATCTGCAAACACCTGGCCGCGGCATTCGTGCGCTGGATGCCCAGCTACCTGCCCAGGCCACCGCCGGCTATCTGTTCTGAGGAGCGTTACCATGCCCATTCGATCGCTGCTGCCGCTGCTGGCAGTTTCACTGCTGGTCTCCGGCTGTGACCGGCACATCAACCAACTGCGCGAACAACGCCTGGCCCCGTACGAAACCGCGCCACAGGCCAGCGTCGCCCCCTCCGCGCTGGTCGCCTCACTGCAGGCCAGTGGCAACGGCAGCTTCACGGCCGAGTCACTGGACAACCTCAACACCCTCCTGCGCGCCCAGGGCCGGCTGTCACAGCAGACGCTGACCCTGCAGCCCTATACCCCGAGCGGCGAGCGCCTGGCTCAGCGGCTGGCCAGCGTACTGCGCGAACAGGGCGCGCCCGCGCAGCAGGTGATCGTCATGCCGTCGCGCCTGGAAGCGGCCAATGGTGGTGACTGGGATCTGCAGGTGGTCTCCGAAGCCCTGGTCGTGACAGTGCCGGACTGCAGCATCGCCAACCAGAAAGCCTGGACGGTCAAACCCTACGAGGCCGTTGGCCCGCTGGGCTGCGCCACCCGCGCCAACCTCGCCCGCATGGTCTCGGACCCACGTGACCTGATGCGTCCTCAGGCGCTGGATGCCGGCGACGGCATGGCTGCCGTGAATGCGGTTGGCCGTTACCACGACGACGATATCCGTGAACTGCTCGACATCGACTTCCAGGAAGACTGAGCCCCCGGGCCCGGCGCAGAGAGAATCGCGACATGAACGACACCTCGATCCAAAGCCAAGCCACGGCGAATCTCATGCTGTTCGCCGTCGACAGCGAACAGGCCGGGCATTACGGCGAACGCCTCGCCCGCCTCGGCCTCGGCGCCGAACAGGCGCGTACCGGAGGCCTGGCCGCCGCCATCGCCTGGAGTCGCGGCAACCCGTCACCGGAGCTTCTCGTCGTCGATCTGGATGACGATCCGCTGCCCCTGCAGTCACTGGCCGAACTGGCCGAAGTCTGCGACCCCGCCTGCCATATCGTCGCCCTGGGCAGCAAGCAGGACGTCGACCTGTACCGCAGCCTGCTGCACGGCGGCGTGTTCGATTACCTGGTCAAGCCGGTGCCGCTGGATCTGCTCGCCGCGACCCTGAACCGCGCCCGTACCCTCGGCCACAGTGACCCGCATGGTGTGCGCAGTGGTCGTACCATCGCCGTCACCGGCGCATCCGGCGGCTGCGGCACCAGCACGGTGGCCGCCGGCCTCGGCTTGCTGTTGTCGCAACAACGCCACACGGCCACTGCGATCGTCGACTTCGACCGCAGCAACGGCGATCAGAATCTGCTGCTCGGCTATGACGGCGAGGCCGGCCTGGCCGGCGCGCTGTCCAGCAGCGAGATCGACACCCGCCTGCTGCAACGGGCCATGGGACAAATCAACGAGCGCCTGCACCTGTTGGCCCAGACCCCCGTGCTGCGTGCCGATGCCGCGCTCGACCGCGAACACCTGCTGAACCTCGGCGGCAATCTCTGCCGTCTGTTCAACCAGGTGATCTGGGATCTGCCGGCCAGTCAGCCGCCAGGCAGCCTCGATGTGCTGGCCCACGCCCAGACGCGCATCGTGATCACCGACCTGAGCGTACAGGACGCTCGCAACCTGCATCGCCTGCTGCGCGAAATCGGTGACGAGAGCGACGGCCAGCAATTGCTGGTGGTCGCCAACGCCGCACGCGGCCATGCCTCGGCGGTCGTCGAGCGAGAGCAGTTCGAGGCGTTCATCGAGCGCCCCATCGACCTGCTGCTGCCCCATGCTGCTGGCGCTCTGGCCGGCAGCCTGCTGAGCGGGCCACTGAGGCTGGACGATGCAGCCGGGTTCAAGGATGCGCTGCTGGACCTGGCCGACCTCGCCACCGGTCATTCACCGAAACGCGCTGCCAGCGTCTCGGGCAGCCTGCTGGCACGCCTGCGCCAGGTCTTGAACCGTCAGCGCCCTGCGGCCTGAGAGGATACCGTCGATGCTTATCCGCCATCCCACCCGCAGCCGCGAAGCGCGCAAGACCACTGCGCCGCAAGCGACCCCCGAAGCAACCCAGGACGTGCGCGCCACCAGCGTGCAGCGCACTGCACAGGCACGCCCCACCGATAGCCTCGGAGCACAGAATCGCAGGCTGATTCGCGGCTACCTCTACGACCAGATCGACCCCCTCAAGGCGGCGGCCATGGGGCGCGACAAGTTGCGCGGGCAGATCGAGTCGATGATCCGCCGCATCTGCGACGACAATCGCCTGCAGCTGTCGCGCCAGGAAGAGGAAGCCATCGGCGAGGAAATGCTCAACGAGATGGTCGGTATCGGGCCCATCGAGCCGCTGCTGGCCGACGACTCGGTGAACGATATTCTGGTCAACGGCGCCGGCCAGGTGTTCGTCGAGCGCTTCGGCAAACTGGAACTGTCGTCGATCACTTTCGTCGACGAGGAACACGTCTTCAATACCGCCCAACGCATCGCTGCCGCCGTGGGCAGGCGCATCGACGAAAGCCATCCGATGGTCGATGCGCGCCTGGCCGACGGCAGCCGGGTCAACGTCATCACCTACCCACTGGCGATCGACGGCACGACCATTTCGATCCGCAAGTTCATGCGGCGCAACATGTCGCTGGAGATCCTCGCCGAACGCGGCGCGCTGTCCATGGAGATGGTCGAGGTGTTGCGCCGGGCGATGGTCGCCAAGCTCAACATCATCGTGTCTGGCGGCACCGGCGCGGGCAAGACCACGCTGCTCAACGCCCTGTCGCAGAAGATCAGCTTCGATGACCGCATCATCACCATCGAAGACGCCGCGGAACTGCAGCTGCAACAGATTCACGTGGTGCGCCTGGAGACCCGCCCGGTCAGCGCCGAAGGCACCGGCAAGGTCGACCAGCGCGATCTGGTACGCAACGCCCTGCGCATGCGCCCGGACCGCATCATTCTCGGCGAGGTGCGCGGCGGTGAGAGCTTCGACATGCTGCAGGCAATGAACACCGGCCACGACGGTTCGCTCTGCACGGTGCACGCCAACACCCCACGCGACGCCATCATGCGTATGGAAAACATGGTGATGATGGCCAGCATGCAGCTCCCTCTGGAGGCCATTCGCCGGCAGATCGCCAGTGCCGTGAACCTGATCGTGCAGGTCGAACGCATGCGTGACGGCGGTCGACGGATCGTCTCCATCACCGAGGTGTGCGGCATGGAAAACGACGTGATCCAGACTCAGGAATTGTTCGCCTTCAAGACCAGCAGCATCGATGCCCAGGGGCGCCTGGTCGGGCAGTACGTGGCCAGCGGGCAGCGCCCGCAGTTCTACGGCACCCACGCACACCTGTTCGAAGGCCAGCACTGATGGACGCCGTACTCGACCTGCTGACCCTGCTGGTATTCGTCGCCGTGATTCTCGCCGTGCTCGCGGCCCGCAGCCTGTCCCGACGCGGTCAGGGCGACAAGGCCGTGCACCTGCGCCTGTTGAAGCTCAAGGCGACGCTGGACGGCCAGGCTCGTCAGGACAGCAGCCTGCCGACGGTAGACGGCATTCTGCGCGACATGGAGCGCACGCCATTCGCCGACCTGCCCCTGCTCGGCCCGCATATCGCCCGTATCTGGCTCGGCCTCAGCGTGCTGGGCTGGCAGAAGAACCTCGGCATGCGCGTGACCCTGACCGCATTCGCCAGCTTGATGATCGGCGTGCTGCTCGGCCGCGAAACGCCCTTCCCCGTGCTCGGCAGCCTGCTGCTGGGCCTGTTCGCCTTCGCCGTACTGGCCCTGCTGGGGTACCGCAGCGGCATGGCCAAGCACCTGCACGAACTGAAGATGAGCCTGCCGGAAGCCATCGACGCGGTGACCCGTACCGCCCGTGCCGGGGTGCCGGTCAGCAATGCCTTCGCGCTGGTCGGACCAAACCTCACAGGCCCCCTGGCCCTGGAATTCGCCCTGATCGACAACTGGCTGCGCCTCGGCGTGCCGTTGCGCCAGGCCATGCAGGATTCGGCACGGCGCATTCCGCTCAACGAGTATCGGTTCTTCGCGGTGATCCTGATCATCAACCAGGAAGCCGGTGGCCGTCTTGGAGAAACCCTCGACCGCCTCTCCGCCACTTTGCGCGACCGCCAGGAACTGCACCTGAAGATCCAGGCCAAGACCTCCGAGGCACGTGCATCGGCAAAGATCGTCGCCTCACTGGTGCCCTTCGCGCTGGGCTACATGTACCTCAATTCGCCGAAGGACTTTCACTTCCTGCTCAACGACCCGACCGGCAATATCGTGCTCTTCTACGCCTTCGGTAGCGTCGCCCTGGGTCTGACGATCACCCAACTGATGGTTCGGAGGGTGTCATGACCAACTGGCCCGATGACCCGCTGACCAGCGTCGCCCTGGCCATTCTGCTCGCTGGCATCGGCCTGCTGCTGATCGCCCTGCACCAGCGTTCGAGACCGGCGGCACTGCGTGAACGGCTGTTGCCCGGCAGCCAGCGGAGCAGCCCTGCTCTGGGAGCGGCTCAAGTCAACGACATCTTGCGCCAGCAGGGCATGCAACTGCCGCCACGCCTGCAGGCCTTGTTGCTGCCGGTGGCGCGCGTGGGTGAAACGCTCGCCGGCACCGACCAGGATCGCCAGAAACTGCGGCGGCTGCTATCCATGGCCGGCCTGCGCAACCGCGAAGCGCTGGGCCTGCTGCTGGCCGGCAAATATGCACTGGGTCTGCTGCTGGCCGGTATCGTGCTGTTCGGTGTGCTCGAACCTGGTTCGCGGCTGGGCCTCAACGGCCTGGCAGGCGGTCTGATCGCGCTGTTCGTCGGTACCACCCTGCCGGAAGTCTGGCTCAAGCTGCGCAGCGCTCAGCGCGGCGAACGCCTGGAACGCAGCCTGCCGGACGGCCTCGATCTGATGGTGATCTGTGCCGAAGCCGGTCTGCCCCTCGGCCGTGTGCTGCAGGTGGTCTCCAAGGAGCTGACCCTCTCGGCCCCGGAGCTGGCCGACGAGCTGCGCTACACCTATGCCGAGCTGCAGATCCTCAGCGATCGCCCGCGCGCCTTGCTCAATCTCGCCGAACGCACGGGTGCCAAAGGTATCGAGAGCATGGTGGCGACCCTGATCCAGGCCGAACGCTACGGCACGCCGCTGTCTCAGGCGCTGCGCACCATTTCCGAGGAAAGCCGCAAGACCTTGATCCTCACGCTCGAAGAGCGCGCCGGCAAGCTGCCTGCCCAACTCAGCGTTCCGTTGATGACCCTGATCCTTCCCCCCATCGTGGCGATGATGGGTGCACCGGCCATGGTGCGCATCGTCCGCCTGCTCAGCCAATGAATCGAGACCTGCCATGCACCTGATCCGCCCTCTTCTGCTGCCTGCCCTGCTGGTCCTGGCACTCAGCGGCTGCGCCAGCATCGGCTTGCCGAACGCCAATCCCGCACTGGGCAAGGAAGCCAGGGAAGCCCTGCATCTCGCCCACACCCTGCGTGACAATGGCCGCCTGCAGGCGGCTCACGCGGTCTATGCGCGCATGGACGAACGCGGCCAGCTCGATGGCAGCTACCTGCTCGAATACGCCAGCGTCGCCAGTGCCGTGCGACCTGCGCAGGAAGCCCTGGCCTTGTACCTGCGCGCTCAGCTGGCGCTCGCCAGCGACAGCAGCCGCTTGCCGAACGAGCAGCGTCTGGCGCTGTGCAACGGCACGGGGCGCGCACGCCTGGCACTGGGTCAGGCCACCCAGGCAGAACGGGACTTCCGTTGCGCCCTGGAGGCCAGCCCCAACGATGCCACGGCCCTTAACGGCCTGGGCGTGGCGATGAACCTGCAAGGCCAGAACGATCAGGCGCGCCAACAATTCGAACTGGCCCTGCAAAACGCCCCTGGCTACAGCCCGGCGCTGAATAATCTGGCACTGTCCTGGCTGGCCAATGGCGACAGCAGCCGGGCCATTGGCCTGCTCAACGGCGCACGCGGCCAAGGCGATATTTCACTGCAGCTCAACCTCGCCCTGGCCTATGTGATTTCCGGCCATGACGACACCGCGAAACGGGTCCTGCTCGACAATCTGGAAGAGGAATACGCCACGCGGATTCTCGACGGCTTCCGCGCCGCCCGCGAACGCATTCAGGGTGGCGCGCCGCTGGCAAGCGAACTGCTGGCCGCCAGTCAGCAGCCTCTGTCACTCAAGGAGCAGGACTGAAGCCATGAATGCCAAGGCGTTGCTGCGCGAGCAGGATGGCGTCACCGCCGTGGAGACCGCGCTGATCCTGCCGGTCCTGCTGTTCGGTGTGATGATGATCTTCGAACTGGCGCGCATCGCGCTGATGATCGGCGTCGGCAGCCTGGCGCTGGAGCGCTCGCTACAGGATTTCCGCCAGGATCGCGCCTTCTACCAGCAGAGCCCGGAAACCCTTCAGGAGGCCATCGAGACCCGCCTGGTGGAAGGCTCCTATGGCCTGCTCGACCAGAGCGACCTGCAGGTCGAGCTGCTGGCCTTCGACAACCTGCGCCAGTTCGGCGGCGGCCAGCCCAATGCCGAGCTCGATGATGGGGACGCTTCGCCCCAAGTACTGAGCGTCACCGTCGATATGACCCAGCATTTCATCACCCCACTGCCGGCCCTGTTCGGCCTGGGTGACGCCTTTCAATATCAGTACCGCCAACTGCTGGGTAACCTGACCAGCGAGCGTGAAGCGGAGCAGCAAGAACGATGAGCAACAGCCTCAAGCGTCAGCGCGGCAATGCCCTGGTCGAAGGCGCCCTGAGCCTGCCATTGCTGATCGGCGCAGCCCTGTTGATCGGCGATCTGTACAACATCAACCTGGCTCGCGCCCACCTCGAACAATCGGCCCATGGCATCGCCAGCACGCTGGCCATGCAGAACCGTCTTGATCAGGACGGCCTGCAGGCACTTATCGATCAGGTCGCTGCGCCGGATATCCTGGGCGATTACGAACTGTTGATCAGCAAGGTGAACCTCGACCGCAGCATGACCTGGCGCCCACTGCGACGGGGCAATCTCGAAGGGCTGTGCGCCGAGAACTCGGAAGGCGAGCGCTACACGGGCGAACTCCCCGAGGAGATAGAACGGACAGCGGCAGAAAGCGAAGAGACCGCGGCCAGCAGCGCGTCGATACTGGTCGTGCAGCTCTGTCGCAACAGTGACAACCTGGCACTGAGCAATGGCCTGCTGCTGGACAAGGACATGCAGGCCATCGCCTTTGGGCGAATGGTCTACAGCGAAGTCGCACTGGACCGGCTGCTGAGCGAGGAAGTCGGCGTGGATTATCAGGACTGAGACGCCCCCACCGCAAACATGAAGCCCTCTTAACTTGATGGCCAGCGGCACGTCTCTTTAACTGCGCGCTCTCCAGAACGGATTCTCGCCATGACCGCCAACACCTCCCGGGATGCTTCCGACGCCAGCCGGCAGCCGCCGATGAGTCGCATCAAACGCATGGCCTATCTGCTGCTCGCTTACCTAAGCCTGAGCTGTGCGATTCTCGGCGTACTCCTCCCCGGCCTGCCAGCCACCGAGTTCGTGCTGCTGGCCGCCTGGGCGTCTGCCAAGGGCTCGCCTCGACTGCATCGCTGGCTGCTGCAACACCGCCTGTTCGGCGCCCTGCTGCGCGACTGGCAGGTCGGGGTGGTGGCACGTAGAACCAAATGGGCAGCGAGCCTGAGCATGCTGCTGTGCCTGGCCGTGCTGCTCTGGCATCAACCGCCGCTATGGCTACTGCTGACTGCCGGTGGCGGCATGTCATGCGGGGCACTGTGGCTGTGGTCACGTACGGAGCCACAACGCCCGCAGCAGGTCGTTCACGCAGAGCTGGAAAGCCACTGAGCCCCTGCATCACCTTCGAACGACCTCCTGACGCACGGGCCTGCAGTCCCACTGCACAGCGCTCATTAAGCATTCTTAATGAAGCGGCGATTGCCTGATATTGGGAATTATTCTTATCTTTATACCCATTCTGGCACCTCCCACCAGCATCGCCCACGGATCGCTCGCCTACCCTCCATGACAGCCGCCCACCTCTGCCTCAACTGCCCTCTCATCCTCAGCTGCACTCTGCGTGAGGATCGCCGCCCATGATGCGCCGCACGCAGCAGCGTGGCAGCGTCGCGCCCTTCATGGTGCTGGCCATCGGCGGCGCGCTGCTGGCCACCGCCTATGCGCTGGACACCAGCCGCATGACCAACAGCGCCAGCCAGATCAAACGCGCGACCGATGCTGCGGCGATGGCGGTGGGTAACGAGCGTCTGCTCAATGGTGAGCAACCCCTGGAAAAGCTGCAGCTGCTGGCCGAGGGCTACGTACTCAACAACCTCGGCATGGACAGCGCTCTGGGCGAACAGATCAGCAGCGAGGCCATCGTGCTGAGCCAGCAAACCGATGACCAGCAACGCACGCGCTACAGAGTCGAGGTGGTCTTCGAGGCCAGTCCGGAACTGCTCGGTGGCGAGGTGGAAGAGATCCGCGTGCACTCCACCGTCGAGGTGCAACCCAGCGGCCTTGAGGTCGCGCTAGCCTTACCCAACACGGGCTCGGAAAACGAAAGCAATCTGCGCGTACTGCGTCGCCAGAGCATGCGCTTCGCCCGAAAGCTGGTAGAGGGGCGCGACGATGCCTGGCTGGCACTGGTGCCTTACAGCCAGGCGGTCAACGTCTCGCCGGATTACACCAACCCGACGTCACGAACCCCACCTGGCCCCAGCGCCAACCATGCGCGACGCCTGAACGGTTGGGCAATGACCGGCGCCCTGCGCCCGGTGGAACTGACCACACTGTTCCGCACTGGCTACGCGGGTCTGCAGGATCGCCGCATTCCGGATCGCCGCGCCAATCTGCTGTGCATGTACCGCGGCCTGGGCCGTGGGCAGAACTACTTCTGGGATCGCGCGCCCATTGGACAATTCCGTATCTACTATCGCGATGACCTGCCAGAAAACGGCAGCCCCGGCGCCACGCCAATCAGCTGGATCGGCCCTCCGCCGCTGGATGGCCAAGCCACCGGCACCAACGATACCCGCTGGATGGTCGCCGACAAAGGCTGCCCCTCGGCCCCCCTGCTGCCACTGAGCAATGACCTCGACAAGATCGAAGAGCGCCTCGATCAGATGTCCACGCGTTTCAATGTCAATTACGCCATTGCCATGGGCTGGAGCGCCATGGCGCTGGCTCCAGCCTTCCGGGGCAGCAGCGGTTGGGATCTGCCGGACGAGCTGCCCAAGGACTTCAAGGACGATGGCGGCGACAGTTACAAGGCCATCGTCATGCTGGTCAACACCACCGGCCAGCGCTGGTTCGACAGCGATTCCTACAACGCCGAGACGGCCCAGGCCATCGATGGCGAGGCTGGCACTGACGGCGAAAACCAGAGTTTGAGAACACAGCGCTTCGCCCGGCTGTGCGACAGCTTTCGCCAACGCAAGCTGCGCTTCTTCATGATCGCGATCGGCCAGGACGAAATCGAGAACAACGACCTGGGCGCCGAAGGCACGCTGATCAACGGCGCCTCCGAGTTCCGCCGCCTTGCCGGCCCCGGCCTGGCCCGCTGCGCCGAACAGGCGGGCGACATCACCTACCTGCCCGGCTTCGACTTCACGACCGCCGAAGGCGGCATACAGGATCGCCTCGACAAGATTCTCGAAGAGATACGCAGGCAAGGCTCCTACGTCCGGCTGGTCGAGTAGCCCCGACTCTCATCCCACTCTTTCATTTTCACCGCCCCTTGTCCTGGAAGACTGCCATGACCACACGCAAGCACTCGCAACGCTATTTCCGGGCTCTGGCTCTGGAGCCGCGCATCCTTCTGGATGCCGCTGCAGTGGCCACCGCCGCGGACGTGGCTGCCCAGGTCGATGCGACCGCCGAGGCGCCTGGGGTCAAGGCGACGCCGCAGAACAGCGTAATCACCATCACCGGCAGCACCGACAGTTTTCCGCCGGTGGACCTGTTCAAGAACGTCGACGTTACCCTGGCCGCCGACAATGAAGAGCTCAAGGAGCTCGTCGTCACCCTCGACACCAGCGGCGCCAACCAGGGGCTGCACGTCGATGGGCAGCTGCTCGCCCTGGAAAACCAGTCGGGCTTCACGAACGCCAACGGCTATCGCTACACCGTCGAGGTCAGTGGCGCGACGACAACTGTCCGCCTGAACTTCGAAGGGACCTCAACCGCTGTCACGCCCGAGCAGATCGAAACCCTGATCGACAGCTTGCAGTACCAGGCCCGGGACACCACGGTCGAAGCCGGCGATCGCCACATCACGCTGCAAAGCCTCAGCGACACAGGTGAGAGCACCAGGCTGGACATCAGCGCGACCGTTACCCTGGACAACCGGATCAATGCCGCACCGGTGCTGGTCAACGACCAGTCGCTCACACCCCGTGAGTCGTTCAGCCCCGAGCAACTGGGCATTGGTGGCGCGACCGAGGTGGTTTATTCCAGCGATGGCAAGTACGCCTACGTGGCGGGCAGCGGCGCCGTCACTTCATTCTCGGTGGACAGCAGTGGCCGCCTGACGCTGGTCGCAACCCTCACCGTCGAGGGGATGAACACGGCCACCGAAATGGTCATCAGCGCCGATGGCCGCTCGATCTACCTGATCGATACCCTGGGCGCCGGCCAGTTTGAATACAACCCTGATTACATCTACGTGCTCAACGTCAACGGCGGTGCAATCGAGCATGCCGCCACGGTCAACAGCAGCAATGGCGGCACGACCGGCGGGTTGGCGCTTTCGCAAGACGGCAGCTACCTGTACGTCGGCACGTCCAGCAACGATGTCGCCATCTTCAGCCGTGATGTCGCAACCGGCGGCATCACGTTCCTGGCCCGTGCCGAGGGTGAAGGCGGGAGCAACAGCCGAAACGGTTCGGTCACCGTCTCCGGCAACCATGTCTATGTGATTTATTCGGGCACCGCCCATGTGCTGATCAGCTACCAGCGCAACGACAATGGCACCCTTACCAAAGTGGCCAGCCTCAACAGCAGCGCCGCCGGCTTCGCCGCGGTCGACTACAGCCTGACGGTGTCCCAGGATGGTCGCTACCTCTACATCGCTCACCCAGGCAACGGCACCATCGACGTCTACGCCACGGGCAATGAGCTTTCGCTGGTAGCAACACAGTCCTTGCCTCGTGTCAGCGACATTGCCCTGAACAGTGACGGCAGCCTGCTCTATGCCAGCAGCCGCGATGGCGGTGTGATGGTTTACAAGGTCGCCGCCAATGGCACCCTGAACCTTTTGAGCAGCATCGCCACCCAAACCGATATCCGCGACATCGCGCTTTCCGCCGATGGCCGCTCTGTATTGGTGTCAGCCAGCGAAGGCGTCACCCGCTACAGCGCCGTGCAGACCCTGAACATTGGCGAAGCCACGAAAGTCGCCTCTGGCATCACCCTCAAGGACAGCAACTTCGACGCCCTCGCCAATGGCAACGGTAACTACAACGGTACCGACTTCACCCTCGCTGCCAGTGTTTCGAGTGGAAGTTTTGGCTTCGCCAATGAAAACGGGCTGGTGCTGTCTGGCACCTCGATCAGCCTGAACGGCAACGTCATCGCCACGTTCAGCGTGGCAGGCGATGGCAAGCTCACCGTTCGTTTCACTGGCGACACGAGCAAGGCCGTTGCCAATCAGGTACTGCACCAGGTCACCTACAGCAGTGCCGCCAGCCTCACCGCCGGCAGTTTCGTCAGCCTGACCCTGCAGGGCAGCGATGGACTGTTGGCCAGCAACACCGAGGTGTTGCAGCTATGGGCCAATAGCGCCCCACGCGGTAATGCCGATGGCTATCGTCCGCCCAAGGCCACCAGCGAAACAGCCTATGAAATCACTCTGCCTGCCGGCCTGTTCACCGACGCCGACGGTGGCAAGCTGACCTGGCAGATCAGCGGGTTGCCCGCCGGCCTGCACTTCAACCCGTTGACACGTACCCTCTCCGGCAGCACGACGCAAACAGGCACGCACACCCTGACCCTCATCGCCACCGACAGTGACGGCAAGAGCGCCGAGCTGGCGTTGGTGCTGGAGGTCGAACAGATCGCCAACCGCGCGCCGGTGGTCAGTGCAGATGCCATCACCGCCTTGCCTTCCGTGGTGGTCGGCACCGCTGGCTACAGCCAAGAGTTGCCCGCCGAGCTGTTCGGCGATGCCGACGCCCTATACAGCGACAGCACCCTGACCTGGAGCGTCAGTGGGCTGCCAGCGGGCCTGAGTTTCGACCCGGCGACCCGCACGCTCAGTGGCGCGCCGAGCGCGGTCAATGATTACGCCCTTGTCGTGACCGCTACCGACGAACACGGCGCTAGCGCCCAACACACCGTGGTACTTCGTGTAATCAGCCAGGCGGAGGCCGATAACCGCCCGCCCTCCGTTTCACCGGGCACCAGTGGGCTGATCCACACCTCGGATGGGCGTATCAACGGCTACAGCGCATCTGTCTACAGCATTGAAATATCCGACGACGGTCGAACCGTGATCGTATTGGGTAATGACTCGACTCAACACGCCTTGAATCCAACCGGAAACAGCACGCTCACCGTCTACAGCCGCGACCCGGCGACCGGCGCTCTTACCCAGCTACAGCGGTTCGTGCAAGGCGCCAGCAACGATGGCAACAACGGCAATGGCATTGAGGTCGATGGTCTGCGCGTCTCTGCCTCAGCCGCCTATTCCGCCGACGGCAAGTACCTGTATCTGGTTGGCCAAAAAGAAGGCCAGACAGGCTATGTCCTGAGTAAATTCACCGTGAATGCCGACGGCACACTCAGTGCAACCGGCGAGAGCGTGACGCTCGGAAATACGCAGGTCAAATACCTGGCCACCTCGGCTGACGGCCATATCTACGCGGTCGCAGGCAATACGCTTTATGCCTACGCGATCGGCGCGGATGGCACCCTAGGCACAGCAGAGACTTTCACCGACCAAACTTTCGGCGGCACCGGCTACGCCATTGCGATAGACGCCCAGAGCCGCGTGTTCGTAACCGGTACCAACTCACTGGTCATTTATGAGCGCAATGCGGATGGGCAACTGGTCAGGGTTGCCAGCCACACCGGCAATATCGGCAACTTTGTCCGCACCATCGCGGTTTCCGACGACGGCTATGTCTACATTTCGACCGGTTCCCCCGGAAGCATCCTGACCTTCCATTACGACACCAGGGCAAAAACGCTCACCACGCCCAGCGCTCTTTCCGCCAGCCAGGTCTGGGGGCTGCAACTGTCTGACGATGGAAAAACGCTTTACGCAGGCAACAACACCGGAGCGCTGCACATCTACAGCATCGGCAGCGATGGCAAGCCAACGCTGGTCAAGACCGTGGGGTACAACGGTGCCAACGGCGACTACCGTGCCCTCCGGATCGCAATAGCCCCTGACGGTTCGTCGGTCTACGTCGGGTCTTTCTACAACTTCAAGGGGCTAGGCCATATCGCCGTCGAAGACGCGATATCCGTGCCCTATACCGAGAAACAAACCACTACCCCAGCCAGTGGCCTGACCCTCTCCGACACCGAGTTCGACGCCCAGGCCAACGGCACCGGCAACTACAACGGCGCCACCCTCACCCTGCAACGCGAAGGCCGTGCCAATACCGACGACAGCTTCGGCCTCAGCGCAAGCAACGGCCTGAGCTTGGTTGGCGAGGAAGTCCGCCTCGATGGCCAGAAGATCGCCAGCCTGAGCAACGTCGACGGCAAGCTGACCATCGTCTTCACCGCCGACGTCAGCACCGCCACCGCCAACGCCGTTCTGCGCCAGATCACCTACACCAACGCAAGCGCCGACCCCGGCGCCAGCATCCGCCTCACCCTGGGCGTGAAAGACCAGTTCACCAGCGGCACCGACAGCATCACCCTGGCCCTGGCCGTCACCCAGATCAACGACGCCCCGCAGGCCAGCGCCACGCCACGTCCCAACCTCAGCCAGGATGCCGGGCGCGCCGCTGTGACACTGTTCAGCGGTGCAGCCATCACCACCACCGAGCAAGGCCAGCTGATCAACGGCCTCACCTTCACCGTCTCCGGCCTCAAGGATGGCGCCAACGAAACCCTGCGTATCGATGGCAGCAGCATTGCCTTGGTCGCGGGTAGCGGCACCACGCGCGGTGGCCATGCCTGGACCGTGACCCTCGATACCACCACCGGTGCGGCCACGGTGACGTTGTCCAGCGCTGCCGGGCTGACAGGCGCCCAAGCCAGCGCCCTGGTCAGCGGGCTGGGCTATGCCAACCTCGACAAGGCCACCGGCACCACGGGCGAGCGCACCGTCACCCTGACCAGCATCAAGGACAACGGCGGGAGCGCCAACGGTGGCCAGGACACCGCTCAGTTGCAGATCAGCAATACCCTGCAAGTGACGGTTAACCAAAGCCCGACCCTGGGCGCCGAAGTCGGCGCAGGCGAAGTGGCCGAAATCATCAGCTCCAGCGACTACCCAAGCCCGTACGACGGTACCAAGAGCGTCATCCAGGTAGGCGACAAGGTGTATGTGGTGCGTACCACTACCGTGTGGAACTCGGACGCCCTCGCCGACGTACCGATCAGCACCCTCCACGTCTTCCAGCGTGGCGCGGACGGTACGCTGCAACTGCTGTCGAGCCTCGATTCGAACGACCAGAACGGCCTGCTCAGCGCCAGCGGCCTGGGGGTATCGGCTGACGGTACTACGCTGTACGCCATCACCGACAAAGGGATCGCCCTGTTCGCCCGCGACAGCGAAACCGGTGCCCTCACCGCCCTCGGCGCGATCGGTGCAGACCTCGGCTTGGTCAACGACCTGCACATCAGCGAAAACACCGCCTACGTCAGCAGCTCCAGCGGCGTGACCGTGTTGCAGCGCGGCGCCGACGGCTGGGTAGCCGGCAGTACCTTCGCGCCACCGGGCGACAGCAGCTTCACCGACCTGCAAATGTCTGCCGACGGCAGCTTCCTGTATGTCGCCACCACCGGCGGCAATACCCTGCTCAGCGTGTTCAGGGTCGGCAGTGACGGCGCCCTCACCCGCGGCCCTGATGTGCAAGGCAATGGGCAGGAGCATTACGTCAGCCGCCTGGCGCTGTCCGCAGACGGCAGGTCGCTGTACCTCATCGACAACGATGAAAGCCTGCGCAGCCTGTCGATATCGGCAAGCGGCGAGTTGACCCTCAGCGGCAACGTGGTTGACGTGCAGAGGCCGATCAAGCAACTGCTCGTCAGCCCAGACAGCCAATTCCTGGTCGTCGTCGGCGGAAAACAGGTGACGCTGCATGCCCGTGCCAGCGACGGCTCGCTGGGCGCCGCACGTGCACTCACCCGCCTTGCCGATAACGGCACCGAGCTGCGTGGCGCCAACTTCAGCACCGATGGCACGCAGCTCTACGTGACGGGTTCGTTCTCCTGGAACGAGGGGCTGCTGGTACTCGACCTCAAGCCCGCCAGCGTGAGCTATGTAGAGGCGGCAGACGCTTCGGTCCTGCTTCCGGACGCCAGCTACAGCGCCGCATTGACTGCCGGTGCGAGCATCGTGATCGAACGCACTGGCGGGGCCCAGGGCACCGATCGCTTCACCTTCCTGGAAGATAACGCCCTGAGGCTGGTCAACGGCCAGATTCTGAATGGCACCACGGTGATCGCCGACTTCGTTCAGGCCAATGGCACGCTGACCCTGACCTTCACCCGCGAGGCCACGCAAACCCAGGCCGAGAACATCCTGAGTCAGATCGCCTACGACAACCTGTCTGGCGAGCCGGCCAAGCAAATGAGCTTCTCGGTCAGCATCAACGAGGGTGGGGTGAGCTCGGCCCAAACCGCCACCCTGAACCAGGTCGTCGCGCTGCTGCCTGGCGGTACCCTGTCCGACCCGCAACTGGATGCGCTGAACAACGGCGCCGGTAACTACAAAGGCTCATCCATCGTGATAAGCCGTGACGGCCAGGCCAATGCCGATGACGTATTCGACTTCCTCGACGGCAGCGGCCTGCAGTTCAGGAACGGCGCCATCTGGCTTGGCAACATGAGCCTTGCCACCCTGGCCTCGGCCAACGGCACGCTGACCGTGACCTTCACCAGCGACGTCAGCCGTGCCGACGCGCAGAACGTGCTGCGCGGCATCGCCTACCGCAACGCCAGCGACGACCCTACCGCCGGGGGTAGCAAAGCCACCTTCAACCTGACATTCAACGATGGCAGCGGCTTCAGTGACGAGCGCACCCTCGAGGTCAACCTGGTGGGCGTGAACGACACCGCCATCATCGACACCACCGCACTGACCCCAACCTTCAATGCCGAAGGCGAGCGGGTGCCACTGTTCGAGAACACCACCATCGACACCGTCGAGGCGGGCCAGAACATTCACCGGGTCATCGTCACCATTACCGGCGTAACCGCAGGCGACGTGCTGGGTGTGGACGGCGGCAGGGTCGACCTTGCCCGGAGCATCGACGGCAGCGTATTCGTCGGCCGAAGCGCTATCCAGTACATGGTCAGCTACAACGCCGGCACCGGGACCACCACGGTCACGCTCTACGTAGCCCGCTCTGCCGCGGCCACCACCGAGGTCATCGACAGCCTCAGCTACGGCCACACCGGCAATGAGAGCAGCGGTCAACGCAACATCAGCCTGAGCATCGTGGAAAGCGTGGCCGACTGGCGCGAAAACGACACCACCGTGGTACAGCGAAGTGCCGTGGTGAACCTTACCGCCGCCACTGAGCCCAACACGCCACCCACGCTGGGCGGTATTTCAGGCTCCGTACCCTACACCGAGCAGCAGGAACCGGTGCTGATCGCGCCGGGCGCAAGCATTGGCGATACTCAACTGGACCGTTTCAATGGCGGTGCCGGCAACTACGATGGCGCCACGCTCACCATCACCTTGGGTGACGGCAAGAGTTCCGCCGACAGCCTGGGCTTCAAGGCCGTCAACGGCCTGACCCTGGCGGGCAACGCCCTGCAAAAGGATGGCAAGGTGATCGGCAGCGTAACCGTTGCCGATGGCGTGATGACCATTACCTTCACCGATGCCCACAGCGCCATCCCGACCACGGCCGACGTACAGAACACGCTGCGCCAGGTCACCTACGCCAACAGCAGCGACGCACCGCCCGCCAGGGTCGAGGTGAGCATCAAGCTGGCCGACCAGCGCGGCCTGGCGTCAACCGCGCAAGACCTGAACATCGCGATTACCGCCGTCAACGACGCGCCAGCCATCAACGATGACCCGATCCTGTCGCTGGGCGACCTCGAACGCCTGCAAGACCTGACCAACATTCCCGGCCTTTCGACACCCACCACCAGCGTGGTGTCCAGCGATGGCAGCCGCGTCTACGTGGCCGACAGCCAAGGCAACATCGCGCTGTTCAGCCGCAATACCGAAACGGGCGAACTGACCCATGTGCAAACCCTCCCAGGCCAACAGGAGGTCGTAAGCCTGCAACTCAGCGCCGACGGCAACAGCCTGTACGTGCTGAAGGTCGACGGCAACGCCAACACCATCGCCTGGTTCACTATCGGCACCGACGGCACCTTGCAGGTGCAGGGTTCATTCTCCGAGTCGCTGTGGAATATCAAGGGCCTCGCCCTGTCCGACGATGGCAAGAACCTGTACCTGATCCACACCACCAACCTGTACGTGTACAACCGCGACCCGGTAACGGGTGCAATCAGCCTGGCCACCACCCTCGAAGGCTCCATGACCAGCGCGCCTTACCTGTGGGATCCACAGGAAATCGTCGTCAGAGGCGAGCTGGTGTTCGTCGTCACGCACCCCAGCAATGGCTCGACCCTGCTCGTCTACAAGCGTGATGCCAACGGTGGCCTCAGCTCACTGGGCCATATCCACTCAGGCGAAACCGACGCCACCGGCAAGACCATCACCCTGGACCGCGTTCAGCACATCGCCGTCAGCGCCGATGGCCGTACCATTATCATCGCCAACAGCCGCACCACCACGACTGAAGGCGGTGGCGGGGATGGCACGCCGGTAACCACCATCATCCATGACCACCCGCAGCAGATCGACGCCTTCCGTCTCGACCCCGCCACCGGCGCCCTCACCCACCAGGGCACCCTCAACGACACCCCGACGGTCGAAGACATCGCCGTCTCCAGCGACGGCAAGGCCCTGTTCGTCATCCGTGCCGACGGCTCGGTGGCGTACTACTCGGCCATTACCCTGGAGAAGCTCGACTCCTCGCAGAACGGCTTGCAAGGGACCAGCCATATCTCGGTGTCGGCCGATGGCGGCGTTATCGTCACCGGCAGCAAACTGCTGGTGCTCAATGCACCTGCGGTGCCAGGCCCTACCGTCGAGGTCAACGGCGCACCTGTCGTGCTGTTCCCAGCGCTGACCCTGAACGATGCCGAACTGGATGCCGCCAATGATTACCAGGGCGCCAGCGTCACCATCAGCGGCCAGAGCGGCGATCAGTTCGGCTTTCTCAACAATGGCACCTACCATCTCGATGGCGAGCGCATTGTGCGTGGTGATGTCGACGTCGCAACACTGACGCAGAACGGCAATAGAGCGGTACTGAGCTTTGGCGTCGGCGTGACCCGGAGCGAAGCCACCGCACTGCTGCGCCAGGTGACCTACACCAGCACCTCGGCTGTGCCAGGCAGCCACGCTGTCAGCATCGTGCTCAATGATGGTGTCGTGGACAGCCAGGCGCGCAGTGTCGACGTCACCCTGCTGGCGCCGAACCAGGCGCCCTTGATCAACGACGCGCACCGCGACTACGCATTGAACCAGGCCAAGGCCGGTCAGGCCTACAGCATCACGCTGCCGGCCAACCTGTTCAGCGATCCCGAAGGCGACAGCCTGACCTGGGCGGTGACGGGTCTACCTGCGGGGCTGAGCTTCAACCCGACCACCCACATCATCTCCGGCAACACGACCGTAATGGGTGAGCACAGCGTGGTGGTCACGGCCAGAGACCCGAGCGGCGGCGCCGTCTCGCTGGAGCTGACGCTGAACGTCAGCAACTCCGCGCCGGTCGCTGGTAGCGATTACAGCCTGGACAGAACAGCTCCCGGGGAAAGCTACAGCGTTACCCTGCCGCAAAATCTGTTCAGCGACGCCAATGACAGCGACCTGACCTGGGAACTCGAGCTGCCCGAGTGGCTGAGCTATGACGCGGCCACCCGCACCCTGTCTGGCACCGCGCCGGATGTGGCGGGCAACCATTCGATTACCATCACCGCCACCGACCCACATGGCACGACGGTTTCTCGCACGCTAACCCTGGCGGTGGCCCTGCCCCCGGTACAAGACACGGGCGAAGCCGCCCTGCCGGAGCTGAACACCGGCTTCGCGCAGCAGGCGAACACGGCGCCAACTGCCAGCTTCGGCGGCCAGGCCCTGAACGCCCCCCTGTTCGGGGCCAGCGATGTACCGGCCAACACCCCGGCCGAAGCGCCTACCTCCGCGCAACCGGCACCAACGGTGCAAAGCCTCCTGCGCAGTACCGGTAACGGCCTGGCCGACGGACGCGGTTCGCTGAGCCAGCAACTGGCCAACGCCGACACGGTGCTCACCGATACGGGCCACCAGAACAGCGCAGGCAGCTTCAGCGTCGAGGGCTCGCGCCTGAGCGCAAGCGTAGACCTGAGCTCGGGCGGTGCCCGCAGCATCACCCTCGAACTGCCCGGGGAATTGCCCGATGGCAGTGCACCGCAGCGCATCACCCTGGCCAACGGCCTGCCGCTGCCGAGCTGGGCATCGTTCGATGCGCGCAGCGGGGAGCTGCGCATCGATCGTGAGCGCCTGCAGCGCGATGGCGTGCTGCGCCTGACCCTGATCAGCCGCGATGGCGAGGGCCGCGAACAGCGTACGCCCATGGACATTCGTGCCGAGGGCGCGGCGGCGCAAAGCACCAGTGAAGCGCTGCAGCAACCCGCTCCCGCAGCAGAGTCGTTGCCGGAGCGGATACGCCAGGACACCTCGAGCGCGTTGCTCAGCGAAGCGCTCGAGCTGCTCGAGCAATTGAGCGACCTGGCTGGGGAGCCGGTCGCTGTCACCACACGCCATATCGCCTGAACACTGCCAAGGATCATCGATCAATGAACCGCAAAACCTTCGACCGTTCCACCCTGCGTCTGGCCATCGCCTGTGCCGCGCTGGGCCTGAGTGCCTGCGCGGTCACCCCGCAAGAGCTGACACCCGAGCAGCAACTGGCCGACGCGCAGAAAGATCGCAGCGCGATGTTCGACGATCAGGAGCCGGTGACGCGCGCCATCAGCCTGGACGAAGCCATGGCCCGCGCCGTGAAGTACAACCTGCAACAGCGCCTGGGCCTGATGCAGCGCGCCCTGGAAGACAACAGCCTGAGCGTCGCCAACCTCAGCCTGCTGCCTCAACTGGCGGCCAGTGCCGGGTGGAAGGGACGCGACAATGTCGCCGGTTCATCCAGCGAATCGGTCACCACCGGGCGGCAATCCCTGGAGCCGTCGACCAGCAGCGATCGCTCCAGCCGCGACGCCAACCTGCGCCTGTCGTGGAACGTACTCGACTTCGGGGTCAGCTACTTCAGCGCCAAGGCCCAGGCCAACAAGGTACTGGCCGCCGAAGAGGCGCGCCGCAAGGTGGTCGCCGATATCGTTCAGCAGGTTCGTGACGCCTATTGGCAGGCCGCAAGCGCCGAGCGCCTGCAGCCGGAGGTGCAACGCGCCTTGAGTGATGCCCGCGGCGCCCTGGACCAGGCTCGGCAGACCGAGCGCCAGCGCCTCGTTGCGCCCCTGGAATCGCTGCGCTACCAGAAGAGCCTGCTGGAAATGATCCGCCAGCTCGAAGTGGTGGAAGGTGAACTGGCGGTGTCCAAGGCGCGCCTGGCCAGCCTGATGAATCTGCCGCCGGCGACGACCTTCAGCCTGGTTCTGCCGGACGAATCGAGCTACACCCAACCGGCCCTGGCCTACAACCTGGCGGATCTCGAAGTGACCGCCATGACGGAGCGCCCGGAGATTCGCAGCGAGAGCTATCAGGCACGCAATGCCGTGCTGGAAACCAGAGCCGCGATGCTCAAGCTGCTGCCGGGAGCCAACCTGTTCGTCGGCGCCAACTACGACAGCAACAGCTATCTGGTCAACGACAACTGGGCCGACGCCGGCATGCAGGTGAGCTGGAACCTGTTCAACGTCCTGGCTTACCCGGCCATCAAGAAAACCGGTGAAACCCGCCTGCAGGTCGCCGAGCTGCGCCGCCAGGCCATGCGCATGGCGGTGCTCACCCAGGTCAACGTGGCCTGGCGCGAGTACGAGCGTTCCAGCCAGGTGTTCGCCCGTTCCAATGAACTGCAGCAGGTGCAACGCGGCATCCTGCGGCAGAGTGAAAGCGCCTTCTCCAGCCAGGCGCAGAGCCGACTGGAGCGCGTACGCACGGCAACCGAAACGGTACTGGCGACCCGTACCCGCGACCGCGCCTTCGCCGAACTGCAGGTCGCTCACGGCGCCGTCTACCAGGCCGCCGGCCTCGATCCGCTGCCCGAACGCATCGCTGGCAGCAGCGTCGATGAGCTGACCCGCGCCATCGCAGGCAACTCCATGCGCCTCAACCAGGGCCAGGGTGCCGTGCCGGCCGGCATCGCCGCCACGCAGCAGGTTCATTACGCCACCTCCACGCCGCTGGTGACGGCTGCGGCACCGAGCGGGCCACTGGTAGCCCAGCGTGCACAGCCACCCGCCAAGACCCTGCGCCTGGATATGTGGGAAAGCCTCGGCTCGTTGCGGGGCGCCGAGCTGGTTCCGGTGGAGCAGGCCAATGGCCGCTGATCAGCCGCGCGCCACGGAACGCTTCTGGCCCTCCGTCCTGGCGATACTGGTCGCCACGGCAGCCAACCTCGCCCATGCCGATGAAACGAGCAACGAGCTGCGTGTGCAACTCAGCCCGGTCCGCCAGACGGTGCTGTCCAGCGAGCTCAGCGGCAAGCTCACCGAGTTGGCCGTCAAGGAAGGTGATCGTTTCAAGGAAGGCCAGCGCCTGGCCGCCTTCGATTGTTCGGTGCAGCGCGCGCAACTCAACCGCAGTGAAGCGGTGCAGCGCGGTGCGCAGAAGAAGCTCGACGTCGCCAAGCGCCTCGATGCCCTGGAATCCATCAGCCAGGCCGAGGTCGCCCAGGCCCAGGCCGACATGGCCGTGGCCCAGGCGGAAAGCGGCGTGGGCCGCGCCATGCTGAAGCGCTGCAATCTGGATGCGCCCTTTGCCGGACGTGTTTCGCAACGCATGGCACAGCGCTTCCAGCACGTCGCCGAAGGCACCGAGTTACTGGCGATCTATGACGACAGCGCCTACCAGCTGGAACTGATCGCCCCCTCGACCTGGATGACCTGGCTCAAGCCCGGCGTCGAGTTCGAGGTCAAGCTGGACGAAACTGGGCAACGCTACCCCGCGCAGATCGAACGGCTCGGCGCGGCCATCGACCCACTCAGCCAATCGCTCAAGGTATTCGCGCGCATCACCGGCGACAACGCGGGTCTGCTCCCGGGAATGAGCGGCGTCGCGCTGCTGCAACCGCCGGCAGATGGCTCATGAACGCCAGTGTCACCACCCTGCCTGACAAACGCGCCGAGCGCATGGCGCTGTTGCTGCAACTCGAGCGTCGCGCCCGCGCCCAGAACGACGTGGCCGGCCTCGGTTTCCTGATGGTCAACGATACGCGCCAGCTACTCGACTATCAGGAAGCCTTTCTGTGGGATGCCGACAAGGGACGTATCAGCGCCTGCTCCGGGCTCGCCCAGGTAGAGGCCAATGCCCCCCTGATGCTGTTTCTGGGCCGCCTCTGTTCGGGCTGGGATAGCCAGCCCTGGGCGGCCGAGTTGCGTGATCTGAGCACCGCCGATGCCCTCGCGGCTCTGCAGGCCGAATGGTCGGAATACCTGGCGCCCCGCCTGCTGCGCCTGCCTCTGAAAAACCGCGACGGCCAGGTGCTCGGCAGCCTGCTGCTGAGCCGCGAACCCGCGCTGGCACGTCCGGAACGGGCGCTGCTGGAGCTACTGCTGGACGCCTACGGGCATGCCTGGGCCAGCCTCATGGGCGGCAAGAAGCGCTCGCTGGTCAATCGCTTGCGCAAGCGACCACGGCGGATCGCGCTGGTCGCCTGCGCCCTGGCACTGTCGACCGCGCTGCTGCCGGTGCATCAGACGGTACTGGCCCCGGCCGAAATCATGCCGCGCAACCCGGCGGTGCTGCGTGCCCCGCTGCAGGCGGTGGTCGAACGCATTCTGGTGCAACCCAACCAGGAGGTGAAGAACGGCGATGCGCTGGTACAGCTGGACAAGCGCGAGCTGGAAAGCCGACTGGAATCGTCCCGGCAAACCTTCGCGGCGGCCGACGCCCAGTTGCGCCAGACGCGCCAGCAGGCACTGTTCGACGAGCGTGCCAAGGCCGCCCTGGCCGAACTGATCACCCGTCGCGACCAGGCCCGCGCCGACCTGGCCTTCATCGAAGACAACCTGCAGCGCAGCCTGATTCTGGCCCCCCGTGATGGGGTGGCGATCTTCGACGACCCCAGTGACTGGATCGGCCGGCCGGTCAGCCTCGGCGAGCGCATCATGCAGGTCGCCGATCCCCACGACGCGCGCCTGGAAATCCAGCTACCGGTGGCCGATGCCATCGCCCTGGAGCCGGGTGCCGAGGTGCTGCTGTTTCTCAACAGCCAACCGGGCAGCCCCCTCCCCGCCAGCCTCGAGCGCTATGGCTATCGTGCCTCAGCGAGTGCGGACGGCAGCATGGCTTACCGCCTGCAAGCGGGCTTCAGCGAGGCCGACCCGCGCCTGCGCGTCGGCCTCAAGGGCACGGCCAAGCTATATGGCGAACGTACCTTGCTGATTCACTACCTGCTGCGCCGCCCCCTGGCAGCGCTGCGCGTCCACCTGGGCTGGTAGATGAACGCACCGCTCGCTCTGCCCTCCACGAATCGCGCACCACGCCTGCCCGATCTGCGCCGGACCCTGCGCCTGCACCCAGGACCTCGCTCGCGAGACGGCGCGCCAAGCTGGACACTCGAAGACGCTGCCCGCGGGCGTTTCTACCGGATCGGCTGGGCCGAAGCGGAAATTCTCGCCCGCTGGCAGATGGGCAGTGCCCAGGCAATCGCCGAAGCAATTAACCGGGAAACCACGCTGGCCCTGAGCCGTGAGGACGTCGACGCCTTCAGCCAGTTCCTGCGCAGTATGCAACTGGTCGAAGTCAGTGGTGACGCAGCCCTGGCCGATCTGCGCAAACGCGGCGAAGCGGGCAAGAGCAGCGGTTGGAGCGCCTGGCTGCTGAGCAACTACCTGTCGATCCGCATTCCGCTGCTTCGTCCGGATCGCTTCCTGTCGCGCAGCTATCGCCACGTCGCCCCGCTGTTCAGCCGCAGCTTCGCACTGGCCACGCTCACGGCAGCAGTGCTTGGCCTGTATCTGGCGGCGCGCCAGTGGGACAGTTTCTTACACACCTTCCTGCATTTCTTCAGCCTGGAAGGCGCGCTGCTGGCAGCCGTAACGCTGAGCCTGACCAAGGTGCTCCACGAATTCGGACATGCCTACACCTGCAAACGCTATGGCTGCCGAGTGCCGACCATGGGCGTGGCCTTTCTGGTCCTGTGGCCGGTGCTCTACACCGACGCCAGCGGCGCCTGGCGGCTCACCTCACGACGTCAACGGATGGCCATCGGCGCTGCCGGCATGGGCGTGGAACTGTGTCTGGCCGCCTGGGCGACACTGGCCTGGAGCTTTCTACCGGATGGCATGCTGCGCAGCGCGGCATTCATGCTGGCCAGTACCACCTGGATACTCACCCTCGCGGTGAATCTCAATCCGCTGATGCGCTTCGACGGCTACTTCCTGTTCTCCGACCTGCTCGACGTACCCAACCTGCAGGAGCGCGCCTTCGCCCTCGCCCGCTGGCGCATGCGCGAAACCCTGTTCGGCTTCGGCGATGCGCCTCCCGAACACTTCGCACCGGCGCTGCGGCGCGTGTTGCTGGGCTACGCATTCGCCACCTGGGTGTACCGCTTCTTCCTGTTTCTGGGCATCGCCCTGCTGGTCTATCACTTCGCCTTCAAGCTGCTCGGCGTGCTGCTGTTCATCGTCGAGATCGTGCATTTCATTCTCCGCCCGATCATCGGCGAGCTGCGCCACTGGCACCAACGCCGCAAGGACTACCGCATGAACCGCAACACCCTGATCTGCGCCAGCGTATTGCTGGTCGCACTCTTTCTGCTGGCCTGGCCGTGGCGCAGCCGAATCGAGGCGCCAGCCCTGTTACGCGCAGAACGACAGGCGATTCTGCTCACCCCGGCGGGCGCCAGGCTGGAGCGTATAGAGGTGCAGCCGGGGGAACCCGTACGTGCTGGGCAAACGCTGTTTCGCCTGCACTCGGCGCAGCTGCAGCACGACCTGCAAGGCCTCGAGCGAGAAATCGAGCAACTGCGCCAGCAAAGCAGCCTGCAGGTTCGCGCCAGTGAAGGATCCGCCCGCCAGTCGATCGCCCGGGAAGAATTACAGGTGGCGCTCGAGCGGCGTCTTGCCCTGCAGGAGCGAATGGCGCAACTGCAGGTCAAGGCACCATTCGATGGCGTGCTGGTCGATAGCGCCGCTCCGCTGGCCGCAGGCGAATGGTTGCCTGCCGGCGAATGGCTGGGCACGGTCGCCAATGCAGGCAGCGAACGGGTCGAAGCGTTCGTCGGCGAGGCGGATCGCGAGCGCCTGCAGGTCGGCGCTCAGGCCTGGTTCCTGCCAGAAGATCCGGGGCGCCCGCGCCGCCTGCTGCAGGTCGAGGACATTGGCCAGACCGCAGTACGCCAGCTCACCTCTGCCCCGGAACTGGCGTCGGTTTATCAGGGCGCGCTGGCGGCGCAACTCGATGAGCAGCGTGTACCGGTTCCCGAACAGGCGCTGTATCGTGTGCAACTGCGCCCTCTGGACAACCACAGCGAAGCGATGCCGATCACCCTGCGTGGCAATGCCTCGATCAGTGGTGATGCCCGCAGCCCGCTGATGCAGGCGTGGCGCCGCGTGCTGACTATTCTGATACGTGAATCGGCGTTTTGAACGGTTAAGCGTTCTTAATGATCCGCAGATTGCCCTGCACCCGGGTTCTCGCCATCATCGGCCTCATTGAGAATCTTGCACCGGAAGCCCAACGATGACAGCCATCGCCCACCCCACCGCGCAACTGCCCCTGAGCAAACGCCTGAAAGCCGGCACCAGCCGCGACCATGACAGCGTCGATACACTGGTCATGCAGGCCCGTCCGTTCGAGAGCCTGCTGCGCTATGGCTATTTTCTGCGCCTGCAGCATCGCTTCCATGGTTCCATCGACGCGCTGTATGACGATATCGAACTCAATCGTCTGCTGCCGGGCTTGAGTGAGCTGCCGCGTTTCGAAGCGGTGTGCGCGGATATGGCCGACCTGGATCTGGTGGTGCCATCCGCCCCGCCAGCGGTGGCCCCCACCAGCACCCATGCAGCCCTGGGCTGGCTGTATTGCAGTGAAGGTTCCAACCTGGGTGCGGCCTTTCTGTTCAAGGAAACCCAGCAGATCGGCCTCGATGCCGAGAACGGCGCCCGCCACCTGGCGGCCCACCCGGATGGTCGCGGCTTGCACTGGCGCCAGTTCGTCGCCCTGCTCGACGGCCTTGAGCTGACCGAGCCCCAGCGCGAAGAAGCGGTCAGCGGCGCCGTTGCGGCATTCGACTTCTATCGTGCCGCGCTACGCGAGATCTTCCCAGCAGCCTGAAGAGCCAAGGGTGGAACGTGATCAAACAGCGTTTCACCGCCCCGCCCTCCCCAATCGCGGCCTGCTAGAATGCCCTCCTCACCCGGAGGAACCATGGCCGAACACGATTTCCGCTACAACCTGCTCAACCCCGAACACACCCTGATCGAGTGCCGCGCGCTGGCTCCCGGCCGTTATCAGGTCACCGGTAACGGCGGCTCGATCAAGAGCAACGACGCCCTGGTGGTCAGCCTCAAAGGCAGCCGTGACCTGAGCATGCGTCTGCAGGTCGACAAGGTTCGCCACCTGATCAATCCTCCCGGCCAGTGGGTCGCGGTCGCCCACGGGCCTGCCTTTACCGAACTGTCGATCTTCAACTGGCAAGTCACCTGCGACGGTTGCGGCAAGCAACTGGACTTCGAATTCGCGGTCGATAGTGCGCTGGGCAAGAAAGCCCAGACGCCCGCTGCCGATGCTCGCCTCGTGGAGCTGGGCTGGCGTAAACAGCAGGACAAACACCTGTGTCCTGCGTGTCTGAAAAAGGAGGCCTGATGAAACCGCTTCTCGCCCTGGGCTTGGCGACCGCTGCCCTGGCTGGCTGCGCCGGCAAACCGGTGCAACTGGAAACCGAGCGCGTCTACCGCGTCGAATGGATTGGCGAACGTCCGCTGATCGACAACAGCCACCTGACCATCACCCTGGATGACGATGGTCGCGCCTATGGCAACGCCGGCTGCAACCACTGGTTCGCCAGTTACCAGCGCGACGGCGACAAGCTGACCTTCAGCCAGGCCGGCAGCACCCGCAAAATGTGCGCACCGGCACTGATGGAACAGGAAAGCCGTTTCCTGCAGAGCCTGAGCACCATCGAACGCTGGGACATCTCGCCGATCGAGCAACTGCGCCTGTGGCCAGCCAGCGGCAAACCGATCCGGCTGTGGCCTGACGAATAAGAGCCGGGGCCGACGTGGCGATCGGCGGAAAACCCTGATCGCCCGCAAGCGGGCTCCTACATGGTGCTGTGTCTGGCAACTGCTGTGCACAGACAACACGTAGGAGCTGGCTTGCCGGCGATACACTTTGGGGACTACTGGCGCAGCTGCGCCTATTTACGGCTCACGCTGCGTGAACAAATCCAGTTGCTCGTGCTTGCCGCGCAGATCCTGCAAACGCACGCCCACGCCCAGCAAACGCACCGGTCGGTTGCCGCGCGCATGGGCGTTACTGAGCAGGGCTCGATAGCTGTCCAGATCACGGGCGGCGCCGGCCTGTTCGAGGGTGGTCTGGGTGAAGTCGTGGAACTTGACCTTGACGAAGGGCTTGCCCACCCGATAGCTGCCGTCCAGGCGGGTCATGCGCCGCTCCAGCTCTTCCAGCAGCGCAGGTAGTTGCGCCAGGCAGGCTTCCAGGTCTGGCAGATCCTGATCGTAGGTGTTTTCCACGCTCATCGACTGACGGCGACTGTCCGTCTGCACCGCGCGCTCGTCGATGCCATGGGCCAGGCTCCACAGGCGCTCGCCAAAACTGCCGAACTCACGCACCAGGCGCAGCTTGTTCCACTCGCGCAGGTCACTGCAGGTGCGTATGCCCAGGCGGGTCAGCTTGTCGGCGGTCACCTTGCCGACACCATGCAGCTTGGTGACCGGCAACTCGGCGACGAAGTCCTCGACCTGATCGGGGGTAATCACGAATATGCCATTGGGTTTGCGCCAGTCGCTGGCGATCTTGGCCAGGAACTTGTTCGGCGCGACCCCTGCCGACACGGTGATATGCAGGTCGCTGGATACCCGGCGTCGAATGTACTGGGCGATACGTGTGGCGCTGCCGCCGAAGTGTTGGCAGTTGGACACGTCGAGAAAGGCCTCATCCAGGGACAGCGGCTCGATCTGATCGGTGTAGTCGCGAAAGATCGCGTGAATGTCCCGGGATACGGCGCGGTAGACATCGAAGCGGGGTTTGACGATCAGCAGGTCCGGGCACAGCTTCAGCGCATGCCCCGAGGCCATGGCCGAGCGCACCCCATAGGCACGCGCCTCGTAGTTGCAGGTGGCGATCACTCCGCGCCGATCCGCCGAGCCGCCCACGGCCATGGGCTTGTCGGCCAGGGCCGGGTTGTCGCGCATTTCGACGGAGGCGTAGAAGGCGTCACAGTCGATATGGATGATCTTGCGCTGTGCCATAGACCTGATAACGAGAGAGCTGGCCGACCATGAACAGCGGCGGGCAAAGGTGGATGGGCACCTTACTGTATATAAGAACAGCCTTCCAGCCCGACGTTGCGCATTTCATCGCCCTGCACGCCATGGGCGCTGACACCATAAAACCGCCTGAAAGGCCCGCATGGCAGGGGCTAGACTGTCTACGACACGTACGCAGCGCTGCTAACTGATTGAACGGAAAACAGTTTTTTCCCAGATAAGCGTTGACAGCATGCCTCAGATGAATAGAATGGCGACCGCGGGATGGAGCAGTCTGGTAGCTCGTCGGGCTCATAACCCGAAGGTCGTCGGTTCAAATCCGGCTCCCGCAACCAGATACTCAGAAAGGCCACTCAATCGAGTGGCCTTTTTGTTTTTCTGCTCTGTCGATTTAACTAATTGATTGAAAAGCATAAATCGATTGACAGATGTCCGTTTCCATATATAATTGCCGGCGCGGGATGGAGCAGTCTGGTAGCTCGTCGGGCTCATAACCCGAAGGTCGTCGGTTCAAATCCGGCTCCCGCAACCAGATACTCAGAAAGGCCACTCAATCGAGTGGCCTTTTTGTTTTTCTGCTCTGTCGATTTAACTAATTGATTGAAAAGCATAAATCGATTGACAGATGTCCGTTTCCATATATAATTGCCGGCGCGGGATGGAGCAGTCTGGTAGCTCGTCGGGCTCATAACCCGAAGGTCGTCGGTTCAAATCCGGCTCCCGCAACCAGATACTCAAAAAGGCCACTCAATCGAGTGGCCTTTTTGTTTTTCCGCTCTGTCGATTTAACTAATTGATTGAAAAGCACAAATCGATTGACAGATGTCCGTTTCCATATAGAATTGCCGGCGCGGGATGGAGCAGTCTGGTAGCTCGTCGGGCTCATAACCCGAAGGTCGTCGGTTCAAATCCGGCTCCCGCAACCACCTTCGAAATGAAAGCCCTGACAGCCTAGCTGTCGGGGCTTTTGTTTTATGGGCGCCTGAAAACGTCCGGGCACCTCCTGCACACACTCTCTTCAGGCACTATCCTCTTCTGCAGATAAATCTTTCCTGGTGTCAGGCATGCACACCTTGAAGCGGCACGCCTGTACCCATACATTATTTGTCACACAAAGAAACTTGGCTTCCGCCTTCCAATCTGAGCCGCACTACCCAAGAGGTATCCGATGCGCGCCAGCTCCGACGCTACTGCCCCACCTTCCCTGCCCAAATCTCAACTGCTGCTATGGCGCCAACGCCTGGACCGATACCGCCAGCCGCTGGGGCTGAGTGCCGCCCTGCTGCTATTCGTGGTGGCGCTGCTCGCCTGCCGGCATCTGCTCGATGAGCTCGACCCGAGTGCGCTGCACCAATCCATACTGGCGGTGCCGACCGTGAATCTGTTCGGCGCCGTTGGCCTGACCGTACTGGGCTTCATCGCCCTGCTCGGTTACGAATGGTCGGCCAGCCGCTACGCAGCCGTCAGCCTGCCAGCCCGCACACTGGCCACTGGCGGCTTCTGCGCGTTCGCCATCGGCAATGCGGTCGGCCTGTCGATGCTTTCCGGGGGCTCGATTCGCTATCGCCTGTATGCCCGCCATGGCATCGGCGCCGGTGACGTGGCGCGCATGACGGTATTCGCCAGCCTGTCACTCGGCTGCGCCCTGCCCCTGCTGGCAGCCCTCGCAGCCTTGGCGGATCCTGGTGCAGCGGCCGCCGCCCTGCACCTGCCAACACCGGTATTGATCGCCCTCTGTTTGGTTCTTCTGGCCCTCGGCGCGGCGCTGCTTCTGGCTTTGCACCGCGCTCGCCTGGCGGAAAGACCAGCCCCGGACTGCGTCACCGTGCGCCTGCACAGGCACCTGCTGCGCCTGCCCGACACACGCCTGACCCTGCTTCAGGTACTGATCACCCTGGTCGATGTCAGCGCCGCAGCAGGCGTGCTGTATCTGCTGCTGCCCGAAGCGCCGCCCTTCACCACCTTCCTGCTGGTCTATCTGCTGGCGCTGGCCGCTGGCGTGCTCAGCCACGTGCCCGGCGGCGTAGGGGTGTTCGAGGCGGTGCTGCTGGCAGCCTTCGCCAACGAACTGGGCGCTGCCCCCCTGGCTGCAGCGCTGCTGCTGTATCGCCTCATTTATATCGTGCTGCCATTGCTGGTGGCCTGCCTGCTGCTGCTGGCCATCGAGCTGCGCCGTCTGGTGGATGCCCGCCAGGCGATTCGTGCGGCCAGCGGCCTGGCCGCTCCAGTTCTGGCGCTGCTGGTGTTCATCTCGGGGATGGTGCTGCTGTTCTCCGGCGCGACACCGAGCCTGGATGAACGCCTGGAGATTCTCGACTTTCTCATTCCGCACCGACTGATCGATGCCTCGCACTTCGGCGCCAGCCTGATCGGCCTGCTCTGTCTGCTGCTGGCCCAGGGGCTGCGCCGCCGTCTCTCCGCGGCCTGGGCGATGACCCTTGGGCTGTTGGTCACCGGTGCGGTGCTTTCGCTGCTCAAGGGCTTCGACTGGGAGGAAGCGTTGCTGCTGAGCATCACCGCTGGCCTGCTGGCCCTATTCCGCCCCTACTTCTATCGCCCCAGCCGCATCATGGAGCTGCCGTTCTCACCCTGGCACCTGGCGGCCAGCGCCTGCGTGCTCGGTGCCTCCATCTGGCTGCTGTTCTTCGCCTATCAGGACGTGCCCTACGAACACCAGTTGTGGTGGCAGTTCGCGGTCAACGCCGATGCACCACGGGGCCTGCGTGCCGCCCTCGGTTGCGTGCTGCTGCTCGGCGTGGTCTTCCTTGCCTGGCTGCTGCGCGCCGCACCACCGGCCATCACCCTGCCAAGCAGCGAAGAACTGGATCGCGCAGCGCAGATCATCAAGGCCTCCGACCAGGCCGATGGCGGCCTCGCACTGACCGGCGACAAGGCCCTGCTGGTACACCCGCAGGGCGATGCCTTTCTGATGTACTCGCGCCGCGCCCGCAGCATGGTCGCCCTGTTCGATCCAATCGGCACCACGCAGCGGCGTGCCGAGCTGGTCTGGCAATTCCGCGATCTGTGCGACCGCCACCACACCCGCCCGGTGTTCTATCAGGTGCGCGCCGAGAACCTGCCGCTGTACATGGACATCGGCCTCACCGCCATCAAGCTGGGCGAGGAAGCCCGGGTCGATCTGAATCGCTTCGACCTGGACAGCACCGGCAAGACCATGAAGGACCTGCGCTACACCTGGAACCGCGGGCAGCGCGACGGCCTGGTGCTGGAATTCTTCGAGCCCGGCCAAGCGCCTCTCGACGAACTGCGCGGCATCTCCGATGCCTGGCTGAACGGCAAGCAGATGCGCGAGAAAGGCTTTTCCCTCGGTCGTTTCGACCCCGCCTATCTGCGTCACTTCCGTATCGTCGTCGCGCGGGTCGAGGGCCGTGCCGTGGCCTTCGCCAACCTGCTGGAGACCGACAGCCGCGACCTCGCCACTCTCGATCTGATGCGTGTGCTGCCGGATGCGCCAAAGCTGACCATGGAATTTCTCATGCTCGGCCTGATCCTGCATTTCAAGGCAGCCGGCTTCGCCCGCTTCAGCCTCGGCATGGTACCGCTCTCCGGCCTGCAGCCGCGTCGCGGTGCGCCACTGGCCCAGCGCCTTGGCGCCCTGGTGTTCCAGCGCGGTGAGGCGTTCTACAACTTCCAAGGCCTGCGTCGCTTCAAGGACAAGTTCCAGCCGGACTGGGAACCCCGCTACATGGCCGTACCTGCCGGGCTCGATCCGCTGGTGGCGCTGACCGATACCGCCGCGCTGATCGCCGGCGGTTTTACCGGACTGGTGAAACGTTGATGACCCGTACTGCCAAACACCTGATACCGATACTGATCCTCCTGCTCGTGTTGCTCGCTGGCGGCCTCTACTACTGGCTGCGGCCGCCCGCCGAAGCCAGCCTGGCACGCCAGCCACTGGCCTCCGGCGGCGATCTGCTGCTCGCCACGCCGGGTGACAGGGTGCAACGCCGCGTGCTCCTGGCCCTGCCCACCGACCAGCAACTCAGCGATGCCGAGCTGTTGGAACTGGCGCAATCCAATCACGCCATGATCGGCCAGTACCAGGCCATAGCGCAGAGCTGCGAGGCCCAGGCCAAACGTCTGCAAGAGGCCACCGCCCAGATGGACGGCCCAGTGAACCTGTTCGCTGGCAGCGACAATGCCGCCATGCTCGCCTGGCGCTGGCTCGCCACCCAGAATGATGACAAGGCCCAGGCACTCTCCGTTGGCTTCTCGCTGGACAAACCCGATTGCGATACGCCGCCACCAACGAGCAGCGCACAGGGTCACTGGCTGGCCGTGTGGAACGACAACCCGGATGACGCCAGCGCGCGCTTCGTGCGCCAGCAGAGCAATGCCGAAACCCTGATCGGCGACTACCAGACCGCGCCCAAGGCGCTGCTCACCGCGCAACTGCGTCGCCTGCTGCAAGGCGCCAGCGATGCCCTGCCGGTGGTCGAAGTGCCGGCAACCCAGCCCGGCGAGACCGTGAGCCTGTTCTACTCGGGTGATGGCGGCTGGCGTGACCTGGACAAGGCAGTCGCCGAACAGATGGCCGAACGGGGCTACCCGGTGGTTGGCGTCGACACCCTGCGCTACTTCTGGCAGCGCAAGAGCCCCGAACAAGCCGCCAGCGACCTCTCCGAACTGATGCGCGAGTACCGGGAGAAATGGCACGCCAAACGCTTCGTGCTGATTGGCTACTCATTCGGCGCCGATGTGATGCCGGCGCTCTACAACCGCCTGCCCGACAGCGACAAGCGCCAGGTCGACGCCGTGCTGCTGCTGGCCCTGGCGCGCAGCGGCGCCTTCGAGATCCGCGTTCAGGGCTGGCTCGGCAAAGATGCCAGCGAAGCGGCCACCGGGCCGGAGCTGGTCAAGCTGCCGGCGGAAAAGGTGCTGTGCGTCTATGGCAGCGAAGAGGCGCCGGAAAGCGGCTGCACGCAAGAGCAGAGCGTCGGTGAGAAACTACAGTTGCCCGGCGGGCATCACTACGACAAGGATTACCCGGCGCTGGCCGAGCGGCTCATCGGGGCGATCCAGAAGCGCCAGAAGTAGACACAACTGAGCCTCTGAGGTGAGACCAGGCGTCGGCGTGCAGCACGGCCCGTCGGCAGTGCTGGCAAAGTCTCGCGCTCGCCGCTAGAATTGCGCACTTTTTGATCAGAGGCGCCCGAGCGCCCGCATCATCTCAGCCTGAGGTTCGCCCGCATGACCACCACCGCCACCCCGAAAGTTGGGTTCGTCTCCCTTGGCTGCCCGAAAGCCCTGGTCGATTCCGAACGCATCCTCACCCAGTTGCGCATGGAAGGTTATGAGGTCGTGCCGACCTATCAGGACGCCGACGTGGTGGTGGTCAACACCTGTGGCTTCATCGACAGCGCCAAGGCCGAGTCGCTGGAAGTGATCGGTGAAGCGATCAAGGAGAACGGCAAGGTCATCGTCACCGGCTGCATGGGCGTCGAAGAAGGCAGCATCCGTGACGTGCACCCCAGCGTGCTGTCGGTCACCGGCCCGCAGCAATACGAGCAGGTGGTCAACGCCGTGCACGACGTGGTGCCACCGCGCCAGGATCACAACCCGCTGATCGATCTCGTGCCGCCCCAGGGCGTCAAACTCACCCCGCGCCACTACGCCTACCTGAAGATTTCCGAAGGCTGCAACCACAGCTGCAGCTTCTGCATCATCCCGTCGATGCGTGGCAAGCTGGTCAGCCGCCCGGTGGGTGACGTGCTGGGCGAGGCCGAGCGCCTGGTCAAGGCCGGCGTCAAGGAGCTGCTGGTGATCAGCCAGGACACCAGCGCCTACGGCGTCGACCTCAAGTACAAGACCGATTTCTGGAACGGCCAGCCGGTCAAGACACGCATGAAAGAGCTCTGCGAAGCGCTCTCCAGCATGGGCGTGTGGGTGCGCCTGCATTACGTGTACCCGTACCCCAACGTCGACGACATCATCCCGCTGATGGCCGCCGGCAAGATCCTGCCTTACCTGGACATCCCCTTCCAGCACGCCAGCCCGCGCGTCCTCAAGCTGATGAAGCGCCCGGCCTTCGAAGACCGCACCCTGGCGCGCATCAAGTCGTGGCGCGAGCAGTGCCCGGACCTGACCATCCGTTCGACCTTCATCGTCGGCTTCCCCGGCGAAACCGAAGAAGACTTCCAGTACCTGCTCGACTGGCTGACCGAAGCCCAGCTCGACCGCGTCGGCTGCTTCCAGTACTCGCCGGTGGAAGGCGCGCCGGCCAACGACCTGGACGTGGATATCGTCCCGGATGACGTCAAACAGGATCGCTGGGATCGCTTCATGGCCCACCAGCAGGCCATCAGCACCGCACGCCTGCAGATGAAGATCGGCCGCGAAATTGACGTGCTGATCGACGAAGTCGACGACCAGGGCGCCGTGGCCCGCTCCTGGGCCGATGCCCCGGAAATCGACGGCAGCGTCTTTATCGAAGGCACCGACTTCCAGCCGGGCGACAAGGTACGCGTGCGTATCGTCGATGCCGATGAGTACGATATGTGGGCTGAGCGGGTTTAAGCTCACTCGCCTAACAAACGCCCACTGCGCCAGCCTGGACAGTGGGCGTTTTTGTACCGGCGCGAGCCTGCTAGAGATGGACAGACCAGGCACAAGCCGAGTAGTGTCTTGCCACTCCCAACCAAGCGCTGACGGCCCATAACCCGTCACCGAAACGCCAAACGCTCAAACCGGATCTGAGCTGTGAGAAAACAAGGAATGTTACCCGCCAGCCCCCCTCGCATCGCCAAACGGCACGGCTTAGCCACCGCCCTCCGCGCTCATGAATATCCGATACAGGCTGCCCTACTCGCGCTGTTCGTCATCTGCTGCCCCGCACTGGCTATCGCCGCCAAGCCGAACATGGCAGGCGACTATGTGGGCCAGATCGAAAACGCCGGCAAGCTGGACAAAGTGGTCACCTCCCTGCGCTGGAGCGCCAAAGACACCCTGTCCGGCAGCTATGTCCTGACCGATCAGGATGGCGAAACCAAAGGCCGGCTGAAGGACTGCAAGCCCCTGCACAGCCAGCTCCTGAAGTGCGTGTGGATAGACAAATACGGCTACGGAGATCTCGAACTCAACTTCGATGACCGCTTCACGGAGTTTTATGGCGAGTGGCGTTATTTTGGTGGTGGGGAGCGGTATGTGTGGGATGGCGTCAAGAAGCTTTAAGGTAGATCGGCGGGACTCAATCTATAGAGAGCGATGTGATGGACGGCGTAGACTAAAACGATACTGTTGCTCAAGATAGTTCTTGGATCGCGCATTAAGTCGGCGGATGGAAAAACGCCTTACGCACTCATCGCTAAAGCTCGCTCCGCAACCAAATGTTAGCCACACTATGAAACTAATTGAAACACGCCAATTTTATCTAGCAATATCCATGAGCGATTTAGTGCAATGGCATGGTGAAGACGACGATGACTTTGAGGCCAAAAGAGAAATCCAGTCTGTCATTGAGCTTTTGGGTTTAGAGGTGAATATTAAACAGCTATATAGAAAATATTTTCATGAGACAGATATCGGTCAAGGTGACGTCTACGCCTTTTTAAACACTCACACCCCTGAAAATCTTCTTGCCATCGATACATATCGAGAGCTTACAGATCAATTAGATATAATCTCTATTTTCGCCAGCGCCTCTCCGAGGCTAGTCTCAATCGTCAAAAGCAAGCTGAGAGAACTGTTCGATTCGGCTTCATGCCAAGTGGTTTACGAAGAGGCCAACGGCCTTGCTAAGCTTCAACAACTGCTTAACAATAATACATATCCGCTCACCCTTGCAGAAAGCGGGTATAGGCAAAATCTTATTGTGCGAAAATGCGGCTAACAATTGGCTCGAACCGTCGCTGGGACGGACTAAATTCCGCCCTTAACCAAACGCCCAGAATGCAGAGGTAGTAATGGGTCTGCCATGGAAGACCAGGCTTGCTTACCCTCTTTTCTTTCTACTTACTGCGTGCATGGGATCGATTCCCCCTCAACCCTGGTTTGAGGGAGAGACCGAATGGCCAAGCATTCATAGATTTGACGTCAGCAATGATGAAAAACCAGAGCCTTTCGAACTTGTAACGAAAATACACTATGTAGACGAGTCCAGCTTATGGATCTATCTCTATGTGAATGACTTCAAAAGAGCATCCATGCTCATACGATATTCCGCAGGGGAGGCCTATATAGAAAAGGAGGATGGCCAACGCATCACGCCAGCGCTTTATGTCACCAGCCCGAGCGCAAAAAACATACCGTCTAGCCTTCCTTGGGGTGGAAAAATCCCCGATATTGTCGTACATGAACAGACAATCGACCCCAACGACAGTGGCGGATTGCATGGTGGAGTCAGCCTGCGTTTTGACACCGCTCCGCCTCACGCAAGCTCGCGCTGGGTCTTGCATTTGGGGACGGTAACCATCGGGGATGCAGAAATCGAGATCCCAGAGAAAACGATAGTGGTTAGAGCAAGGCAATGGTACACGGTGCCTGTACAGTGAATAACTTCTCATCGGGGTCACCGTCGTGGATCACGGCCTAGCCGGGTTTCAAAAAACCAAGCGGGCTGCCAGTTAGTGGCAGCGTTTCACAATGCACCTCAAGACCCTAATTTTGCGCCATACGGCACCTTGAAAACCAAGCAGAAAACCATGAATCGTCGAAAGAAAATAAAACAGTTACTGGAAGCCCATGCCAAGAAGGCCAATGCCAAGCTGGCGCCGAAAAACAAGCCTAAATACATCTGCAAGGCTGACCGACTAAAACTGGCTAATGAGACGACCGAGGCCCCAGTAGATAGCCCAGCTCTGTAGAGCGAACAACGAGACGCTTGCCATGCACGTTTGAAAACCTTCAACCGGCAGAGATCCTTGAAATCAGGTCGCACAGCGGCGGATAAAAAGCGCCCCTCCTTACTGAATTAGTGGACACTGATATTGATGCTCAAGGTAATTGCACAGGACTTCATCAAGCCAGAACACATTGAGGACGTGATGCCTCTGTATCGGGAGCTTGTGGATAGAAGCAAAGAAGAACCGCTCTGTGTATCTTACGACCTATACATCAACCAGAAAGAGCCGGGGCATTTCATTTTCATAGAGGAGTGGCCTGATCGTGCGGCTCTGGACGCGCACTGCAATACCGAACATTTCAAGAGACTTGTGCCGCTGATAGATCGGCATCAACGATCGCCTGGAACCTACCTGCTTATGGACGCATTCCAGTGAGTCCGCTTGACGCCCCAAACCAACACTGTTGCGCGAAGCAACTTAACTCAGGCGCTATGCACGCAGGGACCGCAAAATGCAAAAAGCTCTATTATTCACGCTAGGAATAATGATGGCCTCAAGTCTCGGGGGCTTGAGCCATGCAATTGCTCAAGCGAATAACACCCAGGCACTACGAAGCACGGATGATACAGGCTGTTACCTTACAGATGGTCGGTTTACAGGCCCAACCATCGTGCTAGCTACCGGGCTTTATCATGAACCAGGGTTCCCAAAAGAAATAGCTTTAAAAATGATCCGAGTGGCCTTGTCTTCAGGTTGCAATGTTGAGGAGCCGGATGAGGTAGGCTCAACCCCGCTGGTGGCCTCGATCTTATATAACGAACCGGCGCTGACAAGAATGCTTCTAGATAGCGGCGCAGACCCTTATTTAAAAATATCAAGCACCAAGAAGTATATTAATGGACTGAATGCATTTCAGGTTCTTGAATTCTTAATCACAAACCAGCCTTCTAAAGATCGAACTGGCTTGCGCCGATTGCTTGATCAATACAAAAGCACATAACAGACCGATCAACCCACTGAACAATCTACCCACTCAAAATCAATCATAAAGCGAGGTAGGGTGGACAACGCGAAGCTTGTCCACCGAACTCTCTGCTGGATCAAACTTTCAGAACCCATATCGCCTATGAAGTACGCCATATTCATCAGTGAACAATCATGCCCCGACGGTCTCTACACCGGCCCGGTCGCGCCAGAAGACGCTGGCTACCTCACCCGCTGCGTGATCCCTCATCTGCAACCGCTGAGCGATGAGGAATATCTCGATGGGCCGGCGGCGATACTGCAAACCGGCGCTCGTTACAGTTACATACTCAGCGCAGGAGCCATCTACTGGTGCGTCGAATGGCAACCGGGTCTTGTCGTGGTGAGGTTTTCGCCCGATACGAGCATGGCCTGGGTAGCCTTGCGCTCGCCCGTGCCTGACTTCGCAGGCCGTGTCGCCCTGGAGGTCGATACTGCCCACTACGATGAAGACGCCGAGGACCATCAATACAACCTGGTGTTCAGAAGCTGGGACGCGCAGTTCGACGAAGACCATAGGGTTCGGGGCGCCTTTGAACCTGCCTCTGCCAGCGAAGAGGCTTCGTTCAACGCAGCCATAAGGCACGCCAACAGACTGTCGAATCAGGATCACAGCAATGACATGGAGCGCCGTGATCGTCTAGAGCGTTTTACCGCCCGCTGCGGCGAAGGCATTCGGGTGAAACATTAGCGCCATGCTGAAGCGTCCCAAGCAAACGCCGTGCGGACATACCGGCGAACCGACAAGCAGCACCGTCAATGGCCGTCGGAGAAATCCAAGAGCGTTGGTGGCATGCCTGGCCTACAACCTATTCAACTCGGCTCTGTTTTCTCTATTCGTCAGAGAGGCGCTGATGATCCGCGGTGATGGGCCTGGGGGCTTTGGTGAACTGATACTCAAGCTACTGATGTCTCATATGGCGCTCGCACTGCTAGCGCTGGGGTTGATTGCCTCCTTCAAGGTGTTCTGCACCGAAAAGCGTGGTTGGGGCTCGATAACGGCTTGCGTTGTGGCGACATTGATCCTCATCGGCTTCTCCGCAATCGCGGTCGCGGAAGCCTGCATGGATGATCGCGGGCATTGCCGCAATTGGCACTGGTACACGTAGCCATCAAGGTCAACCATTAGGCTATCGGCAGATCTGCTGTCCGCGGCACGTTCCAACAGATACTCCAAGTTCCCAACCCACGCGACCAGCCTGTCTCACTTTGTCCAACCTTCCTCGCCATGGATGCATACGATTCGCGCCTGCAAACGATTCTTAAGGAACACTCCATGCACGCGCCCTTCCCTCGCCGCCGTATTGGCACCCTGATTCGCCTGGCGACCTTCTGCCTGGCCACTGGCAGCACCTTCGCCCATGCCGACACCGTCGAACTGGACGACATGGTGGTGACCGCCTCCGGCTTTGCCCAGAATCTGGAAGACGCCCCGGCGTCGGTCACGGTGATCAGCGGTGATGATCTGCGCAAGCGCTCGGTGCAGAACCTGGGTGATGCGGTACGTGATGTGGAAGGTGTGGTGGTCAACGGTGGCGCCAACGAGACCGACATCCAGATTCGCGGCATGCCTGGCGACTACACGCTGATTCTGGTCGACGGTAAACGCCAGAGCGGGCGCGACTCACGGGTCAATGGCAACCGGGGTTATGAGCAGAGCTTCGTGCCGCCCACGGCAGCCATCGAGCGCATCGAGGTGGTGCGCGGACCGATGTCGTCGCTGTACGGCTCGGATGCCATCGGTGGGGTGATCAACATCATCACCCGCAAGGTATCGCCCGAGTGGGGCGGTAACATTTCCCATGACTACTCGGCACGCCCGAATAGCGATCAGGGCAATGCCCGCAACACCCAGTTCTATCTCAATGGCCCGCTGATCAACGAAGTGCTCGGCCTGCAGGTTTGGGGCAGCTACCTCGACCGCCAGGCCGATGACGACGTCGAAGCCAACGAAGGCTTCGCCAAGTCCGACAACAAGAGCCTGACCGCGCGCCTGGCCCTTACGCCGACCGAGAATCATGACTTCCTGCTCGAAGCGGGCGCCTCGCGCCTGAAGAACGGCGATGGTCTCAGCGCCAACTGGTCGACCCGCGAACAGAAGAACAACCGTGATCACTGGTCGCTGACTCACGAAGGCCGCTGGGGCTGGGCGGATTCGACACTGTCGTTCGCCGAAGAAACCACCAGCCGCGAAGGCAAGGCGACACCGGCGCAGGCCGACGTGTTCGGGCGCAAGCCGGAGATCCGCAACCGCGTGCTGGACGGCAAGCTGGTGATCCCTACCGACTACCACGTCACCACCACCGGCGTGCAGTGGAACGAAGCCACGCTGACCGACTGGAACCAGGCCAACCGCGGCACCTCTCGCGAGCGCGAGAACGAGGAATACTCGGTGGTACAGAAGGCCCTGTTCGCCGAAGACGAATGGTCGATCACCGACGATTTTGCCCTTACCACCGGCGTGCGTCTGGATCATCACGAGCAGTACGGCAGTCACGTCAACCCACGTGTCTATGGCGTCTGGCACCTGAATAACGAGTGGACGCTGAAAGGTGGCGTGGCCCGCGGTTTCAAGGCGCCGGAACTGCGCGCGGTAATCGACGACTACGCCGTGGTGCGCCGCAACCGCTTCGTGCAGTTCGGTAATTCCAACCTCAAACCCGAGAGCAGCACCAACTACGAGTTGAGCGCGATGTGGTCGAACCGTGACGACCTGTCGGCTGGCGCCACGCTGTTCTACAACGACTTCAAGGACAAGCTGTCCACGGTCACCACCACCGAACAGTGGCAGGGCCTGACCGTGATGGAGCGGGTCAACGTCGACAAAGCGGTGATCCGTGGCCTGGAGTTGAGCGGCAGTTGGCAGGCGCTGGCCAACGTGGCGATCAAGGGTAACTTCACCTACCTGGATTCCGAGCAGAAGAGCGGCGTTGACAAGAGCCGGCCGCTGTCCCTGACCCCCAAGCGCAAGGCGAGCCTGCGTGCCGACTGGGATATCAATGACCGAACCCTGGCCTGGGCTGCCACCAACTACAGCGGCGAGGAATATGGCGCTACGCTGACCGGCCAATCGTCCCGCGCCTACACCACTGCCGACATCGGTGGCTCGTACAAGCTGACGCAGAACCTGACGCTCAACTCGGCCGTCTACAACCTGGGTAACAAACGCCTCAACGACGAGGACGACGGCACGGTCAATTATGGCCGTACCTACTGGCTGGGTGCGTCGCTGGACTTCTGATGCCCTGAGCGTTCCGCGCCCGCTACCGCACCTGAGTCGCACGCGGAGCGTCCTGCAAAGGCATTCCCATGCGGAGCGTGAGGAACGATCGATGTGGTGGGCTGAAGCCCACCCTACTCCCCAGGGGCATGAACCGTAGGGTGGGGCTTTAGCCCACCAAAGCCATTCAACGCCGATGGTGGCTGGCTATTCGATCATTCCC
>NZ_JBQWIF010000027.1:0-75283 GCF_052958135.1 Pseudomonas sp. SZ40 | reverse complement strand
GGCTCCTACACTGGCAGCGCGGATGCGGCGATGTTATCGGGGTACCGGACCGTAGGAGCCGGCTTGCCGGCGAATGGCGGCGTCACTGCCGATTCTGCTGGATGACCACTAACGCATCGCCCGCAAGCGGACCCCTACACGGGCAACGCGGATGCGGCGATGTGTTGCGATATGGCCGCGATCGTATTGCCCGCAAATGCGCGCCTACGCGAGCAGCTCTCCGAACGCCTTGTCGGCTTCCAGTACGGCTGGCAAGGCGTCGAACAGCTTGCCCAGATCCACCTCTTCGAACAGCGGGCCTTCCAGATCCTGGCGGGCTTCGTCCGTCAGGCCGTGGGCTTCGAGGCTTTCCTCGACGTGAATGGCCTGCGCGACCAGGCGCGCGTACTGGCTGCCGTCCGGTGCCTGGGCGGGTTTGCCCTGGTAGGCGATGGCGTTCTGGATCAGGGCCGGCAACTGCCAGCGGCGTGCCAGCTCGGCGCCGACTTCCGGGTAGCCGAAGCCCAGTTGCAACGTTTCCTCGGCAGCCTGGGCAGCGGCTTCGCGGTGCGGGTGACGGTTCAGGCGGCGGGCGAAGTCCGGCGCACCGCTCTGGATCAGCAGCTCGCCGATGTTGTGCATCATCCCGCAGGTGAAGGCCGCATCGGCGTCGAGCTTGAGCTGCTTGGCCAGCGTGCGGGCGATGCTGGCGACGCGGAAGCTGCGGATCCAGAAACTCTTCAGGTCGAATCCCGTGTCGACCTTGAAGGCGCCGGTCATGGCCGAAGCCAGCACCAGGGTGCGCAGCGTGTTGAAGCCCAGGCGCATGGCCGCATCTTCCACGCTGTTGGCCTCCCGCGAGCCACGAAAGCGCGCCGAGTTGGCCAGGCGCAGCACCTTGGCGGCGATCACCGGGTCACGCTCGATATTGCGCGCCACGCTTTCCAGGCTGGTGGCGGGGTTGTCGAATTGCTGGATCAGATCCTGGGCGACCTTGGGAACGCTGGGCAGGCTGTGCAGTTCGGCGAAGAGACTGGTGATATCCATATGATGCTCCTGGGCAGATTCCGGGGGACGATATGGAGTTTCAGCATAGTCGCGCTGGCGGCCGCTGCCAGGCGCAGATCCGCCTTTTTCGCAACAGGGCGGGGCCGCACAGGCTGAGAAACGCACGTGTTTTCAAGACGTAGCCTGGTGTCCGGCGCAAACTTGCAGCTCATCGGCAACCACCTGATTTCGCCCCGCACGCTTCGCCGCATAGGTGCGCCGATCCGCTGCGTTCATCAGTTCGTCCAGGCGGTCGCCATCCGCACCGAGGCTGGCTACGCCGGCGCTGAGGGTCATCTGCAAAGGCGCGTCATTGAGTTCCATCGGGGTGCTGGCCAGGCGTTCACGCAGTTCTTCGGCAATCACCGCAGCCTGCTGTGCACTGGTATTGGGTAACAGCGCCGCGAACTCTTCGCCGCCCAGGCGGCAGAGCAGGTCGGTGGCGCGCAGCCGCTGCGATAGCACGGCGGCGAAGTGCTGGAGCGCCTGATCACCGGCCTCGTGGCCGAAGCGGTCATTGATCTGCTTGAAGTGGTCGATGTCCAGGTACACCAGAGCCAGCGGGGTGTGGTTGCGACGGGCATGGTTGCGCTCGCGATGAAACACTTCGGCGAGTTTCGAGCGGTTGGCCAGGCCGGTGAGGTTATCGGTGCTGATCAGCTCGATCAGCCGCCTCTCGGTGATTGCCCGGGTCTGTTCGTAAGTGTGGGAAAAGATGATGATGGCAAGCGTTGCCAGGCCGATGTCGAGCAGGAAGCCCATATTGTCCATCGGGTCCTTGTCGGCGTAATGCAGGGTGTACAGGTACAGCCCCAGGCTCACGAACACCAGCGAACCTATCAGCCCCAGGCGCAGGCCGAGCAGCAGGTAGAGAATGATGGGGATGGTCTGGATCCAGGCGAAGATGCCCACCGACGTATGCGGGTTGGCCAGGGTGAACATCATCACCGTCAGAAACGGGACCAGATAGATGATGGTCAATGCTCGCAGGCGCTGGGTGCGGTCGATGATCAGCAGCATGTACAACGACACCAGCGTGTAGGCCAGCTCCATGCCTGCCAGCAGCCATAGCCCACGGGTTGCGTTGAAAGTCGAGAACAGCACGCCGAAGCACATCGTTACCCACAGCAGTGCCTTGAGCATGACGCGTCGCGTTTGGTCACTGTGGTCGAGCGGTTTGGGCATCTATGAGTTCTGCAGACGATCATGGGTAACAAGCGTAGCGGCGCGTTCTGACTATTGCAGCCCTTGCCAGCTCACGCATCAGATTGCAGACGATTTTGCACGAAGAAGGCATCGTGCCACTAGGGGTGTTTGGCCAACTGCTGGCGCAGCACGGGACGCATATCCAGCGAGGCCGTGCAGCCATGCTCGAAGGCCGCCTCCAGCCATTCGAGGTTGCGTTCGATGGCCTCACGGCTTTCCGGAGCCTGGCTGTTACCGAGGATGTATTCGGCCTCGGCGCGAAACTGCTCATGACTCAACGTATTGACCTGAGCCGGATCGACGGCGAAGCACTGGCTGGCTCTCATCGGCAGCGGGTAATAGGCCATGGCGGGATCTTCCTGCAACAGTGACCGCTCGACAGCATCGATCACTGCCAGATGTTCAGGGCTGTTGAACTCGAAACGCTTGTAGGCGGTGTCGCACGCCTGAGCGTTCAGCACGGCTGCGGCCACGAAGCCCGTTCTGGCCAAGGCATCCAGCGAAGCGCAGCCCTGGCGTAGGTCCTCCAGTGCCACGAGGGGATCCTGTGACCGCCTCTTCAGGCGCTCCTGCGCCTGAAACAGCCTGGCAGCCGGGTGGCCGAGCTGCGCAGCGCGATCGATATTGGTGCCGAAGTCATCGAGGTGGCGGTCGAGCTCCTCGGTGTCACCGCTCTGTTCGTTGATCGAGCGTTGCAGCTGGTTCAGCGCCTCCATCCCCTGTTCGTAAAAGGCCTCGGCTCTGGTAGTTGCCGCCGCGCTGGTGAGGCTGAACAGGGAAATGCCCAGCGCAAGGAGGCAAGCCAATGAAGAGTTGTGCATGTGAACCTGATGACGAAACCTTGATGTAAGGCGTACGACCATGGTTGCGCGCGAGGATTCGACGCGGCCCTGATCGCATGCCGAGATACCAGCGTATGTACAGATCGAGCGTTGTGTGGCATCGCTCAGGGCACCGTTTTCAGGCAAACACGAAATACTTGCGCACCGTCTCTACCACCTCCCAGGTGCCTTTCATGCCGGGCTCGACCACGAAGATATCCCCGGCCCTGAGGTGGATCGGCGCCATGCCGTCCGGGGTGATGATGCAGTAGCCTTCCTGGAAGTGGCAGTACTCCCACTTCACGTAGTCCACCCGCCATTTGCCGGGTGTGCAGATCCAGGTACCCATGATCTTGCTGCCGTCATCGGAGGTGTAGGCGTTGAGGTTGACGGTATGCGGTTCGCCTTCGATGCGTTCCCATTTGCAGGCATCGACGACGGGCATCGGTTGGGTATCGCGCAGTACGGTGATCGGTTGGTTGGCCATGAGTGGCTCCTGGTGGCGGTAGAGGTCACCCAGCATAGAGCCGTGCCGCAGCGGCCAATTGTCCAGGCTCGACACCGCTGTGCCCATCCGCGCTATAGGCATCTTTACTGCCGCCGGCCCGGAACTTGTAATTTTCCCTTTCAGTCCTATCTCTCATTGAGAGGTGGCGCCAGGCGCCGCATCAGCAAGTCGCACAGGGATGTCTTACCCTTCATCGCTCAATCGAGGCGCCCATGAATTCCGAAGAGCAAACCCTGATCGATGGCCTGTTTTCCCGCTTGCAGGAGGCCGAGCACCAGGGGGGATTGCGCGATACCGAGGCCGAAGCGCAGATCAAGACACATCTGGCCCGCCAGCCTGCTGCTGCCTATTACATGGCCCAGGCGATTCTGATTCAGGAAGCCGCGATCAAACGCCTGGATCAGCGCGTTCGTGAACTCGAGGCCCAAGCCACCGAGCAACAACGACAGCGCTCGGGCAACGGCGGCTTTCTCGCCGGCCTGTTCGGCGGCGGCCAGCAAGGTTCCACGCCGCAGCCTGCCCAGCGTCCCGCTGGCTGGGGTGAAACCCGATTCTCTCAGAGCGCTGCAGCATCCGCCGTACCGCCTGCCAGTGCACAGGCAGGCGCAGCGGCGGCCCAGGGTGGTGGCTTCATGCGTGGCGCCTTGCAGACGGCCGCGGGCGTGGCGGGCGGGGTGATGGTGGCGGATCTGCTGACCAGCATGTTCCACCACGACCAGCCGCAGGAGATCGTCGAGGTCATCCGCGAGGACCTACCTGCCCAGGACAGTTTCGCCAGCGATCTGGGCGAGGCCCCTTACGCGGGTACCGAGGACATCGACACCGATGCCTTCGACAGCTCGGATTTCTTCGACGACGGCGACACCTTCAGTTAGGCAATCCACGCAGCCCCGGTGCAACGGGCGCCGGGCGCCGGGCGCCGGGCGCCGGGCGCCGGGCGCCGGGCGCAAGTCGTCATTTACTGTGAGTCTTGCACGTGCGGGTCGAGTCCATCGACAGGTTGCTCACGATTGGGCGAGCGCGTTCAGCCGCCAGCGCAGCACCACCGAGCGCAGGCTCGATGGTGGCCGGGCGGCTGCGCCCACCATCTTTCGCACGTCAATGAGGTCTCTATGGATTTGCACATCAAGGGGCGCGTTGCGCTCATCAGCGGCGCTGCCGGGGGTATCGGCCTGGCGACGGCGAAACTGCTTGTCGAGGAAGGCGTACACCTGCTGCTGACCGACAAGGATCAGGCCGCCCTGGACAAGGCCTGCGCCGACCTACCCGGTGAAGTGCTGAGGGTCGCTGCCGACATGACCCGTCAGCAAGAGGTCGACGCGCTGGTAAAGGCTGGCGAAGCACGCTTTGGGCAAATCGATATCGTGGTGCATGCCGCCGGGGTCACCGGCGCCAAGGGCGACCCGCTGGCGCTGCCCGACAGCGACTACGAGGAGGCGTGGGCCACCGATTTCTTCTCCGCCGTGCGCGTCGCCCGGGCCACCGTCCCGGCGATGCGCTCGCGCGGTTGGGGGCGGCTGGTGTGCATCACCTCGGAGAATGCCGTGCAGCCCTACTGGGAGGAAGCCGTCTATAACGTATCCAAGGCCGCACTCGGCGCCTTCATCAAGAACCTGTCCTACAAGGAAGCGGCCCACGGCGTGTTGTGCAATACCGTGGCCCCAGCCTTCATCGAAACCAACATGACCGATGGCATGATGCGGCAGCGGGCCGAGGAGCAGGGCGTTTCCTTCGACGAGGCCGTGGCGAGCTTTCTCGAGGAGGAACGCCCCGGTATCGTCCAGAAACGCCGCGGTCAGGCTGACGAAGTGGCGGCAGCCATTGCCTTGCTGGTATCCGAGCGGGGGTCGTTCATCAATGGCAGCAACCTGCGGGTCGATGGCGGCTCCGTCCAGGCCGTGCAGAACTGAGCCCGGACGTACCCGCGTTCTGCGGCTCAGGTGGCCGAAGCAGGGCTGCCCAGCAGGGTGCGGTCCACCAGGCGAATGCTGTTGCGCCCGCCGCGTTTGGATTGATAGAGCGCCACGTCCCCCTGTTCGATCAGCGCCGCCAGGCTGGCCGGCGGTTGATCGAACAGGCTGGCGCCGATGCTCAGGGTTACCGCTTCAGGGGTGGCGAAGGTTTGCGCGGCTACGCCATGGAAGCGCTCGCGCAGCCCGTCGCCCAGGCTGACGATGCGTTCGTGGGACGCATCGCGCAGCAGGATCACGAATTCGTCGCCCCCCAGACGCGCTGCCAGTGACCCCTCGGGCAGCACCAGACGAATCATCTCGCCCAGTGCCACCAGCAGGCGGTCGCCCGCACTATGCCCGTGCAGGTCGTTGACCAGCTTGAAGTTGTCGATATCGATCAGCAGCAGCGCGCCGGGGCTCCTGGGCGACACCTCGTTGAGCAGTCTGGGCGCTCGTGCTTCCAGAGCGCGGCGGTTGTACATGGCGGTCAGCGGGTCGCGCGCGGCCAGCCGCTCGATGCGTTTCTCGCGACGGTAACGTACCGTCCCGGTCATCGACAGGGCGATCAGCATGAGCGCCATCACGCCTTCGACCAGCGAAATCTGAATGATCTCGCCACGGAAGGCCGCCAGATCGATCAGCGTGCCCGGCACCAGCACCGGTATGGTCTTGGCGACGTAGAACAGGCCGTGGCCCAGCAGCACATAGCGCAACTGTGCGGCACCGGCACCCAGCGATTTGCCCTGAGGCCTTAGCAGCCAACTGGCCCAGAGCGCCGTCAGCGCGACCAGCAGCGAGTTGACCAGCAGCATCACCTTCGACCACAGCGGGCCCTCCGGCAGGAGCAGCATGGCGAACCAGATACCCACCATCAGGTACCAGGCCCGGGACAGGCGCGTTTCGGTAAAACGCGCCACGCCCACCAGAAACAGCCAGTGTGCGGTGATCAGCAGCCCGTTGGCGAACCAGATACCCACCAGCAGCAGGCCACTGCTGCGCAACAGGGCCAGGGTCGAGCCCACGCTGATCAGGGCGAAACCGGCGCTCCAGAAGAGCAGGGAGGGTTCACGAACGGTCTGCCACTCGATCGCCAGATACAGCGCCGCCGCCAGGGCGAGGGCGATGGTGATCGTCAACATGGTTAAGGGATCGAACGCCATGTTCTGGTCGGGCCTGCCTGTTTGTTGGGTGGAAGTGTTGGGGGCATCGCGGGGGCTTGAGCCGTTGCAGATCGTGCACAGGGCTACGGTTTTGCGGTCGCGATTGTAAGCGTTCGGTTGTCGATTTCAGGCAGGGCAACGTAAAGAAACGGATGGATGGCAGGCTTCTCTCAGCCTTGTCTCTCTGCCACTTGATCGCGCTGCCTGCCCGGTTTCATGCAGTCTGGCAGACTGCATGGCGTTTTCCACTGGTGGGCTCGCTCATTGCGGCTTGGGCCGTACCGTCAGGCTGACCAGACGGGTCACCACCAGGCCGATGTACATGACGCCCGCGAACTGCTCGAGCATCACCAGCGCCCGGGCGAATGGCCTCAACGGCAGGATATCGCTCAGGCCGACCCCCGACAGGGTGGTGAAGCTCAGGAACAGCAGCTCCACCCAGGTGCGTTCCGCTTCCGGGTTGATCGCCGCCGTGAAACTGCCAGGGCTGAGCAACTGGCACACGGAAAAGGCGTGGGCGAAGGCCCAGGCCAGCAGGGTGAAGGTGGCGCCGACCGCGAACAGCTCATCGGTGCTCGCTCGCTGATCCTCCATCATGTAGGCGATCAGGCCGCCAGCGGCATAGAAGTAGAAGCTCGACTCCAGGGCCGCGAGCAGAATCGCCAGCGCGGTGTTGTATTCGAACTCCACGGCTACGGTCAGGGCCAGGATGCAGGCGGCTTGCGTGAACGCGATCCACTGGATGGTCGGGCTGCTGCGCACCATGCGCAACGACATCGCCAGCACGATGATGCCAAAGGCACCCACGATGGCACGGCCTTCCGACAGCCGCTCCATGAAGGGGTAGAGCACGATGCCCAGCAATTGCACGAACAGCAGGCTGGCAGAGGGGTAGCGGATCAGGTACGTGTGGGCCTTGGGCATCGAATTGAACCGGAGCGAGGGGGTGCTGGAGGGAGGGCACGGGGCTATTTTGCCGGGCAGTCTAATGGATCGCGAGCCCGGCGTATGCTGCCGTTCAAGGTATTCGCGAGCTTACCTGCGCGCCGGGTAGGTAAGCCTGCTGAGACGCTTCGCATCGCCCGTCAGCGCGGTCGCGCAACCGCATCGCTGCGGCACCTCGAACACCGGGCTACGGGCAGAGCGCGACGATTCGAGCCGATCACTCTCCCCAGTTCTGCTCATCATCGGTGCATCCACTACCTGTCCAGTCGGCCGGGTAAAGGCCATCGCGCACCGCGCGATGAAAACTCGAATACGGCCACTCCCGTGCCTGGCTCACGTAGCCATGCCTGACGGGGTCGAAGTGGATGTAGTCGAGGTGGCGCTGGTAGTCGAGGTCATCGGCGATCCGTTGCCGCCAATAGCGCCGTTGCCAGAGGCCACGCTCGCCGCGGATCAACTGGTGCAGGCGGCGCGGTTCGGTCTTGTCCAGGCCTTGCGAGAAGGCGAACCTGATGGCCTTCCAGCGCAGGGCGACCTCGCTGTCGCCTTCGGGTAGCGTCCAGACGCAATGCATGTGCTCGGGCAGCACGACCCAGGCGTCGATATGGAAGGGGTGGCGGTCCTTGGTGGCCCGTACCGTTTCCCGCAGCAGATCGATATGCCGGGTCAGCAGATCATTGCGGCGGTCGAGCAGGGTGAGGGTAAGGAAATATGAAGCCCCGGCAACGCGGGCACGGCGATAGAGCGACATGGCGGCTCATCCTTGAGCGTGGTGTTCGTTCACTACAGCATGGTAGATGGAGGCGGCCTTATCCAGTCTGCGCCGCGCCCATCGATAGAGGCGAGCGCGCAGCGGTACTTCGGCTATGATGCGCCACCGCGCAAAGCCCTCGCACATCATCAGGTCGCCATGTCCGTCAACGCCCTCTATACCGACCTGTCCGATCATTACGATCTGATGTGCGCCGACATCGACTACAAGGCGCAAAGCCACTGCATTCAGCGGCTGCAGCAGCTGTTTGGCAACGGGGGCAATCGGCACCTCGATCTGGCCTGCGGCACCGGGCCCCATGTTCGCCACTTTCTCGATGCCGGCTATCGCAGCAGCGGGCTCGACATCAACCAGCCCATGCTGGACAAAGCCGCCGCGCGTTGCCCCGAGGCGCAGTTCGCCGTGCAGGACATGTGCGACTTCAGGGTCAACGAGCCGCTCGATCTGATTACCTGCTTTCTCTACTCCATTCACTACAGCGGTGGCATCGACAGGCTCCAGGCCTGCATCGCCAGCGTGCATGCCGCGCTCCAGCCCAACGGGCTGTTCTGCTTCAACGTCGTCGACAAGAGCAAAATCGACAACAGCCTGTTCGCGGCACACAGCGTCAACGACGACGAAGGCCTGTTCACCTTCAGCTCGGGTTGGCATTACGCCGGTGAGGGCGAGAAGCAGTCGTTGAGGCTGAGCATCGAAAAGACCACCGCGCATGAGCACCTGATCTGGCACGACGAACATCCCATGGTCGCGGTGACGTTCGCCGAGTTGCAGGCGCTCCTTGAGCCCTACTTCGAGGTACACGTGCTCGAGCATGACTACGAAAAGATCCTGCCCTGGGATCAGGCCTCCGGTAACGCACTGTTCGCCTGCGTGAAACGCTGACCAACAGCCGGTAACCTGCAAGGGTCGATCACCCGGCGCCTGGGCAGTTCGTTGCCTCAAACAAAAATGCCCGCGTGGCCTGAGGCCAGTGCGGGCATGTTTATCAGCCAGTATTCAGCCGTTACGGCAAGCGGCTCAGACGGCAGCGACTACCTTGGCTGGCGGCTGAGTACGACGACCCAGCACCCCGGCACCTGCAGCGACCAGGCCCGAGATCACCAGGGTGATGAGCAGAATCCAGGCGCCTTGGGATACACGCTTGGCCGCCACTTCAGCCGCTTCACGGGCTTTCTGCTCGGCCTGGGCTTTGAGTTCCTGATACTTGGCATATGCCTCGCGATAACTGGCCTGGGCCTGATCGACGATCTGGTTGGCCTCGGCGTCGGTCTTGTTGCCACGCGCCTTGATCAGATTGACCAGCGCTTCACGGTCGGCAGCGTCCCAGGCCTGGTCGCCCTTGGCCTTGATGCGGTCCAGCAGGCCACCCAGTTGCTCGGTGGCCTGTTGCGGGTTTTCAGCGCTGCGCTGGGCAGTCTGCTGGGCATCCTCCTGGGTGGCCTGAGCTTGCTGATCGAGGTTGTCCGGGTTCAGCTCGGGCTTGCCGGTCTGGCGCATGGCCTGTTCGAGTTCACCCTGGATATCGTCCAGGTTGAAGTCGATACCTTGCTCGCGTAGCTCGTCCTGGATCTTGCCGCCCAAGGCTGGCGCCACCTGAGCGATACCGCTGCCCAGCGCAGACACACCGCTGCCGGCCAGGTTGAGGCCGCCGCGTACCACGCCAGTCACCGCGCTGGAGACCAGGTAAACGGTGATCAGCGAAACGCTCGCCCACACCAGCAGGCCATGGAAGGCACCTTCACGCTGTGCGAGGCGGCCAGCGGCCCAACCACCGATGAACAGGGAAATCACCGAGCTGACGACCACCCAGATGGCGGCGCCGGTACCCACGCCCGATACCGGGTCGGCTTCCTGCAGCGGGTCGATGCTGGCGCTGCCGATGGCCGTGCCGAGCACGCTGAGCAGCAGGGAAACCATCATGGCCAGCACTACGCCGGCCAGAACCGCACTCCAGGAAATACGTTTGAGCAGCGGCGCTACTGCGGCAGTGTCGTGGTAGACAGGATTGGTGTAGCCGTTTGGAGCACTACGATCGTCGCGAATCATGATGGCAGCCCTTTAATTCAATGGCAGTACGAGCCAATCGCTCGTACTCCAGATGACTAGGGCCGCAACGAGAAAGTTTGGAATGTATTTCTAGGTGTGTTTCCCGTTATCCGTCATCCCTTGGCAGGCGGGCAGGAAAATCTGCGAGCGCCGTATGTAAATATGAATGCGACGCTATTTCGTAAGTAAATATTAAGCATTATCATTCGCGCCCCAAAAATAACTTTCTCTTCTTGGATGCGCCTCCTTCATGCCTGCCTTTCTGCGTCTCAACTCTGTTGCGCTTGGCTTTTCCTTCCTTTTCACCGCCGGCCTAACCCACGCGGCCCCAACCGTGCTGCCGGAAACGTCGATCAACGCGGATGTCGACGCGCAAGCCGATAGCCCCCGCGTCAAAGAAGTCAGCACTGCGACACGCACCGCGACGCCGGTTCGTTATGTTCCGCAAGCCATCGACTCAGTGAAAACCGCCAATGTGCTCGATTACGGCACCAACGACCTGGCCACGGCACTAAGCGGCATTCCCAACGTCAGCAGCGGAGCGGATACACGCTTCGACGGGCTGCGTATTCGCGGCTTCGAGGCCAGCAACGATTTCTATCTGGATGGCGTGCGTGATGACAGCCAGTACGTGCGCGACCTGCACAACATCGAGCGCATCGATGTGCTCAAGGGCCCGGCTGCGGTGCTCTACGGGCGCGGCAGCCAGGGCGGCATCGTCAACCGTGTCAGCAAGGTGCCTGAAGCCGGGCGCCGTTCCAGCATCGAGGCCCAGGGCGGCAGCGAAGACATGCGCAGCCTGTACGCCGACCTGAGTGCGGATGCGACCGAGAACATCAGCCTGCGCCTGAACATGGGCAATCAGGACGCCAACAGCTTTCGCGACGACGTTTCCAGCCACCGCCAGCTGTTCGCGCCGTCCATCAGCTGGCAACTGACGCCCCGGCTCAACTGGCTGGCGCAGTACGAGTACAGCCGCTTCGACCGTACCCCGGATCGTGGCATTCCTGGCGTGAACGGGCGCCCGGCCGATGTGAAGCGCGAGACCACCTACGGTGATGACCGCGATTACATCGACGACAAGGCCCAATCGCTGCGTTCCAAACTCACCTACGAGCTGAACGACAACTGGCAACTGCGTCAGACCCTGAGCGTGTTCAAGCTCGACAGCGACTTCGACAACACCTACCTGACTAGCGCCAATGTCGTTACCAACCGGGTGAGCCGTGCACGCTTTCAGCAGGATCTGCGCACCCGCAATATCTTCAACAACCTGGAGGCGGAAGGCACCGTCGACACCTTTGGCCTCGAACACCGCTTGTTGACTGGCGTCGAGATCGGCAGCCAACGGCGCGATCCGAAGCTTTACACCTCGCTCGCTGTCAACCGGGGCGGCCAGGCAGTGCCGACGCTGGACCTCTACAACCCGGACCGCAACCAGAGCCACACCGGCCCCATGACGGCCTCGAGCAACAACCACACCGAAGTCGAAAGTCGCGCCATCTACGTGCAGGATCAACTGCGCCTGAACGATCAATGGCAACTGCTGGCAGGCCTGCGCTATGACCGCTTCGAGGTGGATACCACCAACAAGCTGACCAATATCCCGGATGGCCGCGACGACAACAGCATCAGCCCGCGCGTCGGCCTGGTCTGGACGCCGCTGCAGGATCACTCCTTCTACGCCTCGTGGAGCAAGAGCTACTCGCCGGTCGGCGGCGGGCAGATCGGCATCACCCCGAACGCCACGGGCAATACCAATGACCTGGATCCGGAGCAGACCCGCCAGAAGGAAATCGGCGTGAAGAGCGACTGGCTCGGCGACCGCCTGAGCACCACCTTCGCGATCTACGAGCTGGAACTCTACAACCGCCGTACCAGCGACCCGAACAATCCGGGGCTGTTCATCCTCAGCGGCCTGCAGCGTTCGCGCGGCATCGAACTCACGGCCACTGGCCAACTGGCGGGCAACTGGTACGTCCGCGGCGGCATCGGCCTGCAGGACGCCACCATCGTCAAGGACAACAACGGCCTGGCAGGCAACCGCGTCAGCAATGTCGCCAAACGCAACGGCAGCCTGTTCCTGACCTGGAAGCCGGAGCAGGGCTGGTACGCCGAAACCGGCCTGACCCTGGTGGGCAGTCGCTTTGCCGATAACCAGAACACCACGGTGCTGCCCGGCTACGGCCGCTGGGATGCCCTGGTTGGCTTGCGCCAAAAGGACTGGGACCTGCGCGCCGCGCTGAACAACCTCACCGACCGCACCTACTACAGCTCCGCCACCAGCGCCGGGCAGATCCGCGTCGGCGAGCCGCGCAACCTGGTGGTCACAGGCACCTACAGTTTCTGAAGCCTCGCAGCATGTCGCCCGGCATGCTCCACTCTCTGTGGCGTTGGCTACTTCGCCAACGCCACAGCGCTTTCAGCCGCTGCGCTTTTCACCTTGGCAGCCAGCACGGCGGCCTGTATCGCTGCCAGGCTGTGCTTGGCCGCTGGTGATTCGAACACCGCACTTTCCGCCAGTGTGTAAAAGCGCTCGCCGTTGTGCAGCGTGAACTCCACGAACGCCAGGTGCTCAGACCACGAGCGATAGCGCCGTACCATGAACAGGCTGTGTTTCGAAGTCACAGAGCGCACGCTGCTCAGCGGAATCTGCCGGTGGCCACTTTCGTTGGAGACGATCAGCTCGTCGTTGTGAATGGAGGCCGCCCCGGCCTTGTTCAACCGCCGCCATTCCAGCGCAAACCGCCATCCCATCAGCAACAAGCAGCCGCTGACCAGCAGTAGTTCAGGCAGCCGCGTGGCTGGCGCCTTGAACAGCACCACGCCACCGATTACCAGAAGAATGGCCAGGGTGATGGAGCGGTAGAAGTACACGTTGTGAAAATCGGGGAAGGTCAGAAAGCGGATGTCCATAAGCGATTTCCCTGGCTTGACCCGAATAGAAAAAGGCCGATGCCGAGCATTATTGGTGATGTGGAAATGCTTGCCGTGCGGTGTTCGTTCTTTCTGTTATTGCAATTAAGGCTGTCTGCGTTCAAGACGCCTTGCTGCATAAATACAGCCATTGGCGGCCACGGCCTGCTTGAGGTACTGCGTGCGCTCTGGTGTATTCCTGCCTGATCTTTCGGCAAGCAATTTATAAATCTCAGCCAGATAATCCTCTTTCTGGCCCAGCTGTAGCAGGAGACCTTCGTCGCGCTTTGGAATACACCGTAGGTCAACCGTCGGTTGTGGGTAGTACGCCGTGTAGCGCGTTATTTCGGTTGGCGCCTTTTTCAGCTGCGCCATATGGCGCGCGGTGGTTTCAAAGGGAACGCACTCCACTGCAAGAAGAACCGCTGCTGGCGCGAAGCCGTGATCAGCGCTTTCATTCAATAACGTGCAGGTGTCTTCCGTTCCCTGCATCAAGGACATGTGAAGCAGCGCAAGACGATATTGCGCGATCGGGTGGTCGAACCGGGACGCCTCCTGCAGCATCTCGCCGGCTGGGGCCACTAACCGTGAAATGGCAGCCGCCCGTTCGTCAAGTTCTTCAGGGGGGGAGCCTGCCCTGGAGGCGTTGAACATTGCCATAACCATCCCATCTAACGGCTCTAGCATTTCAACCGCTTGTCGATACTGGCGTTCTCCCTTTATCTCTTCTTCGCCCGCTGTGGCTGAGCAGAGGGGCATTACCGCCAGTATGCAAGCGGCTGCATATTTCAAAACAGACCGCGTCCCTTGCAGAAGTCCAGACGGAAATTGTTCATCGTTGAACATGATTGCTCCCTTAGGTAGGTATCGCTGTCAGTTTCTGACGGCTCGCCGTAGGCCGTGAGTGATCCATTTCACAAAGGTGTCGTTAGTGCGAGCGCGTCAGTGCAGCGTCGGAGTAAGTCGCTCTGCCACCAGCTGACGAGCCTGATGGGCCAGCTGATCCAGGTGATAGTCGCGCTGTTTCTCGGCTTCGCTCATGGCCTTCTTGCCGTTTTGTTTGAGCAAGTAGGCGTGGATCTGCCGCACCTCGGTGGACTGAAACACCGGCGCCAGATCCTGCACCGCCACCAGGCCATCGGAGCGGTGGTCGCGGGTGTTCATCAGCACCTGCGGCCCTTGTGCGGCCAGCACCTGAAAGCCCATGGTCTCGAAGGTCGGCACCTTGCCGGCCACGCAGGCCAGCTCCATATGCGGATGGCGCTCGATGATGCGTTGCAACATGGCGCGGGCAACACCACGCCGGCGATGGCTGGCCGCTACGGCCATGTAGGCGAGGGTGCAGGCTTCGGCGTCGTCCTGGCTGGGCAGGTACAGCGCGAAACCCAGCACCACGGCAGGATCCTGATCATCCAGGGCCAGCAGCAATTGCGTGGGGCTGTGCGCCTCACCGTCCATGGCCTGCAGGTACAGATGCACTTCGTAGCCGATCACGTATTGGTACAGCTGATAGAGCGGGTTGCTGGGCGTCAGCGGCACCGGGCTGATGTCACTGAAATAGTCCACCACCATCTGCAGCACCTGGGCTTTGAGGGACTCGGGCGGCGTGGCATTGAGGTGGGTAAGGGTGAACATCGACAGGCAGGCTCTTTATAAAACGGCGGGCGGCATTGTAACGCGTGTGGCCGCTGACGTTGTGTAAGGGAGAGGGTACGAGCTGTTCATCTCATGGCGCGTACCTCGGGTAACATGGCGCCGCAACGAACACCAACCCAGAAGGGCCTTATGGCAGCCTCGAAACGAAAATATGCAGGCATCGAGCGCGAGCTGATTCGCACGCTGACAGATGCCTGCGAAACGGCAAAGAGCGAGATCGTCGGCTTCCAGTGGCTCACCCATGACGTGGACTACGAGCGCTTTCCGCAGAGCCTGAGCGTGACGTGGATGTTCGATACCGAGGCCAACAAGGCAAAGGCACTCGCCTGTGCGGACAAGGCGAGAATGCTGGCGCTGACCCTGGCTGCTTTCGAGGAGGTAGGTATCAGCGTGACACGCACCGCCGACCACGTGACGTTTTCGGTCGAGCAGCCGGCAAGGGGCAAACGTGGCCAAGGACATTGAAAATCCCTGCGTGTCGCTGTGCCAGCTCAACAGTGAACTGTGCGTGAGCTGCGGGCGCACCCGAGAGGAAATCCGTAAATGGCGCGGCATGAAACGCCCCGAGAAGATGGCCACCGTGCAGAAGGCGGCGGCGCGGATGAAGGCGATTGCCAAGAAGAAAGGCAAATAAGTTGATCGTACCTATGCTCTGGTGGACATATCGTCGAGTACTACGGACTTGGAGCTTTAAGTAGCTGGCAGCCTAGGCTTGCGATTGGGTTGCTCCATGAAGATGCTTGCCCTGACTACTACCTGAAAGCTTTTTGGAGGCTTTACAGTGGACGTCGACGTAGACAACGATTTTGGTGTCATGAACTCCGATGGTGTTTTGACCAGGCGCTTCGATATCATTTTATTTGGAGGTGCTTCCGAGGCTGAGTGGATTGTCCAGACATTTGATGGAAATCCCATTTGTGAAGAGCAACGCTCGGCACTTCGTGAGTTATCTTCTAATAAGCAATCGATCTGTGCAGCTGTTGAAGAAGCGGTGTATCTCTATTACCTGGATAACATCGAAGCATTCAGGTCGTGTTTCGATTTTGATGAAGTAGAAGTCAAAGCACCTAGAGTCAATAGTGTTTCCGATATGCGTGGTTTGGTTTTTCTAAAATATATAAAATTTATGCATCCTTTCGATTCTGTTACGCGCCAAGTAGGATTTATCTTTGATTCAATATTCGATCCGGAACTTGGTATAGGTGTTCTTGTTGTCGACGGCGAAGTAGAGTCCGTAGATACCCAAGATTTCTTGCTAGGTTAGTTCGAGCGGTGAAGAGGGTTTGAATCGCTGTGTAATCACGCAGAGCGTGGATACGATCAAAAAATAATCTTTAATCGAGTAAAGCGTTAAGGTAAATGTATGAGGAAAGGCATAGATGTTGAGAGCGTTGTTCAGCAAATCTTTAAAAAGACGTTGCTAGTAATTCTTGGGTCGGGGCTGGTTGGTAATGCTCTTTATATATATGGATTGGCATATTATGAGGGGTATATTAAAGCCTTGGGGCTAGATGTGCTTCTATTTCCAATTGAATGGTCTGAAGCGAGGTTGTGGACATATTTTGCGAGTCGCGAGCTTGGGGTTAGTACGGTGAATGTATGGATGAAATTTACATCCTCATTTATGCCGGCTGTCATGATTGCAGCTTATGTGGTAGTTAGACTTTGGATAGCATTAAATGGGCCAGCCAAGAAGGTGCGGCCTAAATTATCAAGGGTAAAAAGACTTCGGAAGTTGGTTGCTTTCGGTAGGAAATGGCCTGTGGTCTATAAGGTCACGAAGTGGCTAATGATTAAGGAACAGGCTTTTTGGGGTTTCATTGCTTCATATTTTGCGCTTGTATTCATGGTCTTTGTTCCTTTGTTCTTGCTTGTCTGGGTGCTGTTTCCAGCAGTTGGGGTCTCTCATGGGAAATATGTCGGCAAAAGCCTCATGTCCTTCTATGAGAAGAATCTTTGCGGGGATGAGTCTGATTATTGGAATAGGTGTGTGCCGATTCGGACTGCGCATTTGGAAGATGAGTCTCTGCCGGAAAAAATAAATGTTCGTATAATTGCTGCCTCAGGCGATTTGTATGGGCTTATGACAAAGGATGGCCCTGTTGTGATGACTAAACCTCCGGTTATTTATTATTTGAACGCCAAAAGAGAGTGTGCTGGTAAAGTCTGCAGTAATTCAGAGGCTCCTAATGAGTAACTATGGCGAATGTGGGGCGTTTAGCGCCGCGGTGTCCGAGACCCGTCAGGAGGTCAAGTGGAGGTGCTGTGGAGAGGGGCGTTTAGCATGGATGCCAAACGAGGAGCAATGGCCGGGGCCGCCTAGGCAGGGATAGCCCACCGTGACGACCCTCGGAACAGTGCCGGAACCAGGGGAGTTGAGCGTAGCGAAACCCGGATGCCGGGCGCTTTCTCTTTGGTTACTTTCTCTTTCGCGCGAGCAAAGAGAAAGTGACTCGCCGTAAGGGCGAAAACGGTAGGAGAGGACGACGGAGAAAATAAATCTGCCTCCTTTTCCGTTTTGAACCATGGTGGACAAGCTTCGCGTTGCCATCCTACTCGTTGAATTGGTTATTGATCGACTTAGAGCATCAAGTGGACTTCCCACGCGTGGTGTGGGAACGATCAGTCAAAAAATCTAGCTTAGGAATTATTAAGCTAACTTCTTTTTAAGGATATAAGTAGGGCGCCTGCTGTGTTTTGAGGAATTAATCCCTGTGTTATCTTCTTCTGAAGATAAGCAGGGAATTTTTGAGGGAGATAGATGCTTTCTAACCAGATTCGAAACTCGCCGAGTGCGCTGAGTGGGTAGATGTTTGCCTCCGTCCTTGCAGCTGACTGAGGAAAATAGTCTGGGTATTCATGGGGATGTTTTTTTCTGCTTCCATGAACGGACTCTAGATTGGCAGATGCCCAGTGCTTTGCCCACATTTGTCCCACGCTGATATCTGGGACGGTATGGGTGTCTATTATTAGTCCTGACTCAATAGCTGAAATTACAATGTCAGCAATTTCTCTGAATACGCTAAAGTAGCCCGCAGGTAGTTTGTTAAGCAGTATTCTGTCGTGATAGTGCCGCCACGAGTCAAGCTTAAGTTTTTCTGGTGAAAAGCCTACGCTTTCGTATATGAAATTGCGTAATGTTTTTCGAGCAAGTAGGCGGTAATTTCTTTGTGCTGTTTGTGCATCAGTGCTGTCGGAGTCAAAAGCGTAGTATTCAAGTATAGCCATGCATACCACGTCCGGGTAAGCACTGATTTTTTGTCCATTTTGCTCTGTCTTTATTACGATTCGGTCGGCATTGAATTCTTGTTGGGTTAATAGTTGCTTTATTCTCTTTCCTCTAGGTTTGAATGTTTCTTCTTCCCAATTGTTTGCGAGGTCGCTAATTGTCTTTGGATTGACGCCGCAAAGCCTTGCTAGGCCACGCTCAGTTAAATAAGGCGTTGTGTCATTCAGTACTCCCATCTGAATGCCGTCAATCTCTCCGAATGAAGCAGAGGGCAGCTCTAGTGGTAACTGAGTGTGAGTTACTGTATTCATTTCAGCTCCTTATTAGTTTCTCGGCTGCGCAAATCAGTAGGGAAGGATAGAGATTATCCATTGGAAGGGTTGTATTGGTTTTCTTTATAGACGCTATACCTTGTTCAAGGCAAAGCTTGGCGCACATTGCTCTCAGGTGATTTTGGTCAATGACAAGATTTTTATCTTTGCAATAATTTTCTACATCAGTGAGATCTGAATTGCCATCCGGCAGCGATATTGTTTCAATCTTTTGATTTATTTCCTCAAGCTGTCGCTCTGTTTCTTTAAATCGGAGACGTGTCTCTTCCGCTAGACGTTCTCTTTCTGCAATTTCTTTTATTAATAGGTTCGTATGTTGGGCTAGACTTTGAGCAAGCGACATTATTTCTGAGTCGCCATGTTTTACTGGTGGTGGGTATGTGCCATGTTTGCGTACGGATGGGATGACTTCGTGAAAAATCCACCGTTGGAATAGTTTGCTTGCGGGAGTGCTGTCTCTCGATATTATTCTATATAGCCCTGGTTCAGTTATAAAAACTTCAGTTCTTAGTTCGTTAGTGTTTTTAAAGTCCGCTGGAAAGTGTTTGTACTCATCGCTGTCTAAAACTTCTAGCTGAGCTTTTATTAGGCTTCCTAGTCCTGTTTTATTTTGCTCTCTATGACTACTATTTGTTTTTGCAAGAGTGAGGACTACATCTTCTAAGGAGATGTAGAGATTCTCTTGAATATACAGGCTTCTTATTTTTGACGAGCCATGTTGAGCGTGATAGTCAAGTAATATTGGGGTGTGCATTATTTTTCCTAATAAAAAGCCCCGCACTAGGCGGGGCTTTTTATTCAGCTTCATTCCCAACATCCATGGCAGGTGTTGGGTGAATCTAGCGTGATTTCAAACTGATATCAATCCCAGCTCAACGCCCCACCAGTCTGATACTCGATCACGCGGGTCTCGAAGAAGTTCTTCTCTTTCTTCAAGTCCATGATCTCGCTCATCCATGGGAAGGGGTTGCTGGCGCCTGGGTATTCTTCTTTCAGGCCGATTTGGGTCAGGCGGCGGTTGGCGATGAATTTGAGGTAGTCCTCCATCATCGCGGCGTTCATGCCGAGCACGCCGCGGGGCATGGTGTCGCGGGCATATTCGATTTCCAGCTGGGCGCCCTGCAGAATCATCTGGGTCGCTTCGTCTTTCATCTGCGCGTCCCACAGGCTCGGGTTCTCGATCTTGATCTGGTTGATCACGTCGATACCGAAGTTCAGGTGCATGGATTCGTCGCGCAGGATGTACTGGAACTGCTCGGCGGTGCCGGTCATCTTGTTGCGGCGGCCCATGGAGAGGATCTGGGTGAAGCCGCAGTAGAAGAAGATGCCTTCCAGTACGCAGTAGTAGGCGATCAGGTTCTTGAGGAACTGGCGATCGGTTTCCGGGGTGCCGGTTTCGAACTTGGGATCGGAGATCGAGCGGGTGTACTTGAGGCCCCAGGAGGCTTTCTTCGCGACGCTTGGGATCTCGTGGTACATGTTGAAGATTTCGCCTTCATCCATGCCCAGCGATTCGATGCAGTACTGGTAGGCGTGGGTGTGGATCGCTTCCTCGAAGGCCTGGCGCAGGATGTACTGGCGGCACTCGGGGTTGGTGATCAGGCGGTACACGGCCAGTACCAGGTTGTTGGCAACCAGGCTGTCGGCGGTGGAGAAGAAGCCGAGGTTGCGCATGACGATGCGGCGCTCGTCTTCGCTGAGACCGTCTGTGGATTTCCACAGGGCGATGTCGGCGTTCATGTTCACTTCCTGCGGCATCCAGTGGTTGGCGCAACCATCCAGATACTTCTGCCAGGCCCAGTCGTACTTGAAGGGTACGAGCTGGTTGAGGTCGGCACGGGCGTTGATCATCTGCTTGTCGCCGACTTCCACGCGTGCGGAGGTGCCTTCGAGCTCGTCCAGGCCTTCCTGGATGTCGAGGTCGTTCAGGGCCTTTTTCGCACGGGCAATGGCATCGGAGTCATTGGCGTCGATGGCACGGGCTTCGAGGGCGGCGGCGTCGCCGACCTGGTTGAGCCTTTCCAGGCTCATGTCGGCACTGGCTTGTGCGGCGGTCTGTTTCGGAGCGGCAGCTTCAGCGCCGTCTTCCTTGTCGAATTCATCCCAGCTCAGCATGGGTTGGCTCCTGCTAGAGGGTCGGCGTGAGAGCCGGCCTGTGTGGATAGTGGCTAATCGTCGGTGGCTCGCGGTGCACGCAGAGCGCTACGGCTGATTATTGCCAGGGCTGCGCCTGGCTTCGCGTTATCGGTGCCGGGTTGCAGTGAAGGCTGCAACCCGGCTGGTACCTTTAAGAGTCCGTCCACGACCTGCTGCGCGTCGGCGCTACTGCGTTAAAAACAAGCTCGGATGCTCATTTACCACTCGTAAACTCCGCTTCCTCGCTTGTTTTTGCCTTGTATCGCTCTAGCTCGCAAGGCCGTGAACAAACTCTTACTGGCAGGCTTCGCAATCCGGCTCGTCGATGGCGCACGCCTTCGGAACCGGAGCCGGGCCAGGGGAGGCCTGGGTGGCCGGCGCGGCAGCAGGTGCTGCGCTGAGGCCCTGGTCGCCACCACTGGACACGGCGTTGAGCTTGCCGGTGTTGATGGTCGATTTCTCGGTGCTGGTCGCGGCCAGGGCACGGAGGTAGTAGGTGGTTTTCAGACCACGGTACCAGGCCATGCGGTAGGTCACGTCGAGCTTCTTGCCCGAGGCGCCGGCGATGTACAGGTTCAGCGATTGCGCCTGGTCGATCCACTTCTGGCGACGGCTGGCGGCATCGACGATCCACTTGGTGTCGACTTCGAAGGCGGTGGCGTACAGGTCTTTCAGTTCTTGCGGGATGCGCTCGATCTGCTGCACGGAGCCGTCGTAGTACTTGAGGTCGTTGATCATGACCGAGTCCCACAGGCCGCGCGCCTTGAGGTCGCGAACCAGGTAGGGGTTGATCACGGTGAATTCGCCCGACAGGTTCGATTTCACGTACAGGTTCTGGTAGGTCGGCTCGATGGACTGCGACACGCCGGTGATGTTGGCGATGGTCGCGGTCGGCGCGATGGCCATGATGTTCGAGTTACGAATGCCTTTCTGCACGCGAGCACGCACCGGTGCCCAGTCCAGGGTTTCGTTCAGGTCGACGTCGATGTACTTCTGGCCACGGGCCTCGATGAGGATCTGCTGGGAATCCAGCGGCAGAACGCCCTTGCTCCACAGCGAACCCTGGAAGGTTTCGTAGGCGCCACGCTCGTCGGCCAGGTCACAGGAAGCCTGGATGGCGTAGTAGCTGACCGCTTCCATGGACTTGTCGGCGAAGTCGACGGCGGCGTCGGAACCGTACGGGATGTGCTGCAGGTACAGCGCGTCCTGGAAGCCCATGATGCCGAGACCGACCGGACGGTGCTTGAAGTTGGAGTTGCGCGCTTGCGGCACCGAGTAGTAGTTGATGTCGATGACGTTATCGAGCATGCGCACGGCGGTCTTCACGGTGCGCGCCAGCTTGGCGGTGTCCAGCTTGCCGTCAGTGATGTGGTTCGGCAGGTTGATCGAGCCCAGGTTGCAGACGGCGATCTCGTCCTTGTTGGTGTTCAGGGTGATCTCGGTGCACAGGTTGGAGCTGTGTACCACGCCCACGTGCTGCTGCGGGCTGCGCAGGTTGCATGGGTCCTTGAAGGTCAGCCACGGGTGGCCGGTCTCGAACAGCATCGAGAGCATTTTGCGCCACAGGTCTTTGGCCTGGATGGTCTTGAACAGTTTGATCTTGCCCGGGTACTCGGTCAGGGCTTCGTAGTACTCGTAGCGCTCTTCGAAGGCCTTGCCGGTCAGGTCGTGCAGATCCGGCACTTCGCTTGGCGAGAACAGGGTCCACTGGCCGTCGTCGAAGACGCGCTTCATGAACAGATCCGGGATCCAGTTGGCGGTGTTCATGTCGTGGGTACGGCGACGGTCATCACCGGTGTTCTTGCGCAGCTCGATGAACTCTTCGATGTCCATGTGCCAGGTTTCCAGGTAGGCACACACGGCGCCTTTGCGCTTGCCGCCCTGGTTGACCGCCACGGCGGTGTCGTTGACCACTTTGAGGAACGGCACGACGCCCTGGGATTTGCCGTTGGTGCCCTTGATGTAGGCGCCCAGCGAGCGAACCGGAGTCCAGTCGTTGCCCAGGCCGCCGGCGAATTTGCTCAGCAGGGCGTTGTCGCGGATGGCATCGTAGATGCCGCCCAGGTCGTCAGGCACGGTGGTCAGGTAGCAGCTGGACAGCTGCGGACGCAGGGTGCCGGCGTTGAACAGGGTCGGCGTGGAGGCCATGTAGTCGAACGACGACAGCAGGTTGTAGAACTCGATGGCGCGGTCTTCGCGGTTCTTCGGCTCTTCGATGGCCAGGCCCATGGCCACGCGCATGAAGAACACCTGGGGCAGTTCGAAACGGATGCCGTCCTTGTGGATGAAGTAACGGTCGTACAGGGTCTGCAGGCCCAGGTAGGTGAACTGCTGGTCACGCTCGTGGTTGATCGCCTTGCCCAGTTTTTCCAGGTCGTAGGTTTTCAGTTTCGGATCGAGCAGTTCGAACTCGACGCCAGCTTCGACGTAGGCGGGCAGGGCCTTGGCGTACAGCTCGGCCATCTCGTGGTGAGTGGCGCTGGCGGCGACGTTGAGGAAGCTCAGGCCTTCGGCGCGGATGTTGTCCATCAGCAGGCGGGCGGTGACGTAGCTGTAGTTCGGCTCACGCTCGACCAGGGTGCGGGAGGTCATCACCAGCGCGGTGTTGACGTCTTTCTGGGCAACGCCGTCGTACAGGTTCTTCAGGGTTTCTTTCTGGATCAGCGCGCCGTCGACTTCCAGCAGGCCTTCACAGGCTTCGGTGACGATGGTGTTGAGGCGACCCATGTCCAGCGGTGCCAGGCTGCCGTCAGCCAGGGTCACGCGGATGCTCGGGTGCGGCTGAGCGATGCCATCGGCGGCGTCGGTGGTCTTGCGCTTGTTGGCCTGGCCTTCGCGGTAGATCACGTAGTCGCGGGCAACTTTCTGTTCGCCGGAGCGCATCAGGGCCAGTTCGACCTGATCCTGGATCTCTTCGATGTGGATGGTGCCGCCCGACGGCATGCGACGCTTGAAGGTCGCGGTGACCTGCTCGGTCAGACGGGCAACGGTGTCATGGATACGCGAGGAGGCGGCGGCATTGCCACCTTCCACTGCGAGAAACGCCTTGGTGATGGCGACGGTGATCTTGTCACCGGTGTACGGCACGACGGTGCCGTTACGCTTGATCACACGCAGTTGGCCTGGTGCGGTCGCAGCCAGTGCCTGGTTGGCGTCTTCACCCTGAGGCGCCTGGGCCTGAGGGTTCTCGCGGGTGGTGTCGGTATGCATGAAGGTCTCCATGATCAATGAAATTTTCAGAGGTGAGCGTTCTGCCGCTGATCGTTACGTGGTACCTGGCTTTCATTCCAATCGACAAAGCCTGAGGCCTGCACAAGGCTGGCAGCAGGGTGTTGCAAAAAGGCGTTGATGGACTGGCTGGCTTCATGCACAGCGGCAGTCGGTACTGTTTCGATGCCGGAACGCTTCATCCCTGGCTTAACCTGTGCTTCCTGCTGCGCGCGGTCACTAGATGTAGTGTTGCCGGTGCAAGCGTGGCGAGCGGTGTTCTGTATGGGCCGACCGACCTGGGTCGTTCGGTGACGCTGTGTATCTGCTTGCCGGAGTGCGATGGCCGGTGACCGTTCAGTGCACCGAAACGACTCTGGGCATGGACTTTTTCAGGGCATCTATGCTTGGGTCCATTTTGGCCAAAAACCCAACATGTAGGTGTTTGGCGAGCTGGGGATACAAGATAGTGCGATGGGGGAGCTAAGGCAACCCCTAAGGCCTGTGGATAAATCTGTGGGTTAATGCGGGGTAAGTGGCGCAAAAGCCCATGAATACTGGCGATGGCAGAGTTGGCGGCCCGATTGCCGCAGGCAGTTTTTTTTCCGGGGCCGGCGAGGGAAATTCACTTCGTCACATAAACACAATATGTAGGGTTTATTCGTGAACGTTGGCCTGCAATATGCAAATGCGCCGCAGCTCGCCCTCGGCACGCGCCCCACCGACGGTATGCATGGATCCGATCGCTTTCAGGGCAGGATCAGCGCCCTGTGTTTCAGGGCGCGTTTCTGCGCGTCCGGCAGTTCATCGCGATCTCCATAGGGTGCGGTGTACCAGCCGCCATAGGTTGGGTTGGGCAACAGGAACCAGCGCTGGCCGAACCAGGCCTGATAGGGCGCTACGCTCTGGCGTTGTTCGCCCAGGCGATTGGGCGCGGCGATGAAGTCGCCGTAGCTGTCGCCTACCAGCAGCAGAACCCGAGCGCGCTCGCCGACCCACTGGCGGCGACAGGTCTTGTCCGACCCGGCGCTCTGGCAACCGCCGATGGCGGTTCCCGCAGTGAGGATTTGCCCTTCGTCCGCGATGGGGAAACCCGCCTGGCGCAAGTTGCGCAGGGTGTCGGCTTCCTGGCCGGGCTCGCGATTGGTCAGGTAATAGGCGCTGATGCCAAGCTTGGCAGCCGCCTGCAGGAAGGCTACCGAGCCGGGCAGGGCGCGGGCTTCGGCCTTGGCCACCCAGCGATACCATTCGGCGTAGTCATAAGGGCCGCCATCGACTACCGACTTGGCATTCACGGGCGTGTTGTCGAGCAGCGTTTCGTCGATATCGACGATCAGCGCGGGCGGCAGGCCCGCCAGGTTGCGCGGCGGTTGTGCCAGGGCATCCCAGTGCGGATCGGCCAGCGCAGGTTGCAACTGACGGGTCGCGGCGGCGTAGACCTGGCGATAGAGCAGCTCGTGCTCGATGGAGGTTTGCGTCCACAGTACCGCGTCGAGCTGATCATGCGGTTTGGGTGTTTGCTGGCAGCCAGTCAGCAGGCTTGCCAGCAAGCAGAAGGTCAATAACGATGGCGTGCCACGCATTTGGGATGCTCCTTGTGTTTCCGACACTGGTTCAGATGAAACGGCCGCAAAACGTCGGTAGCGGACGGCCATATTTGCGCGTTGCGCGCCATATTGGTGGGCTGAAGCCCACCCTACGGCACTGGTTCAGATGAAACGGCCGCAAAACGTCGGTAGCGGACGGCCACATTTGCGCGTTGCGCGCCATATTGGTGGGCTGAAGCCCACCCTACGGCTCTCAGCGGTTCATTGTGGTAGCGGGCCACGCCCGCGAAATCACGGGCATGGCCCATTCCCACAGGTTAAACGTTGCGTCAGAAACTCACGGTTGCGGACAGGCGTGCGGTGCGTGGGTCGCCCGGGAACAGGTAGCCATCGCCCTGGTAGGCGCCGGTGTCGCGCCAGTAGCGTTTGTCGAACAGGTTGTCGACGGTCAGGCGCAATACCGTTTCATAGCCTTCTATACGCGTGGTGTAACGGCTGCCGAGGTTGAATACCGTGTAGTCGGCGACCTTCACCGTGCCGCTCGGGTTGGCGTACTTGCTGCCGCTGTACTGCAGGCCGCCGAGCAGCGACAGGCCCTGGACGCCGGGGATCCGGTAATCGGCCGACAGGCTGGCGCGCACGCGCGGTACGTTGACCGCCTGATGGCCTTCATAGGCTTCGGTGCCGCTGTCGATCGCTCGGGCGCGAATCACCGCAGCGCTGGCCGACAGTTGCAGATCGCGGGCGGCCTGTCCGCTGGCGGAGAGCTCCAGGCCGATATTGCGCTGCTTGCCCTGCTGCACGTAGGTCAGGGTGCCATCGTCGTTGGGGCGGCTGTATTGCAGCGCCTGGTCGATACGGAACAGCGCTGCGCCCAGGCTCAGGCCCTGCCAGTCACGTTTGAAGCCTGCTTCCAGCTGGCGGGAAATGGTCGGCGCGAGAATTTCGCCATCGTTGGTGGTGAACCACGGCGCTTCGCCGCCCAGGGACAGGCCCTTGCTGTAGCTCACATACAAGGTGGTGTCGGCCTGCGGCTTGTAGAGCAGCGCGGCATTGGGCAGCAATTCGCTGCGCCGGGTGCGGCGGTCACTGATGCCGCTGCTGGTGAAGGCTTCTTCGTCCAGACGCACCTGACGCCCGCCGAGCAGCACCTGCCAGTGCTCGTCGAAGCTGATGCGGTCGCTGAAGAACAGGCCGTACTGGCGGCTGTCGAGTCGGCGATTCTTGGGGTTGAGCGGGACGTCGGTCGGGGCGAAGTCGGCAACGTCTTCATTGATGTTGCCGGTACCGATTGGCACGTTTACCGAACTGCGACGATCCACCGTGCGACGCAGTGCACTGCTGCCTACGGTCAGCTCGTGGCCGATCGTGCCCGTAGTGAAGGCGCCCGATAGCGTGGCCTGCAGTTCGTCATGGCGGCGGGTGTCGTCCGGGCTGCGGTAGTCGTAGATGTCGTAGCCGCCTTCCGGGCTGAAGTGTGCAAGCCAGTCGCTGCACCCGGAGTCCGGGCTGCAGCCATACGGAAAGCTGCTGTAGTCGTCGATCACCACCTGGCTGCGCGAGGCATCGATGGCGGCTTTCCAGTTGTCGTCGAAGCGATATTCGAAACGCCCGCCCAGGTTCAGTGAGTCGATACCTACCGGCTTCGACCAGCTCTGATGGCCCAGGCGTTTATCCGGGTCGACGCCGCTCGGCACCTGAGTGCCGCCAAGCAATTGATACCCGGCGACCGAGCGCTGCTCGCGGGTCTGGTATTCGGCGTCGAGTTGCAGCGTGGCGTTGGGCGACAGGTTCCAGTCCAGCGCCAGGGAGATGAAGTCGCGCTTGCCGTCGGCATGCTCGACGAAGGAGCGAATGTCCTCGTGGGCCAGGTTGAGGCGCAGGCCCAGCTCCTGCTCGTTGCCAAACCAGTGACCGAGGTCGGCGGCGATATAGCGCTCGCCATCCTGATTGCTGGCCACGCTCAGCGAGCGCACTTGCTCGGTACGCTTGGTCACGTAGTTGACCAGCCCGCCGGGCTCGACCACGCCGCTCTGCAGGCCGGACAACCCCTTGAGCAACTCGACCTGCTGCTTGTTCTCCAGTGCCACGTTCTGTTCGCCGACCACGCTGCGACCATTGACCCGGTAGCTGTTGGCGGCATTCAGCGAGAAACCGCGCACCACGAAGTTCTCGTAGTAACCGATCGGGGCATAGGCTTCGCCCACCGACGCATCGTTCTTCAGCACATCGCTGAGCAGGCGCGCCTGCTGGTCGTCGAGCAACTGCCGGGTGACCACCGAAACCGATGCGGGGGTATCGAGCAGCGGTGTCTCCGTGAAGCCTCCGACCGTGGCGCCGCGTGCTTGATAGCTGTCACCGGCCTGATCTTCGATGGTGGTGGCGTCGAGGGCGACCACCGAGTCGGCAGCCCATGACAGCGTCGGGCTCAGCGCAATGGCGAGCAGGGTCGGGGCAAAACGCGGGCGAGGCAGGGCCATGCAAGTTCCTTGGGTGCGGAGGTCGGCGATTGGCTATCCGGTACGCGGGCGATTTTTGTCGGCACAGGGCGGCCATCGCTTGGCGGGGCGGCATTGTCGCTTATCGGCCGAGCACTTGCCACGTTCGAGAAGCGAAAGGACGGGCGAGGGGAGTTAGCCGGCCATTGCACATGGATGCCAAGGCGTTGGCCAATGCCTTCGCATCATATTTTTTATGCGTGCAAGGTATCTGCGGCGGATGGCCCATCGTTGGTGGCTTATTTCCCAATGTTCATAACGGCTGCTTTTTTATTATTTAAGCAAGCATAGGAGCCTGTGCCTTCATGGCTGTAGCCGTGGCCTCGGGCGGTCGCGGTCTCGATGGTTCAGGAGCGTCATTACATGAAACACAGGTTCGATACTGGTTTGCGCAGGGTACTTGCGTCCCTATTTACCGGGCTGCTGGCTCTGACTGCCTGCACGGCCGTGCTGGCGGAACCGCCGCTCAAGGAGATCCGCATCGCCGTTCCGGATCTCAGCGCCAGTGGCAAGCACAGTGGCGGTGGCATCGTCGATGTGCTGCGCAGTCAGCAGGTTCTGGAGAAAGAGTTCGCGGCGGATGGCATTTCCATACAGTGGAGTTTCTTCAAGGGCGCCGGGCCAGTGGTCAACGAGGCGCTGGCCAACGGCCAGGTGGATCTAGCGTATCTGGGCGACATGGCATCCATCGTTGGCAAGGCCAGTGGGCTCGATACCCGACTACTGAGTGCGACCGCCCGCGATATTCGTATGTATCTGGGCGTGGTGCCTGGTTCTGCGGTGAAGAGCCTGGCTGATCTGCGCGGCAAACGAGTGGCGATCTTCCGGGGTACGGCCTACCAGTTGTCCTTCGCTCAGGCACTGGCCAGTCAGGGCCTGCGCGAGCGTGACCTGCAGGTGATCAACCTGGACGGCAATGCGTCGTCGGCCGCCTTGGCGGCCAAGCAGATCGACGCCACCTGGGGCGGCGCCAATCTGATCTCTCTGCAGCAGCGTGGCCTGGCCGAGCTGCCTTTGAGCACCGACGATCTGGGCGGTGCCGGCAGTGTACAGGCGATGCTGGTAGGCGCCGGTGGCTTCGTCGATCGCCACCCTGAAGTCGTCCAGCGCCTGATCGAGGCCCAGCAGCAGGCGGTGCGATGGCTGCGTGATGAGGCCAACAAGCAGGCTTACGTGGAGCTGGTCGCCGATTTGTCCGGTTACCCGCGCACCCTGCTGCAGAGCGATCTCGACGCCAGCGACGTGCAGCGGATGTTCGACCCGCGCCTGGATGCCGAATTCCTGGCCAGGTTGCAGGCCGGGGTCGATCTGGCTGTCGAGCAGCGTCTGATCCGCAAGGGTTTCAAGGTCGCCGAGTGGGCCGACCCACGCTTCCTGGACACGGCGCTGAACGCGGCACCTGCGGTCGCCGCCCGTCGCTGAACGCCATCCTCTCGTCCGTCCGTTGCTCAGCCTGAAGGGCGGCTTGCAGGCGTTCCTTCTGCTGCTCTGACGCTCAGGCCGCTGCTGCCGCTGCGGCCAGGTCCTGATCGCACTGTTTGATCAGGTCGATCATTGCCCGTGCCGCCGGCGAGAGTCGGTACCCCGTACGTGTGACGATGCCGCAATGAGCTTGCAGCGTCATGCTCTGTGGCAGGTTGCGCAACGCCAGGCGCACCAGCTCGCCGCGCGCCAGGCTCTCGTGCAGCGCCTCCAGCGGGCCGACGCCAATGGCGTCGGTGTTGCGCACTATCTGCTCCAGCAGCGGGAAATGCTCACACTCGATGTGCTGTTCGAAGCTGGCCTTGCCGCTCAGGTTGGCCAAGGCCTTGCGCGTGCCCATGGGGATGCGCACGGCTGCCAGCGGGTACTCGAACAGGTCGTTGGTCGACAGGCTTTCCTTGGCTACCAGCGGGTGCGTGGCCCGGCAGAAGAACACCGTCGGGCGAGGTGTGAGGGCGTAGGCCTGGAAGTTCGGATCGGCGTGAAACGGGCGGATGTCGGCGATGAAGAATTCGATCTCGTTGCGGCTCAGGCTGCGCCCCAGGCTTTCCCAGTTATTGACCAGTAGCCGCGGGCGAATGCCCAGATAGCGAGCCATGAACTGCATCAGGCTGTCCGGCACCAGTTTTGCCGCAGGCACTGGGCCCGAGCCGAAGTGCAGCTCACCGGCATCGAGCTTGCTCATCTGGCTAACTTCATTGGCGAGGTTGCTCGCGCCCTGCACCAGGGAGAGAGCATGCTGCAGCACCACCTGCCCCTCGGGCGTGGGCCTTAAATCCTTGCTGCCGCGATCCACCAGCTGGCAGCCGAACTCGTGTTCCAGCCCTTGAATGCTGCGGCTGAAGGCCGGTTGCGTGATGCTCATGGCTTCCGCTGCGCGAACGAAACTGCGGTGCTCTGTCAGGGCGATGAAGTAGCGAAGCTGGCGCAGATCCATGATGCATTCCCGGCATTTGAAAAATAGGTTTTAGGCATTTGCGAGTGCCATGGCCGGTGGTTTTAAATGCAGACTCTTATTCCGTCAAACGCAATTTTATTATTTAAATAGAACTAGATTGAATATTAGCCTGCTGAGCGAGTGCAAGGATCTGCCCATGAATGTCGATGTCTCGGCCTCGAGCCCGGCCCCTGCGTGGCGTTGTCGCCCTGGTTGATCGGGTTCACCCGTCACCTCCCTTAGAACCTGCCTTTCCATAGGGCCACGTATTCATGTGGCACGGCTTCGTGCGGCCTGCTTTCCGCGCGCCATGATCAAGGATCACGATTGATGAGTTCGACACCACCCTTCATCCGGCGCCGCCTTGCCGGGCGCACGGCCATCGTGCCACGCATCGCCTCTGCCGATTACGCCCTGACTCTGTTTCTGACCGTGGCCGGGTTGGCCGCCAGCGGCCCGCTGCATGCGCAGAGCGCCGCGGCGCAAGCCAGCGTTGCGCAGGATGATGCCGCCCTGCAGAAGGTGACGGTCACGGCGCGCCGTCGCGAAGAGGACGCTCAGGACGTACCCACGCCGATCACCACGCTCAGCGGCGCCATGCTGGAGTCGCAGAAGGTCTATCGCGTGCAGGAACTGCAGCAGGTACTGCCCAGCGTCAACGTCGCCTACATCCACGCCCGCCAGTCCAGCGTCGCGGTACGCGGCATCGGCAACAACCCGGCCAGTGACGGGCTCGAGGGCAGCGCTGGCATCTATCTGGACAACATCTACCTGGGGCGCCCCGGCATGGCGGTGTTCGACCTGCTCGACGTCGAGCAACTGGAGTTGCTGCGCGGGCCGCAGGGTACGCTGTTCGGCAAGAACACCACGGCGGGAGTGATCAACATCACGACCCGCAAACCGACGTTCACGCCGGAGCGCAGCTTCGAAATCTCGGGTGGCGAGCGCGGCTACTTCCAGGGCAAGGGCAGCGTCTCCGGTGGCCTCACCGATACCCTGGCCGGGCGTCTGTCGTTCTACCGAACTCGAGAAGACGGCTACATCGACAACCAGCATGACAGCCGCACCTTTCTGGGGGGCGAGCGGGAAGGCCTGCGCGGACAGCTGCTGTTCGAGCCGAACGAGGATTTCAGCCTGCGCTGGATCACCGATTACAACCAGGAAAAATCCACCAATGGCGTGTGGGCGCTGTACGGGGTGTCCGACCGTTTCCGCGAGCGCGCTGCGCTGATCGGCACCAACCCGCAGTACGACATCAAGAAGCGCGAGGTGAATATCGATTCCGAGCAGGCGGTCAACGTCTGGCAGGGCGGCACCTCGCTGGAGGCCAACTGGCAGCTCGACGGCGGCTATACGCTGACCTCCATCAGCGGCTACCGCTACTGGCATTTCAGCCCGCTCAACGACACCGACCTCACCGATCAATCCGCGATTCGCCATGGCGGGGTGGAGGTGCATGACCGGCAGTTCTCCCAGGAAATCCGCTTGGCCTCGCCGACTGGCGAACGCTTCGACTACGTGCTTGGCGCCTATATGTTCCGCCAGAACCTGGGCAACAAGACGGTGCAACGTTACGGTCCGCAGGCCGACCTGTTCCTGACGGGCGTCAATCGTGGGGTGTTCAACGATGTCACCACGCAGACCAACGGCAAGATCGTCACCGACAGCTTCGCGCTGTTCGCTCAGGGCAACTGGCACCTGACCGAGCGTCTGGACCTGACCATCGGTGTACGCGGTACCTACGAAGAGAAGCAAGCGCGCCTGCACCGCTTCGACCCGCAGGGCGGCGCCAACCTGGCGCCGGCCGTGGATGCCATTCGCCAGCGCCAGATGGGCGGGCTGGATACCGGTGAGTTCGGCCTGCACAACGCGGCGCCGTCTGGCCTGATCAGCCTCAGCTACCGGGCCAGCGACAACCTGCTCGCTTATGCCTCGCTGGCCCATGGTGAAAAATCCGGCGGGGTCAATCTGGTCGCACCCCAGGCGGGCCTTGGCAGTGATTCCCTGGTGGTCGGGCCGGAACGCGCCAACGATGCCGAGCTTGGCTTCAAGAGCACGCTGCTCGGCGGCCGCCTGCAGTTCAATGCCAACCTGTTCTGGACGGGCATTCATGGCTACCAGGCCACCACGCTGACCACGCCGCCGGGCTCGCTGACGGCCACCTCGGTTATGGCCAACGCCGGCAGTGTGCGCTCGCGTGGTCTGGAATTGGAAACCAGCTATCGGCCGATTCGGGGGCTTACCCTGAACTTCAACGGTTCGTTCAACGACGTCACCTACCTGAGCTTCAAGAATGCGCCCTGCCCAGGCGAAGTCAGCACGGTCAACGCTGCAGCGGTCTGCGACCTCACCGGCGAACGGGTGGTTGGCGCTTCACGCTGGATCGGCAACCTCAATGGTGAGTATCTCTGGCAACTGGACAGCGGCCTGCGGCCATACGTGACCGCCGGTTACGCCTACCGCTCCGAGGCCGAAGGCACCCTGGACAACTCCGATCTGTCGAAGATCGACGGTTACGGCCTGCTCAATCTCTCCGCTGGGGTGCGTGTCGACCTGGGCGACGGCGAACTCGATACCTCGCTGTGGATGCGCAACGTCACGGATCAGGACTACTACCTCACCGCATTCGCCTTCACCAACGGTTCCTACACCGCGTCGGTCGGCCAGCCACGTACGGCAGGCCTGACCCTGCGTTACGACTTCTAAGCGCCCTCAAGGAGCACGTCATGACTCAAGCTGTCGCCGTATCAACCCCGCCTGCAGAGCTGGATCTGTTTCCCGTCGCTGGCCGCATCGGCGCCGAAGTGCGTGGAGTGCAGTTGTCCGCGAACCTCGACGAAGCCAACCTGGCGGCCATCGAACGCGCGCTGCTGCGCCACAAGGTGCTGTTTTTCCGCGATCAGGCGCTGGATGACGCCGAGCAGGAAGCGTTCGCCAAGCGCATCGGCGAACCTGTCGCCCATCCCACCGTGCCGGTGCGTGACGGCAGCCGCTACCTGCTGGAACTCGATAGCGCCCACGGCACCAGAGCCAACACCTGGCACACCGATGTGACCTTCGTCGATGCCTACCCCAAGGCTTCGATCCTGCGCGCGGTGGTAGTGCCGGCTGCCGGTGGCGATACCGTATGGGCCAATACCAGTGCCGCCTACGAGGATCTTCCCGAGGCGCTGCGCGCGCTGGCCGACACGCTGTGGGCAGTGCACAGCAACGATTTCGACTATGCGGCGAAACGCCCGGATGCCGACCCGGTGCGCCTGGAGCAGTACCGCAAGGTCTTCGCCTCCACGGTCTACGAGACCGAGCACCCGCTGGTACGCGTGCACCCTGAAAGCGGTGAGCGCAGCTTGCTGCTCGGCCATTTCGTCAAGCGGATCAAGGGGCTCTCGCAGAGCGATTCGCAGCGTCTGTGCGAGGTGTTTCAGGGCTACGTGACACGCCTGGAAAACACCGTTCGCTGGCGCTGGCGCGCGGGTGACGTCGCCATCTGGGACAACCGCGCGACCCAGCACTATGCCGTCAACGACTACGGTGACCAGCCTCGCGTGGTGCGCCGCGTAACGCTGGCCGGTGACGTGCCGGTGAGCATCAGCGGCCAGCGCAGCAGAACCATCAGCAAATCCTGATCCGCGCCTGCCACCGAGGTGGCAGGGCAACCCATCTTCACGAGGCGCACCACCATGACCCAGACCGCCCACCCGCTGCAGCAGACAGCGAGCCATGATGACTTTCGCATCGAGCCCCAGCAGGCTCCGCTGGGCGCGATCGTCCATGGCCTCGATGCACGGCAGTCACCGAGCCCGGCGCAGATCCTGCAACTCAAGCAGGCGCTACGTGACCACCACATTCTGATCTTCCGCGACCAGCAGCTCGATGAGGCGCAGTTCCTGCGTTTCACTTCCTGGTTCGGTTCGGTATTCCAGCCCCATCCGGACTTTCTGGTGCTGTCGTCGGGCGCGGACGGCAAGGCACCGGATATCGTCAAGGTAGCCAACACAGAAGACGGCGAACTCGGCCATAGCGAGCTGTCGGCCCACTCGGATCATCACTGGACGCCCACGCCCTCGAGCGGCTCGTTGCTGTATGCCCAGGAGGTGCCGCAGCACGGCGGAGAAACGGTATGGACCAACCTGGCCCTGGCCTACAGCACGCTGGACGAGCAGACCAAGGCCGAGATCGAGGGATTGCGGCTCATCAACTACAACCCATTCGTGCGCATCCGCAACGGTGACTATGGCCGCATGGGTTCGATTGCCTACCGCACGCCGGACATCGAACCGATCCAGGGCACCGAGCACCCTCTGGTGCGCACCCACCCCGAGAGCGGCAAGCGCCTGCTCTATCTCGGCGCGCGTACGGAAGTGGAGCTGGTTGGCGTGGCACCCGAGCGTGGCCAGGCACTGATCGCGCGACTGCGCGAGCACTTGGCCAGGCCTGAACTGTCTTACAGCCATCGCTGGAGCGTGGGCGATATCGTCTATTGGGACAACCAGGCCACCCTGCATGCACGCAACGCATTCCCTGCCGAGCAGCGCAGGCGCCTGCAACGCATCAGCCTGGCGGGAAGCCGACCGTTCTGAATGGCGGCACGTTGCCCGGGACGTCAGGCGTAATCTGGCGTCGAGCACAGTGATGCCCAGGAGCGGATTTACGAGCGCAATCAGCGCCTGGCCACCACCGCGAACAGGTGCCAGTGCTTGCTGCTGCCGACGGCGGTCTGGCCCTGGCGGTCGATTTCCTGCAGGTCGATGATCTGCCAGCCTGTGAACAGGTCTTCGACTTCGTGGCGGGTATGGATAGTCAGGCCGTCCGTTGCCCAGTCGTCGCGCTCACCGAAGAAGTGGCCAGCGAACAGGCCACCTGGCTCGAGGGCTCGCTCGATACGCTGCCACAGTTCCGGGAACGCTCCCGGTGGGCAAAAAGGCAGTGAGAAGCTGGCGTTGATCAGCTCGGCTGGCATCAGCTCGACGCTCTGGAATGTACTGCAGCGGGTCTGCAGCGCGGCCTGATGTTCCAGTGGCACCAGCGCGTTCAGGTACTCGAATGCCAGCGGTTCTGCGTCGATGGCCTGTACCTGCCAGCCGCGACGCAGCAGCTCCAGCGTGTCGCGGCCAGCGCCGCAGCCCAGGTCGATGGCTTGGCCGGGAGCATCGCGCCAGTGATCCAGGGCCAGGAGCAGCGATGGCAGCGCTGGCGTATTGCGGGTGTTTTCGTAGAAGCGTCGGGCGTTCATCAGAACGGCGCCGGGCACTCGAAGCGCAGGCGTTCGCCGCTCTGCGGGTGGGTCAGGCTGAGCATGCTGGCGTGCAGGCACAGGCGCGGGTAGGCGGCCAGGGCCTGCTCGTGGGCGTAGAGACCGTCACCGAGCAGCGGATGACCGATGGACAGCATGTGTACGCGCAACTGATGTGAGCGGCCGGTGATCGGAGTCAGTTCGACGCGGCTGTGCTCGGCATGGCGCTCGAGTACGCGCCAGAAGGTCAGGGCGTGCTTGCCCTGTTCGTGGTCGACCACGTGGCGCGGCTTGGTCGGCGGGTCGTAGCGCAGTGGCAGGTCGATGCTGCCGCTTTCGCCCTCCGGCGAGCCCCAGCAGAGGGCGGTGTAGGCTTTTTCCGTTTCGCGATCGTGGAACTGTCGGGACAGCTCGCGGTGGCTGTCGGCATCTCGGGCGAGGACGATCAGGCCGGAGGTTTCCCAGTCGAGGCGGTGCACGATGCGCGCTTCGGGGTAGCCGTTTTCCTGCAGGCGGGTGACCAGGCAGTCCTTGTTGTCTTCGGCGCGGCCGGGCACCGAGAGCAGCAGGGTGGGCTTGTTGATCACCAGCAGGGCAGCATCCTGATGGACGATTTCGATTTGGCTGAGCGGCATGGGCGTTCTTTCGGTTGGGCGGTAAAAACGAAAAGCGGCCATCGAGGCCGCCATTCGTTTATCTAAAATAGGATAAATCTATTCTGGGGTCTGCGAGCTAGAGCCCTGCAAGGCAAAAACCAGGCGAGGAAGCGGAGTGTACTTTTGTACATGAGCATTCCGAGCCTGTTTTTAACGCAGCAGGGCCGACGCGCAGCAAGCCCAGATAGATTTTCAACGATCCGGGAGGGTGATGTTCAACTCCAGAATCGAACAGCTGCCCTGATTTTCCAGTGCGACCTGAACCTGATCGGAGTCGATGGCAACGTACTTGCGGATCACTTCGACCAGTTCCTGCTGCAGGGCAGGCAGGTAGTCCGGTTGAGTGCGCTGGCCACGTTCGTGGGCAACGATGATCTGCAGGCGCTCTTTGGCGATGGAGGCAGTGGCTTCCTTCTTGCGCGAACGCAAGAAGTCAAAAATATTCATTCGCGACCTCCAAATAGACGTTGCAGGAAGCCCTGCTTCTTCACATCAAGGAAACGGTGTGCCACTTCCTTGCCGAGCAGACGATCCACGGCATCGCTGTAAGCCTGGCCGGCATCGCTCTGGTCATCGAGAATGACCGGCACGCCCTGGTTGGACGCCTTGAGCACGGCCTGGGACTCCGGGATCACGCCGAGCAGGCGGATGGCGAGGATTTCCTCGACGTCTTCCACACCGAGCATTTCACCGCGGGTCACGCGCTCCGGGTTGTAGCGGGTCAGCAGCAGGTGTTCCTTGATCGGGTCACCGCCCTGTTCGGCGCGACGGGATTTGCTGGCCAGCAGGCCCAGCATGCGGTCGGAGTCACGTACCGAGGACACTTCCGGGTTGGTCACCACGATGGCTTCGTCAGCGAAGTACATGGCCAGGTGAGCGCCTTTCTCGATACCGGCCGGCGAGTCGCAGACCACGTATTCGAAGTTTTCGCGCAGTTCGTTGATGACCTTCTCGACGCCTTCCTGAGTCAGGGCGTCCTTGTCACGGGTCTGGCTGGCGGCCAGCACGTAGAGGTTCTCGAGGCGCTTGTCCTTGATCAGGGCCTGGGTGAGGGTGGCTTCGCCATTGACGACGTTGACGAAGTCATACACCACGCGGCGTTCGCAGCCCATGATCAGGTCGAGGTTACGCAGGCCGACGTCGAAGTCGACGATGACGGTCTTGTGGCCGCGCAGGGCGAGGCCGGTACCGATGGCAGCGCTGGTGGTGGTTTTACCGACGCCACCTTTGCCGGATGTGACTACGAGGATCTTGGCCAAGGTGATTCACCCCAAAAATGAATAAAAAGCAGGAACCTGCCAGCGACTGGCGGTCTGTCGAAAAAATCGGTAGCGGGCTCTGGTGCGGCTCGGTCGGCAGGAAAAGCGGTTTGCTTCAGGCGCCGAACGATGCCAAATGGCCATGTGCTGGTGATTGTTTTGACAGTCCGCCTGAAGGCTTCCAGGTGCCCTTTGTGTCCGTTAAAAGTGGCGGCAGTATCCGTTAAAGACGGGTTATGTTCAACACATCCCCCGACAGGCCGACCTGTACTGCACGCCCCCAGTTCGGGTCACGGCGCAGGTCCTCGGCGACCTTGTACTGGCCGGCGATGGAGAGCAGTTCGGCACCCATCTGCTGACAGAAAATCCGCGCCTGACGATTGCCCTTGACCCCGGCCAGAGCCCGGCCGCGCATCGGGGCGTAAACATGGATGTTGCCATCTGCGAGAAGTTCCGCGCCGGCACTGACCGGGGCCAGCACCACCAGATCGCAGCCCTGGGCATAGATCTGCTGGCCGCCGCGCACCGGTGTGGTGACCACGCGGGTCGGCTTGACTTCCGGCTCGACAGGCTTGGGCGGCTCGACGGGCTTGGGTGCCGGGTCGATGACCCGCTCGCGGGCGCCGGAGGGTGGCAGCACGGGCAGATCCAGCGCATTGGCGGCGGCGATGTCCTCTTCGCGGCTGGCGCGCACGGCCAGGGTGCGCAGGCCGTGCTTGCGGCACAGGGTCATCAGTTCGCCGAGATCGAGGGTGCCTTCATCCCTGGGCAATTTGTCGAGAGCCAGCACCAGCGGGGTATTGCTGAAGAAGTTCGGGGCCTGGGCGACTTTTTCCGCCAGTTGCAGGTCGAGGCGGGCGAGGTCGTTGTGCGCCAGTTCCATCACGGTGATGGCCAGCATGCTGCCTTTGAGCTGGAACACGGGGTCTTGGTCGAGGAGATCAGCTTGGCTCATGGTCTGCCTGATACGGCCTTGGAAAAGTAGCGGGACTTATAACGAGAACGGCTGCCGGGCTCAAGCGTAAAAAGCCTCGGGTGTCGCCACCGGTGCGGCCTGAGCCCAGGGTCGTGCAGCGCTGTTCCCACGCTTGCAGGGTACCGCGCCAAGGGCTCGCAGGGCAGGGCGGTGCAACTGTTCTCCAACGAACAGCTGATCAGCAGCCTGCATGGCGCGGTACAGGGGCGATCGCTCGATGGTGTTTCAAGTCATTGATTGGTAACGGTTTATCGAATGGCATGGTTTGTGATTCAGAGGCTGTAGAGGCTGCGCCGAGGCGCCGCGAATCACTGCGTACCGGAGGATCCATGCCACGAGAAATTCGTTTGAATGCGTTCGAAATGAACTGTGTCGGTCACCAGTCGCCCGGGCTGTGGGCTCACCCTCGCGATCGCGCCTGGCAGTACAAGGATCTGTCCTACTGGACCGATCTGGCCAAGCTGCTGGAGCGCGGCAAATTCGATGGCATCTTCATCGCCGACGTGATCGGCATCTATGACGTATTGGGTGGCAACGGCGACGCCGCCATTCGTCAGGCCACCCAGGTGCCGGTCAACGACCCGCTGGCGCTGATCACGCCAATGGCGCTGGTCACCGAGCACCTGGGCTTCGGTCTCACCGCCTCGTTGACCTTCGAACATCCGTACCCGTTCGCCCGACGTCTGTCGACTCTCGATCATCTGACCAAGGGGCGCATCGGCTGGAACATCGTCACTTCCTATCTGGACAGCGGGGCGCGCAATCTCGGGCAGAAGGCCCTGAGCGACCACGATGCGCGTTACGACTATGCCGAGGAGTACCTGGAGGTGCTCTACAAACTGTTCGAAGGCAGCTGGGAGGAGGATGCCGTGGTGCGGGACCGGGCACGCGGCATTTTCAGCGACCCGAGCAAGATTCATGAGATCGGCCACCACGGCAAGCATTTTCAGGTGCCTGGCATTCATCTGTGCGAGCCCTCGCCACAGCGCACGCCGCTGCTCTATCAGGCTGGGGCGTCGAACCGCGGCAAGGCGTTCGCGGCGGGCCATGCCGAGTGCGTGTTCGTCGCGGCGCCGTCCAAGGTGACGCTGAAGAAGACCGTGGCCGATATTCGTCGCCGCGCTGCGGAAGCCGGACGTGATCCGCGCAAGGTGCTGATCTTCAACCTGCAGACGGTGATCGTCGACGAGACCGACGCCAAGGCCAAAGCCAAATGGCAGGAGCTCAAGAGCTACAGCAGCTACGAGGGTGCCCTGGCGCTGATCTCGGGCTGGACCGGAATCGACTTCGCCCAGTACCGACCCGATCAGGTGCTCAAGCATATTCATACCAACGCCATCCAGTCCGCGGTGGAGACGTTCTCCACCGCGGACCCGGGCAAGCAGTGGACGGTACAGGAACTGGCCGACTGGGTCGGAATCGGCGGTTTCGGGCCTCTCATCGTCGGCAGTGCGCAAACCGTGGCCGATGAACTGCAAGCCTGGGTCGAGGAAACCGACGTGGACGGTTTCAACTTCGCCTATGCGCTGGCCCACGAGACGTTCAGCGATGTGGTCGAGTGGCTGGTCCCGGAGCTGCAGAAGCGTGGCGTCTACAAGACCGAGTACGCGCCGGGCACCCTGCGGGAAAAACTCTTCGGCGAGGGGCCGCGCCTGCCGGAAAGCCACCCGGCCGCTGCCTATCGGGACCTGCAGGCGCTGTCTGCGCGTACCGCCAAGGCGGCATCGGCCTGATCGGCGAGGAGTGCACATGAGCGTACACCAACTGAACCCCGTGCCTGTCGATCAGGTGCCCGACGAGGCACTTGCCCTGGTGCAGCGCTGGGCGGCGCAGCAGCCGCTGGGCATCGCCCTGCGTCATCGACGCCGAGGCCAATGGAAGGCCTGGCGCTGGATCGATGTGTCACGTGAGGTGGAGCGCAAGGCGGCGTTGCTGACTCAGCAGGGCTTCACGGCGGGATCACGGCTGGCGCTCAGCGGCGCTTATGAGCCGACCCTGCTGTTACTGGCCCTGGCGGCGAAGAGGCTCGGCGGGCATGTCCAGCTGATTTCCCGATACAGCCGTGGCGAGACGCTGCGTCGTCAGTTGCTGGCGGGCAGGGCGGGTTTCGCCTTCGTGCAACGGCGTGATCAGGCGGCTGCCTGGCTCGAAGCCCTGGCCGACGAGCGCCGTCCACTGATGCTGTTCTGCGCTCAGCCGGTGAGCGTGAGCAAAGGCGTCTTGCAGGTGGTGGCGCTGGCGGAACTGATCGAAGGCCAACCCTCGCAGGACCGCTTGAGCTGGCGCCAGGCGGACCGCGAAGCGGCACTGTGGTGTGACGAGGGCAGCGAGTGGGGCGACGGGCTGCATCTGTTGCTGCTGCACTGGCTGCAAGGCGGGCAGGGGCTGGCCTTCCCGGAGAGCAGCGAGTCGGCAGCCCGGGATCGTCGCGAGATCGCCCCGCAGACCCTGTTGCTGTCGCCGCCACGTCTGCGAACCCTGGCCGTGGAGATCGAGGCTCGCCTGGCGCCCGTCGGCAGCTGGCGCCGGCGCCTGTGCGACTGGACGCTGCACGATCCACGCCGTGGTGTGCGGCGCTGGATCAAGACACGTGTGCGCCAGTTGCTTGGCTTTCAGCGCTTGCAACGCATCGTTCAGGGTGCCCCGGGGCTGCCCAACGATGCCCCGGCTGCGCTGTGGATCCGTGAATACCTGGAGCGTGCCGCATGAGCAGCGCTTGCTCGGCCATTCTCGATGTACGCAATGTCTCCCTGTCATTCCAGGGGGTCAAGGCGATCTCCGATCTGTCGTTCCGCGTACGGCGTGGCGAGATCTGCGCGCTGATCGGCCCCAATGGGGCCGGCAAGAGCTCACTGCTGAACATTCTCAATGGAGTCTATCGGGCGGACGCCGGAGAACTGCTGTTCAACGCCGAGCGCCTGGGGCGTATCCAGCCGCTCGGCGCTGCGCGACTGGGCATTGGCCGCACCTTTCAGAACAACGCGCTGTTCAAGAAGATGAGTGTGCGCGACAACCTGCTGACCGGCCTGTCGCGTTTCCAGCGCAGCTTTTTCCTCGAGCAGGCCCTGACGCTGCCCCGAGCGCGTCGCGAAGCTCGCGAGTTCGACCAGCGGGCGGAAAGCATTCTCGAGTTTCTCGAGCTGCAGCCCTGGCGTGATGTCGCCGTAGGCAGCCTGGCTTACGGCTTGCAGAAGCGTGTCGAGCTCGGCCGGGCATTGATCGCCCAGCCCACCCTGTTGCTGCTCGACGAGCCCATGGCCGGGATGAATGCGCAGGAGAAACAGGAAATGAGTCGCTTCATCGCCGACATCAATCGTGACCTGGGCACCACGGTGATTCTCATCGAACACGACATCAAGGTGGTCATGGGCTTGTCCACCCATGTGGTGGTGCTGGACTACGGCCGCAAGGTCGGCGACGGCACGCCGGCCGAGGTGCAGGCCAACCCGGAGGTGATCGCGGCATACCTGGGAGTGACCCACTGATGAGCTTCTTTCTGGAAACCCTGATCGGCGGGCTGCTGGCCGGCACCATGTACTCCCTGGTGGCCATCGGCTTCGTGCTGATCTACAAGGCCAGTGGCGTGTTCAACTTCGCCCAGGGCGCCATGCTGCTGTTCGCCGCGCTGACCTTCGTCAGCCTGCACGATCAGGGCCTGCCCTTCATCGTGGCACTGGCGCTCACGGTGGTCGTGATGATCATCGCCGCGCTGCTGATCGAGCGGCTGGTGCTGCGGCCGTTGGTCAATCGCTCGCAGATCACGCTGTTCATGGCGACGCTGGGCCTGTCGTTCGTGATCGAGGGGCTGGCCCAGGGGCTGATGGGCGCCCAGGTGCGGGCGCTGGATCTGGGGATCGAGGATGTGCCGCTGTTCCTCGGCGAGATCATGATCAGTCAGTTCGACCTGATCGCCGCCGGGGTATCCGTGGCGCTGGTCGCGGTACTGGCCCTGCTGTTCAACAAGACCCGCATCGGCATCGCCCTGCGTGCGGTGGCCGATGACACCCGTGCGGCGTTGTCGGTCGGCATCAACCTGAACCGCATCTGGCAGATCGTCTGGGCCGTCGCCGGCGTGGTGGGGCTGGTTGCCGGGCTGCTCTGGGGCGCTCGACAGGGCGTGCAGTTCTCGCTGTCGCTGGTGGTGCTCAAGGCACTGCCGGTGCTGATCATCGGCGGCTTCACCTCGATTGGTGGCGCCATCGTCGGCGGGCTGATCGTCGGTGCCGCGGAGAACCTCGCCGAGGCCTACATCGGCCCGTTGATCGGTGGTGGCATCACACCGTGGTTCGCCTATTTCCTCGCACTGGTCTTCCTCTACATCCGTCCTGCGGGCCTGTTCGGCGACCGCGCCATCGAACGAGTCTGATGCCATGACCCTGACCACTTCCCCCCTGGCCGCGACCTATGACAACGCACCTCTGGCGCTGACCCGACGGCGCTGGCCACTGGCTCTGACGGCACTGCTGGCGCTGGCCTTCATCGGCGTACCGCTGACTGGCAGCGACTACTGGCTCAACGCGATCCTGATTCCCTTTCTGGTGCTGTCACTGGCCGGGCTGGGGCTGAACCTGCTGACCGGCTATACCGGGCAGACCTCGGTAGGGGCGGCCGGCTTCATGGCCGTGGGGGCCTTCGCCACTTACGGGCTGCTGCTGCGGGTGCCGGGAATTCCGTTGCCCCTGGCGCTGATGGGCGGTGGCCTGATCGCCGGCGTGGTGGGGCTGGTGTTCGGTATCCCCAGTTCGCGGATCAAGGGTTTTTACCTGATGGTCACCACGCTGGCTGCGCAGTTCTTCATCGAGTGGGTGTTCGCCAAGTTCCCATGGTTCTACAACTATGCCTCCTCGGGAACCATCAGCGCACCGCGCCTGGAGCTGTTCGGCTACAGCCTCGGCTCACCGGTCGGTCGCTATCTGCTGACCCTGAGTTGCGTGGTGTTGCTGACCTGGGTGGCGGTGAATCTGGTGCGCAGCCAGGTGGGACGCAACTGGATGGCCATCCGCGACATGGACACCGCCGCTTCGGTGATCGGTATTCCGGTGAATCGCTACAAGCGTCTGGCCTTCGCCGTCAGCTCCTTCTACCTGGGCATCGCCGGTGCACTCTGGGCATTCGCCTACCTGGGGACCGCGAGTGCCGGCAGTTTCGATATCAACCGCTCGTTCCAGCTGCTGTTCATCATCATCATCGGTGGCATGGGCAGCATCGCGGGCAACTTCATCGGTGCGGCGTTCATCAGCCTGACCCCGATCCTGCTCAGCCACACCGGGCAATGGTTGTTCGGCGGCCACGTCGATGCCGGGCAGTTGCAGAACCTGCAGAAGATTCTTTTCGGCGCACTGATCATCTGGTTCCTGATCAAGGAGCCTGAAGGCCTGGTGCGCCTGCTGAGCAATCTCGGCGAGCGCCTCAGGACCTGGCCGCTGCGTTTCTGAAACCGTCTTATCGCCAACACCTTGACCCGATCACGGGAGGGGCAACCGACACCACTATCGAGAAAAGAAAAGTGAGCACCATGCGCAAACCTCTGCACCGCACGTTGCTGGGCGCTGCCTTCGCCCTGGCTGCCCAGGCCTGGCTGCCGACGCTGGCTCAGGCGGCCGCCGACGAACAGTTCATCCCCATGGCCACCTACCGGGTCGGCGCCTATGCCTCCAGCGGCATTCCCTGGTGGGCTGGCGAAATCGACTACTTCCGGTACATCAACGAGGTGGAAGGTGGCGTCAATGGCGTCAAGCTGGTCTGGCAGGAGTGCGAGACCGAGTGGAGCGTGGACCGGATCGTCGAGTGCTACGAGCGTTACAAGGGCGGCCTCGATGGTGCGCCAACGGCGTTCTTCTTCACCCACAGCACGCCTGGCTCCTATGCCCTGATGGAAAAGGCCGCGGCTGACCGCATTCCGCTCATCGACGGCGGCGGTGGGCGCACGGAGTCCACCGACGGTCGGGTGTTCCCCTATGCCTTCCCGCTGTTGCTCAACTACTACGGCCAAGCGTCGGTGGGCATCAACTACATCGCCGAGCGCGAGGGCGGGCTGGACAAGCTCAAGGGCAAGAAGATCGTCACCGTCTATCACGACTCCGCCTATGGCCGGGAAACCCAGGCGCCGATGAATCTGCTGGCCGAGAAGTATGGCTTCGAGAACATTCAGATTCCGGTCGCCGATCCTGGCAACGAGCAGTCCGCGCAATGGCGTCAGGTGAGGCAGATCAAGCCGGACTGGGTGTTCCTGCGCACCTGGGGCGTGTCTACCCCGGTAGGGATCAAGACCGCCGCGCGTTTCGGCATTCCGGTCGAGCGCATCATCGGTGACGTATGGGCCGGTTCCGAGGCCGACGTGATTCCTGCCGGGCCGGCCGCCAAGGGCTATCGGGCCCTTGCGCCATTCCCCGGCGGCGACCAGTTCGAGATCCACAAGCGCCTCAGCAAGCACATCCTCGATACCGGCAAGAGCGATCTCAAGGATCAGCGCTACTTCGGCAAGGTGTATTACAACATTGGCCTGATCAACGCGGCCATCGCCGTGGAGGCACTGCGCACCGGGCAGAAGAAGTTCGGCAACCGCCCGCTCAATGGCGAAGAGGGGCGCTGGGCCTTCGAGCACCTGGATATCGACGCGGCACGCCTGAAAGCCATCGGCTTCGAAGGGCTGCTACCTCCCCTGAAACTGTCCTGCTCCGACCATGAAGGCGGTGGTGCGGCGCGCGTGCAGCAATGGGACGGTGACAAGTGGGTGCTGGTGACCGACTGGCTACAGGCCGATCGCGACACCCTGCGCCCGCTGATCGAGGCCAAGTCGGCCGCGTATGCCCAGGAGAAGGGCATCACCCCGCGGGACTGCAGCAGCGAACAGTGATCCATCGACAAGCGAGTTCCTCGACCCGAAAACGGGACAGGGCGAACCCCCAATTTCGTCCACGGAAGTGAATCCCATGCAGCATTCCTTGCAGCGTACCCTGGCCTCGGCCCTGCTGATTCTCGGCGTTCATCTGGCGGTGCCCGCGCAGGCCGCGCCCGATGAGCAGTTCTTCCCGCTGGCTACCTACCGGGTGGGTGCCTACGCCTCGAGCGGTATTCCGGTGTGGGCCGGAATGATCGATTACCTGCGCTACATCAACGAGGTGGAAGGTGGCATAAACGGCGTCAAGCTGGTCTGGCAGGAGTGCGAGACCGAGTGGACGGCGGAGAAGGGCATCGAGTGCTACGAGCGCTTCAAGAATGGTCTCAACGGTGCTCCCGTGGCGGTCTACCAGCCCAATGGTGCGCCCGCGGCCTATGCCCTGGCCGACAAGGCCGAAGCCGACAGGATTCCGCTGATCACGCTCGGCTACGGCCGTACCGAGGCCACCGATGGCCGCGTGTTCCCCTACAACTTCCCGGTGATGCTGACCTTCTACAGCGAGGCGTCGGCGTTCATCAATTACGTCGCCGAACGCGAGGGTGGGCTGGACAAGCTCAGGGGCAAGAAGATCGCGACCGTGTACCACGACTCGGCCTATGGCCGGGAGACCCAGGGGCCGCTCAAGCTGCTGGCGGAAAAGTACGGGTTCGAGAACATCCAGATTCCGGTTGCCGACCCGGGTAACGAGCAGGCTTCGCAGTGGCGGCAGGTGCGTCAGCTCAAGCCGGACTGGGTATTCCTGCGCACCTGGGGCGTATCCACACCGGTGGCGATCAAGACTGCCGCGCGCTTCGGCTTTCCGGTCGAGCGCATCGTCGGTGACATCTGGGCCAGCTCCAACGAAGACGTCTTGCCGGCGGGCGAAGCCGGCAAGGGCTATCTGGCGCTGACCCCGTATCCGGGCGGTGCGACGTTCGACATCCATCAGCGGATCAAGGAGCACATCCTCGACAAGGGCAAGAGCGACCTCAAGGATCCGAAGAGCTTCGGCAGCGTGTACTACAACTCCGGCCTGGTGAATGCCGCCATCGCCGTGGAAGCGATCCGTACCGGCCAGGCCAGGTTCGGCAAGCGCCCGCTCAATGGCGAGGAAGGTCGCTGGGGGCTGGAGCACCTCGACCTCGATGATGCGCGGCTCAAGGAGATCGGCTTTCTCGGCCTGATGCAGCCGCTCAAGCTGTCGTGCAGCGACCATGAAGGGGGAGGTGCGGCCAAGGTACAGCAGTGGGATGGCAAGCAATGGAACCTGCTGACCGACTGGGTACAGGCAGACCGTCAGATCCTGCGCCCGCTGATCGATGCCAAGGCGGCCGAATACGCGCAGGAGAAGAAGGTCACCGCACGCGACTGCACGGCGCAGCAATGAGGCTTGCGCAGCTGGCGCCCGGCCAGCGAAACCTGATCACAGGGAGGCGCTGCGGCGCCTCGGGGGAATGGCAATGAACCAGGCACGTGGACCCGTCGCGCAGTCGAGCGAATTGCTCGTCGTCGACGATATCGAAGTGATCTATGACGGCGCCATCCTCGCCGTCGATGGGGTGTCGCTGCGTGTCGAGCAGGGCGGTATCGTCGCATTGCTCGGTGCCAATGGGGCCGGCAAGAGCACCACGCTCAAGGCCATCTCCGGGCTGGTCCAGGCCGACCGGGCGCGGGTCAGCCGCGGCAACATCCGTTTGCGCGGTGGCAGCACCGCCGGCATCGCGGCCAATCTGCTGGCCCGCCAAGGAGTGGTTCATGTGCTCGAAGGGCGCCATGTCTTCGCTCACCTGAGCATCGAGGACAACCTGCGTACCGGCGGCTTTCTGCGTAATCCCGGACGCTGGGAACTGGAGGCGGAGCTGGAGCGCATCTATGCCTGGTTTCCGCGCCTGAAGACCAAGCGCAAGACCCAGGCCGGGCTCACGTCGGGGGGCGAGCAGCAGATGCTCGCCATCGGCCGGGCATTGATGACCAGACCCAGTCTGGTGCTGCTCGATGAACCTTCCATGGGGCTGGCGCCGATCATCGTCGAGGAGATCTTCGAGATCGTCAGCCAGCTCAATGCCCGCGAAGGCGTCAGCTTTCTGGTCGCCGAGCAGAACATCAACGTCGCCCTGCGCCATGCCAGCTACGGGTACATCCTGGAAAACGGTCGTGTGGTGGGTGAGGGCAGTGCCGAGCAGTTGGCCAGCCGCGATGACCTTCAGCATTTTTATCTGGGCGGCAAGGCGGGCTGACCCTGTGCAAGCCGGTGGTTACGGGGCAGCCGACCGGGATGACACTGTTGGTTGGCCAACAGTGCTTCTACAGATTGTCAGGGTGCGGCGAATCGAGAAGTCGCGGTTTTTAGCTTAACCTTTTGAATTCGCTGAATATTATTTTCTGGTACGCGCTATGCAAAGCCTCCTGCAACCCGATTGCAAAAGGTGAGCAGCATGAGCCAGACCACGCTTTCTCCGTTCCCCCCGCAGGCCCGTTCGGCGCCAGAGCGGGCGGCCCACCTAATCCGCAGCGATGCCGAAGCCATCGAGGTCGCGCGGGAGCTGGCCGAGGCATTCGCCGTCGAAGCCGCAGCGCGTGACCGCGATCGTCGCCTGCCCTGGGCGGAGCTCGATCGGTTTTCCCAGAGTGGCCTGTGGGCGATCACGGTGCCCAGGGCCTACGGCGGTGCCGGCGTGTCCTACGCCACGCTGGTCGAGGTGATCGCGTTGATTTCAGCGGCTGACGCGTCCCTTGGCCAGTTGCCGCAGAACCACTTCGGGGTGATCAACAACCTGTCGCTCACCGCCAGCGAAGAACAGAAACAACGCTTCTTCGCCAAGGTCCTGCAGGGCTATCGCTTCGGTAACGCCTTCTCCGAAGCCAGGAGCAAGAACGTCACCGCGTTCGAAACCCAGGTGCGCTTCGAGGGCGACAGTGTGGTGATCGAAGGAGAAAAGGCCTACTGCACCGGTGCGCTGTTCGCCCATATCGTGCCAGCGGTCGGGGTGGATGAAGACAATCGGCCCTTCATCGCCTTCCTGCCCCGCGATGCCGAGGGGCTGAGCGTGATCGACAGTTGGGACGGCTTCGGTCAGCGCAGTACCGCCAGTGGCCAGGTGCTGCTCGACAAGGTCCGCGTACCCCGCAGCGAAGTGATCCCGGCCTGGAAGGCCTACGACCAACCTACGGCCGATGGCCCCGTGTCGCAGATCATCCAGGCTGCGGTGGACACCGGCATCGCCCGGGGCGCCTTCGCCGAACTGCTGAAGGTCGCCAGGCAGGCACGGCCCTGGGTCGACAGCGGCCTGCAACATGGCTGGCAGGACCCGCTGAGCCAGGCGCTGATCGGCGACCTGGCCTGGCGCCTGAGTGCCGCCGAGGCGATTTTGCAGAAGTCAGCCAGGGCGGTGGACCACGCCGTCGCCGAGCCCAGCGAGGACAGCGTGGCCGAGGCATCTCTGGTGGTCGGTCAGGCCAAGGTGCTGTCCACCGAAATCGCCCTGGCAGCCTCCAGCAGGCTGTTCGAACTGGGCGGTACGCGTTCGGTTTCCTCCAGCCAGGGGCTGGATCGCTTCTGGCGCAACGCGCGAACCCACACGCTGCATGATCCGGTGCGCTGGAAGTATCACCTCGTCGGCAACCTGCGCCTCAACGGCATCAAGCCACAACGTCACTCCTGGAATTGAGGAAACGCCCATGTCCGACTCACACACCCTGGGTGATCTGGTTTTCGCCCGTAACGCACTCAGCGCACTGGTCGAACAGCTGCGCACGGACGCTCGCACGGATGATGCTCTGGTAATCGCCAGCGTCGGCCAGGTGCAGATCCATATCGACGCCGCCGATGCGTTGCTGGCACGTGCCGGGCGCTCGGCATCCGCTCGGGTCGAGGCGCGTCTGGCGGCAGCCGAGGCGGCCCGTCTGGCCAGTGACCTGCAGGTGGAACTGAGCGGGCAGACCTTGCCACGGCCCACGGTGGCAGACGATGAGGCGCCGCTGCACCAGCAACGTCGGCAGCTCGGCGATCACTACCTCAACGGCACTTCGTTTGAATGATCCCTTCACGGCGGCTGCGGCCGCTGCTGGCGAACACAAGGACCGACATGAACACGACCCTACTGCAGCGCGCCAGACGTGCGCTGACCCTGATCCTGCCGCTGGCGGCCGTGCTGGCGCAGGCAGCCTACGCGCAAACCGCGGATGTGCCCTCGCTGGCTGGCAAACGCATCGCCATCAGCATGACCGGCACCAGTCACTATTTCGACGTCAAGGCGTTCCAGGCGCAGGTCGATGAGATCAAGCGCCTGGGGGGGACGCCGATTACCCTGGATGCAGGGCGCAACGACAAGAATCTGGTGACCCAGCTGCAGACCGTGGTCACCCAGAAGCCCGACGCGGTGATCCAGACCCTCGGTACCCTCAGCGTGATCGACCCCTGGCTCAAGCGCATCAGCAAGGCTGGCATACCGCTGTTCACCATCGATGCGCCGTCGCAGCACAGTATCAACAACACCACGTCGGACAATGTCACCAGTGGCCGGGTCCTGGCCGAGCAGCTGGCCAGCGACGCAGGTGGCAAGGGCAATATCCTGGTGTTCAATGGCTTCTATGGCGTCCCGGTATGCGCCATCCGTTATGACGAGCTGCAGAAGGTGCTGGCCGCCCACCCGAACCTGAAGATCCTGCAGCCCGAGTTGCGCGATGTGATCCCCAATACCGTGCAGGACGCCCGTGCGCAGATATCCGCCTTGCTCAACAAGTACCCGAAGGGCGAAATCGCCGCGATCTGGTCGGCCTGGGATATCCCTCAGCTTGGCGCCAGCCAGGCACTGATCGACGCCGGACGCACGGAAATCAAGACTTACGGCGTCGACGGCACGCCCGAAGTGCTGGAACTGCTCGCCCGCGACGCTTCGCCGGTCGGCGCAGTGGTCGCGCAGCAGCCGGAGCTGATCGGCAGGACGGCGGTGCAGAACGTGGCGCGTTACCTGGCCGGGCAGCGTGACCTGCCCAAGGAAACCCATGTGCCGACGCTGCTGACGACCCATGCCAACCTCGATCAGGTGCGGCAACTGCGGGGCGATCAGTGAGCCGGCTCCTTTGCCGTGTGGGAGGGCTTTGATGAGCGCGCTCGAACCCCGTCCGCAGCCTGAAGGTGACATCGCTCTGGAGCTGCGGGGCATCGTCAAGCAGTTCGGCGCAACCCGCGCCCTCGACGGTGCCAGTCTGCGCGTGGCCAGTGGCACCGTGCACGGGCTGGTCGGGGAGAATGGCGCTGGCAAGTCGACCCTGATCAAGGTCCTGGCTGGCATCCATCGACCCGATGCGGGCAGCCTGCTCGTCAATGGCCAGGTTTACAGCCATTTCAGCCCTCGTCAGGTCGAGCGCCTGGGTGTGCAGTTCATCCATCAGGAACGCCTGCTACCCGCTAGCTTCAGCATCGGCGAGGCGCTGTTCTTCGGCCAGGAGCTGCGCCGCGGGCCACTGCTCGACCGCCGCGCGCAGCAGCGTGAAGCCGAGCGTCTGCTGCGCCATTATTTCGACCTGCGTCTCCCCGGTGGCGCACTGATCGGCGAGCTGGGCAATGCCGAGCAGCAACTGGTGCAGATTACCCGGGCGCTGATCAGCAAACCGCGTGTGCTGGTGTTCGACGAACCGAGCGTCGCTCTGGTGCAGCGCGAGGTGGAACGGTTGCTGCGCATCGTCGAACGGCTGCGCCGCGAGGGGCTTACGATCATCTACATCTCTCACTATCTGCAGGAAATCGAGGCGCTGTGCGACCGGGTCACGGTGTTGCGCAATGGCCGTGACGTGGCCGAGGTCGATCCACGCAGCGCCACGCTCGACAGCATCGCCCGGCTGATGGTCAACCGCGAGGTCGGCGAGCTCTATCCCAAAGCGGCCACCACGCCGGGCAAGGCATTGCTGGAAGTACGCGGACTTGGTCGTGGCGCAGCTTACAAGGACATCGACCTGCAGGTACGCCGCGGCGAGATCGTCGGCCTTACCGGCCTGGTCGGCTCCGGGGCCAAGGAGCTGCTCAGGGGCCTGTTCGGTCTGCTGCCCCCTGAGCGCGGCGAGGTACGCATCGATGGCCGTGTGCAGCGTCTGCACGGTACTTCCCAGGCCGTGCGCAACGGTATCGCCCTGCTGCCCGAGGAGCGTCGCAGGCAAGGCATCGCGCTGGACCTGAGCGTGCAGGAGAACATCACCCTGGCCAGCCTGGGCCGCTTCAGTTGGTTCGGGCTGCTGCGTCGGCGTGTCGAGCGTCGGACCAGCGAGGCGCTGATCGGCCGCCTGCGGATTAAGGCCGCTGGCACGCAGAGCGCGCTGCGCCAGCTAAGTGGTGGCAATCAGCAGAAGGTGGCGCTGGCCAAGTGGTTCGCACGCCAGTCCAGCCTCTATCTGCTCGACGAGCCCAGCGTGGGCATCGACATCGGTGCCAAGGTGGAGATCTACCGGCTTATCGGCGAACTGGTGAGCGAGGGCGCCGGGGTATTGATCCTGTCGTCCGATCTTCCCGAGCTGCTGGGGCTGTGCGACCGCATTCACGTCATGCACCGCGGCGCGCTCGCCGCGACCTTCGCTGCCGGTGAAGCCGACAGCGACCGCCTGCTCGCCGTGGCCACCGGCGCCGAGCGCATCACCGAGCCCCTACAGGAATTGTCGCCCCATGCCATCGCTATCTGACGTCTCGACACCCGCGCTGCCGCGACGCTTCGCTGTCAGCCTGTTGCGCAGCGGCGCATCGTTGGCGTTCGCCGCCATTCTGCTGGGGCTTGCCATCAGCGCGCCGAACTTTCTGTCGCTGGGCAACCTGCTCAACGTCCTCACCCAGTCGGCGATTCTCGGCATTCTTGCCTTCGGCCTCACGGTGGTGGTCATCGGCGGTGGTTCCAATGTCGTATCCGGTGGGCTGGACCTTTCCCTGGCGGCCAACCTCGGCCTCTGCGCGGCGGTCTACGCGACCCTCAACAATGCGGGCTATGGTGCTGCGAGCGCCGTTGCGTTGACGCTGGCCTGCGGGCTGGCCATCGGACTGCTCAACGGCGCCCTGGTGGTAGGGCTGCGCTTGCCTGCCTTGCTGGCGACGCTGGCGAGCATGAACCTGATCGCCGGGCTGGAGCTGGTGCTTACCGAAAACACCGTGTTGCCGACCGAATCCGCGCTGCTCGACTGGTTGAGCTTTGCCGAGCCGCTGGGCGTTCCGGCGCTGGCCTGGGTGTTGACGGTGGTGGCGGCGATCCTGTTGGTGCTGGTGCAGTACACGCCCTTCGGTCTGCGGCTTTATGCGGTGGGGGAGTACCCGGAGGCAGCCACCGCTGCAGGGATCGCGGTCCCTCGCTATGTGCTCGGCAGCTATCTGATCAGCGGCCTGTGCGGCAGCCTGGCGGCGTTCTGTTCCTCGGCCTGGTTCAGTGGCAGCACCACCGGCTCCGCAGACATGCTGCTACCGGTGGTCGCCATTGCGTTTCTGGGCGTGATTTTCTCGCGCCGGCTGCAGCCGAGCATCTCCGGAACCCTGTTGGCCACGCTGTTGGTGGGCTGCCTGATCAACGGCTTCCAGCTATTGAATATTTCCAGTTTCTGGGTCAATGGCGTGCAGGGCGTGCTGATCCTGGCGGTGGTCGCGGCATCCAGCCTGCTGCGCGGTCGGGAGGCCTGAGATGAGCGATTCGATTGTCAGGGGCGAGCGCCTGGGGCGTGGCGCTCCGTCGTTGGTCGCATTGCTGGTGCGCCTGTTGTTGCCGATAGCCTTCCTGGCGGTGCTGACGTTCTTTGCCGTGAAGGCGCCGGGCTTCCTCAGTTCGGGCAATCTGACCAGCCTGCTGCTGAACAACTTCGTGTTGCTGGCCATCGTCGCGGTGGGCATGACCTATGCCATCGCGGCCGGGGGCATCGATCTGTCGGTGGGCACGGCGCTGGATTTTTCGGCACTGGCCTTCGTAGTTTTGCTCAATGCCGGCCACGGATTCAGCGTGGCGGTGCTGGGGGGACTGCTGGCCGGCAGCCTTACCGGCCTGTTCAATGCCGGACTGATCGCGGGGCTGGGCATTTCCCCGTTTCTGGCCACGCTGGGCACGTTGTTCATCGGCACCAGCGTGCAGCAACTGCTGTCGGAGGGCGGGCAACCGATTTACCTGGCGGCCGCCGTGCGACCTGGTGCTCTCGTCGATCCCTTGCTGGGGATTCCCTTGCCGCTGCTCCTGGTGGCGTTGCTGGCCCTGGCGTATGGCGTGCTGCTGGCGCGCGGGCGCTTTGGTCGTGAGGTTCTGGCGTTGGGTACTCAGCCTCTGGTCGCTCGCTACTCGGGGCTGTGCCTGTCGCGCGTCGCTGCGCTGGTGTTCATCGCCAGTGCATTCGCCAGTGCGGTGGCTGGCATCGTGCTGACGATGTCGGTGAACGCCTACGTACCGATGTCCGGCAATGCCTTTCTGATGAATGCCATTGGCGCGGTGTTCATCGGAACCACGCTGAATCGCCGGGGGCGGGCGAATATCGCTGGCACGCTGCTGGGGGTTCTGTTCCTCAACGTCACGGCCAATGGCTTGTTGCTGATTGGCTGGAATTTCTACTGGCAGCAGGTCGCGACCGGTGCGCTGATTCTGCTGGTGCTGGTGTTCAGCTTCATCAGCCGCCGCCTGGTTCAGGCGCGCTGAGGTGACCCGCGGCGGGTGACCGTTGCGTGGTCACGCCGAGCGGGCTATGTTGCCCGCCCATTCGGGGCGGCTTTGCCGGCTGCGAAGCTGGAAGATGCTGCCTGAGCCGTTGAAGGAACCCCATGCAGGTATCACCGTTGGAGATCGCCGAAGTCGGTCCGCACGACATTGGCGCGGTAATCGATTTCGTCATGGCCGCCCGCGCGGAAATCTTTCCCATGCTCGATGCAAGGGTGCTGCCGGCAGATCTGCAGCACTTCGAGCGGGTCTACCTGAATGGGCAGGACGGTCGTTTCTGGCTGGCGCGCAGTGCGGGCGACGTGGTCGCAGCCATTGGCTATCTGCCCTATGACCATCGTTTCGCGCAGCTCGATTATGTCGGGCGCCGGACCGTGGAAATCGTGCGTCTGTTCGTGGCTCCGCACTTGCGCCGTTGCGGTCTGGCCAAGGCGCTGTACGAGCGGCTGCGCGAGCACGCCGCTGCCGCCGGCGTGCAGGTACTTTATCTGCATACCCATCCCTTCCTGCCGGGGGCTATCCGCTTCTGGGAGCGGCAGGGCTTCGCTGTGGTGGATGTGGAAGCAGATCCGCTCTGGCAGACGACGCATATGCAATGTGTATTGCCCGCGTTGAGCTAGAGTCACCGCCCGTCGCGAGCTTGTTCGATGGGCGAGCGTCGCCTTGCCGGTGCGTGATCCGATGTCATCGGCCCGAGGCCATGGCATTGCCGGGCATCCCATCTGTTCCATAGGCCGACGATTCGCGCGGTGCACGCCGATTCACCCCCGAGGTAACCATGAACGCATCCACTTCACGCGAACACCACAGCCTGCCGCCCGCGCTGGTGCTGCTGTTCGCCTTCTGTTGCGGCGCCATCGTCGCCAATCTCTATTACGCCCAGCCGATCATCGAACTGATCGCTCCCTCGGTGGGCCTGTCGATGCACAAGGCCAGCCTGATCGTTTCCCTGACCCAGGTCGGTTACGCGGTAGGCCTGCTGTTTCTGGTGCCGCTGGCCGATCTGCTGGAGAACCGTCGGCTGATGCTGCTGACCACCCTGGCCGCGATGGTCTGCCTGCTGGCCGCTGGCTTGTCGTCATCGCCGGGCCTGTTTCTCGGCCTGTCGCTGCTGGTCGGCCTGAGTTCGGTGTCGGTGCAGATGCTGATTCCCCTGGCTGCCCATCTGGCGCCTGAGGCCACCCGTGGTCGCGTGGTGGGCAACATCATGGCCGGGCTGCTGCTGGGTATTCTGCTGGCGCGCCCGGTCGCCAGCCTGATCGCCGAATACTTCGGCTGGCGTGCGGTGTACTTTTGCGCGGCAGCGATGATGCTGGGCATCGTGGTGGTGATCGCCACCACCATTCCCCGTCATGCACCGGACAACCGTGGCCATTACGGTCACCTGCTGCTGTCGCTGTTCGGCCTGTTGCGGCGCTATTCGACGCTGCGTCAGCGAGCGTTGTATCAGGGCCTGATGTTCGCCTCGTTCAGCCTGTTCTGGACGTTGGCTCCCCTCGAACTGGTGCGCCATTACGGCTTCAGCCAGAGCCATGTGGCGCTGTTCGCGCTGGTCGGCGCCATCGGGGCGATCGCCGCGCCGCTAGCGGGTCGCCTGGCCGATGCCGGCCATACCCGTCGTGCAACCCTGGTGGCCTTGACGCTCGCGCCGCTGTCTTTCGCGCTGACTCTGGCCAGCCCGCTGGCCGGGGTGATCGGCCTGGTGCTGTGTGCCGTGCTGCTGGATTTCGCCGTGCAACTGAACATGGTGCTGGGCCAGCGCGAGGTGTATGCCCTGGAGCAGAACAGCCGGGCGCGGCTCAATGCGCTGTACATGACCAGCATCTTCATTGGTGGCGCCACGGGTTCGGCGATCGCCAGCCCCATCTACGAAAGCTTCGGCTGGCAGGGCGCCGCGCTGATCGGTGGGGCTTTCCCGGCCCTGGCGCTGCTGGTGGCGCTGTGCAATGGGCGCCCGGTTGAGCCGGAGCAGCGGGTGCTGTCCGGCAAGTAACGGGATGCTCAGAGCTGCGAGGTACGTACCGCGCAGTCCGCCCGATCACGCAGGCGCGGGTTCAGCGAGGTGCCCAGGCCGGCGCCGGCCGGCGGCAGGATGAAGCCGTTCTGCACGACGGGTAGGGTGGTCACCAGGTCCTGATAGAAACCGGCCAGGTAGGCGCGCACCACTTCCTGGAAGATCGCGTTGGGGCTGGACAGCCCCAGGTGCAGCGAGGCCATCAGCACCACGGGCCCGGTGCAGTCGTGGGGGGCGATGGGTTTCTGGTAGGCCTCGGCCAGGGCGGCGACTTTCTTGGCTTCGCTGATGCCGCCGCACCAGGACAGATCCAGCATCACGTAGTCCAGCGCATCGGCGGCCAGCAAGTCGCGGAACGAACTGCGCGTCGCCAGGGTTTCGCTGCCGCACACCGGCAGGCCACTGAGGCGGCGGTAATCGGCCAGGCCCTGCACGGAGTCCATCTTGATCGGGTCTTCGGACCAGAAGATGTTGTAGTCCTTCAGTTCACGGGCGATGGCCAGCGCCGTGGTGGTGTTCCACAACGAGTGGAATTCGCACATCAGCTCGATGCGGTCACCGACTGCCTTGCGGATTTTTTCGAAGGGTTCGAGGCCCTTCCTGATATCCGCCGAGCTGATGTACTGGCCGCCGCTGGCCATGGCGAAGGCATCGAAAGGCCAGATCTTCATGGCGCTGAAGCCGTCTTCGATCAGGCTCTGGGCCAGCTCGTCGGGGCATTCGATGAAGGCGACCTGGTCGTCGTAGCGTTCACTGACCCTGGCCTCGCCCTTGGCGATGGTGCGACGCTGTTCGCCGCCGGTGTTGAAATTGCCACCGGCGCAGGTGTTGTAGGCCCGCATGCTGTCGTGGGCGAGACCGCCGAGCAGCTGGTAGATGGGCTGGTTCACCGCCTGGCCGAAGATATCCCAGAGGGCGATATCCAGCGCCGAGGCCGCGCGGGTTTCCACGCCGGAACCATTGAAACCGAGGTAGCCGCGCAGCAGGGTCTTGCTGTGCCGTTCGATCTGCAACGGGTCCTTGCCCAGCAGCATGCCGGCGGAGATCGAGTGGATGTAGGCCTCCACGGCCTCCGAGCCGCGAAAGGTCTCGCCGAGACCGACCTGGCCGTCGTCGGTATGCACCTCGACCCAGATCAGGTTGGGCAGGCTCTTCAGGCGGGTGGTGTCGATTCTGGTAATTTTCATGGAGCTGTCCTCAAGCCTCGCCGTAGACGACGTTATGCAGCTTCTCGCCACTTTTCAGACGCCTGATATTGGCGGCGATGAAGGCGTAGCGGCGTTCGAACAGGCCATGGGTCCAGCCGGAGATGTGCGGCGTGCAGAAGGCGTTGGGCAGCTCCTCGAAGCGGTGTCGGGCCGGCGCCACGCTGTCGCTGCTGCCTGCCGGATAGGCGTACCAGACATCGAGAAACGCCTTGGCGATCTGCCTGTCGAGCAGGGCCTGATAGAGCGCGTCTTCGTCGACCACCGCAGCGCGAGCGATATTGATCAGCACGGCGTCGTCTTTCATGGCCTGGAACTGATCTGCGCCGAACGAGCCCCGGGTTTCATCATCGAGCGGGCACGACAACACCACGTAGTCGGCGCGGGGCAGGATTTCGTTGATCTGCGATGGTGTATACGCCTCATGGCACGGGCCCTTCAACTGGCCGTTGAGGGCGCGGGAGGAGAGGGCGATGACCTTCAGCCCGAAGGCCTGGGCACGTACCGCCACGGCCTGGCCGATGCGCCCGAAACCAACGATCAGGACGGTTTTGCCATACAGCTCGCCGCGTGGCTTGCGGCCCAGGTAGGCGGATGCGAAACGCTCGCTGTCGAAGCTGGCACGGGCGGCGGCCAGGCCCACTTCATGTTCGAGCATGCTCGCCAGGGCATATTCGGCCATGGGGATTTCATGCTCGAACACGTTGCAGGCCACACTGCCTGCTGGCATCAGCGAAAAATCGATGCCATCCAGGCCCGCACCTGGGACATGGAGCAGGCGAAAGCGCGGTACTTCGGCCTTGTTCGGGCGTTTGAAGCGCATGGCGACGAGCACATCGGCACCGTCGATCTGCTCGTCCCACTCCGGCGATTCGTGAGCTTCCCGCGGCAAGGCCAGGTAGTCGGCCTCGAAGCCCAGTTCGGCGGCGATTTCATCCCGGTGGGTGGCGGCTTCGCCGACCATGACGATCTGCATGCGTGCTTCTCCTGTATCGCGGTCATGCCTGTGCGAGCGTCCATCTGGACGCTCGCGAATGACGGTTCTCGTTCGTGGATGCGCCTGAACGATTTTATGGTAGCGCAACCATTTTGCGGCTCACCGTAGTGCATGGCGGACGAGGCTGACAAGTGGATTTTCTCCGTTAGCCAGGCTTCAACGGGCGGCAAGCCCTCTGCAACGAGGGTTTGCAGGGAAGCGTCGAGTTAGCGAGTGCTTTGCCGGTCTATCAGTCGATAGCCGATATCGCGCTGCACGATCTCATCACCGTTACCCAGCAAGCGATCGAGCAGGGCGCTGGCGGCGGCATCGCCCATGACCTTGCCATCGATCTTCACGGTCGACAGCGCGGGGTGGGTATGGGCAGCGAAGTTCATGTCGCCGAACCCCATCACCGCCACTTCTTCGGGCACACGGATGCCCTGTGCCAGCGCTTCGGTCAGCACGCCGTGGGCGAGGGTGTCCGAGCTGCAGACCACCACCAGCGGCCGTGCCGGGTTGGCGAGCAGTTTGCGCAGGCCGCTGCGGCCATGCTCCAGCGTCGGTACGCCCTCGATGCGTTCGCCCGGCACCTCGTGTATGCCATTGACCTGCAGCTCTTCGACGAAGGCATTGAGCCGTCGTTGGCCACGTGGATCGTTGACCCCCAGGGTGGCAAAGTCGGCGTAGCCCTTGCCCAGCAGATGGCGGGCTACATCGCGGCCGATATCTTCATGGCAGAAGCCCACCAGCATGTCGATGGGGTCGCTGGTCAGGTCCCAGGTTTCCACCACGGGAACCCCCACGGCGCGCAGTCGGCGGCGGCTGGCTTCGGTGTGCAGGGTACCGGTGAGGATGATGCCGTCCGGCCGGCGACTGAGGATCACTTCGAGCAGTTCCTGCTCCTGATCGGGCTGGTAGCCGGACATACCCAGCAGCACCTGATAGCCGGATTGGCTCAGGCGGTCGGCGATGGCCTGGAAGGTGTCGGAGAAGATCGGGTTGGTGAGGATGGGGACGATCACTGCGACCAGATGGCTGCGATTGCTGGCCAGGGCGCCGGCCACCAGATTGCGCACGTAACCGGTGTCCTCGATGGCCTTGCGCACCTTGAGCAAGGTCGCCTTCTTGACGTGATCGGGGTTGTTGAGTGCCCGTGACACGGTCATCGGCGCCACACCCGCTGCCTTGGCCACATCGATCAGGGTTACCCCTTGCGTCGACCTGCCACTGTTTCCTGCTCCCTTGACCGCCATAACACTTCCACGTCGATTGAGGGGGCATCCTAACAGTGCCAGCGCGCCCTGGTCATGCCGTGATTGCCTTTTGCCAGCCCCGGCAACCGGCAGCGCATGCCGAGCTTCCTGCGTTGGCCGATCTACCGGGTGTTGAGGAACCTGCCCGATTCACCGCGGTCTTTCAGCAGTCGGCCAAACCGGGCGAGAGGCATGGCGTTGCGCCAGTTACGCGACCCTGCCGAGCCCCACAACAATTCATCTGGCCGACGTTAGCGCGCTGCGTCGCATTGTGTTCCACCGCCGAGTGAAGATCGTTTTTATGTCCCTAGCCCGCCCGTTTTCCGCATCCTTTTCCCTGCCGCCACTTCGCGTGCTCGGGGCCTCACTGCTGTCCGGTCTGCTGCTGATCGCGGCACCGGCCCACGCGCAACAGACCAGCGATGACGTGCGCTGGGTCAGCGACAGTCTGAACACCTACGTGCGCAGTGGCCCGACCGATGGCTACCGCATTGTCGGTACCCTGAGTTCCGGCATGCGTGTGCAACTGCTGCGCACCCAGGGCGATTACAGCCAGGTTCGCGGCGAGAACGGCGATGCCGTATGGATCGCCAACCGTGACCTGCAAGAGGTGCCCGGCCAGGCCGAGCGGCTGCCGGCGCTCGAGCAGAAGGTGACCGAGTTGAGCACCGAGCTCGAAGGCATCAACGACACCTGGAAAACCCGCGTGCAAGGCATGCAGGAGACCCTGGATTCGCGCAAGACCCTGATCGACGAGCTCGAGGCCAGCCGCAGCGCGCTGGATATCGAGTTGAGTCAGGCGCGTTCGGAGCTGCGTGAAGCCCAGGCTCAGCTGGGCAGCGAGCAGAAGGAAGTGCTGATGCGCTACATGATCTACGGCGGCAGCATCGCCGGTGCCGGCCTGCTGGCTGGCCTGATCCTGCCGACCATGTTCCGGGTTCGTCGCAAGCGCAACGATCAGTGGGTGTGATTGCGGCCTGACGACAGGTTGCGGCGTGAGTCGAAGGCCTCGATGCCGCTGCGTTGTGCGGCGGCCGACGCCGAAGCAGGTCGGGCTAGCTGCCGTCGGTCAGGCCCAAGACACACGCCCGGAACAGTTTCTGGGCTGGGGATTGCCGGGAACCATAGCGGGAAATCAGCACCAGATCCCGGTGGAACGCCTTGTCTTCGAGGGGAACGATCTGCACCTTCGCCGGGTTCTCGACCCACAGGCCCGCCCGCGGAATGAGTGAGATGCCCAGGCCGCTTTCGACCATTTTCACGATCGCGTCCAGCTCATCCAGCTCCAGCACCTGACGGGGCTGGATCCTGTGCTTGCGGATGAACTGGGTGACCAGCCTGCCGCCGAAGGAACTGCGGTCGTAGCGGACGAAAGCATGCTCGGTCAGCATCTTCAGTGGGTCCTTGATCGTCGTCCCCAGGGGGGCGATCAGCACGAACTGTTCGCTTTCGACCAGCTCCAGCTCAAGCTCCTTGGGCAATTGGAACGGCGGGCGGATGATGATGGCCAGATCGATTTCGCCGCTGTCTACCTGGTTGAGCAGATCCAGCGAGACTCCGGGAACCAGCTTGGCTTCGATGCCGGGGGCCTTTTCGCGCAATTTCAACAGGATCGCCGGCATCCGGCACGACTGCACGGTGCTGATGGCGCCGATGCGCAGCTCGCCACGGTAATCCTCGATCCGCTCGGGGGTGCCCATCAGGCTGAACTGTTCCAGGATCTTTTCCGCCAATGGCACGGCACGGGCGCCTGCCTGATTGAGTGTGGCGGTGCGCCCGGTGCGATCGAAGAGCGACAGTCCGACCGCGTCTTCCAGGTTCTTGATCTGCGCGCTGACCGCCGATTGGGTAAGGCCCACCTGCTTGCCCGCTGCAGCGAAAGTACCGCAACGAACGACAGTCAAAAAGGTTTTCAATTCGCGCAGCATATCGGTCCATTGATCGAAATTATTTGAGCTCGAATCAAAAGATATCCGCTTTCCAGGCACAGCGGCAAGCGTCAACATGGTCACCAGAAAAACATGCCAGAGGATGACCAACCGTGAGCCTTTCCCCTTTTCACCTCGCTATTCCCGTTTATGACCTGCCCGCCGCACGCACCTTTTACGGCGACGTGTTCGGGCTGCCAGAAGGCCGCTCTTCGGATCATTGGGTGGACTTCGATTTCTACGGCCACCAGTTGGTGATCCACGAGCACCCCAAGACCGCGTCCCAGGAGTCCGCGCACACCAACGCCGTGGACGGTCACAACGTACCGGTCCCGCACTTCGGCATCATCCTCGGCTGGGAGGAGTGGGAAGCGCTGGCGGACCGTCTGCGTGCCCGCGAAACCCAGTTCGTGATCGAACCCTACGTACGCTTCAAGGGCCAGGTCGGCGAGCAGGCCACCATGTTCCTCTTCGACCCGTGCGGCAACGCGCTGGAGTTCAAGGCGTTCAAGGACATGAGTCTGCTGTTCGCCAAGTAAGCATCCAGAGCTGGCCACCAAGCGCAGCCCGGGTCCGTGGCCCGGGCTGCGCTTGGCGCAACCGCAGGCTCAAGAAAGCGCTCAGCCTCCGTTCATCTCGGCAGCCACCGCCGCCCGAATGGCTTCCAGCAGCATCATGCAGGCCGGGTTGTCGTTGTTGCTGCGCCAGGTCAGGTGCAGCTCGCTCTGAATGCCGTTGCCCAGGTCGATCTCGCGAAAGGTCACGTCCTTGAACACCACGTTGGTGGCGCAGCGCGGCACCAGGGCCAGGCCCATGCCGGCGTTGACCAGCGCCAGAATGGTCAGCGACGACCCCAGCCACTGCACGTATTCCGGAGCCACTCCGGCCGAGCGGAACATGCCGGTGAGCAGTTCGTTGAAGGGTGGATAGGCGGCATGGGAATACATCAGAAACGGGGCACCATCGAGGTCCTCGACCCTGACGCGGGCCGTGTTGGCCAATGGATGCTGACTCGGGATGGCCAGCACGAACGGCTCACGCACCAGGCACTCGTTTTCGTAACCTGGTTGCAGCAATGGCTGGCGCACGATACCCAGGTCGATACGGCGGGTGCGTAGGGCTTCGTGCTGCTGGTGGGTATTCATCTCGCTCAGGGAGATCTTCACCTGGGGTTGATTGAGCCGCGCCTCGGCGATCACCTTGGGCAGGAATTCGTACACCGCGCTGCCGACGAAGCTGATGCTCACCGAACCGATATCGCCTGCCGCGAAGCGCCGTGCCGAGGCGGCTGCCTGATGCGCACGTTCGAGGAGATGCTGGGCTTCGATGAAAAACGCCCGGCCAGCGGCAGTGAGCGCGACGCTGCGCGTGCTGCGGGTAAACAGCTCGACCCCGAGGCTGTGCTCGAGCAACTGGATCTGCCGGCTCAGCGGTGGCTGGGTCATGTTCAGCCGTTCGGCGGCACGGCGAAAGTTGAGTTCGGTGGCGACGGTGGTGAAGCAGCGCAGTTGAGCGAGCTCGAACATTGATTTAATCCGGGTATCAATCCAATACCAATCTAGATTAGACGGGATCAATGCCCGCGTACATGATCGGCGTATCCCACAAAAACAATGATCGGGAGTCGCCCCAATTGAATAACGTCCAGAGTTCAGCCGACCCGCAGGTTGTCGCCCGCGCGGTCTCGAAAGTGAAACGCCACGTCTTGCCGCTGTTCGTGGTCATGTTCATCGTCAACTACATCGACCGGGTGAACATCGGCTTCGTCCGCAGCCACCTGGAAACCGATCTGGGTATCGGTGCCGCGGCCTACGGCCTGGGTGCCGGCCTGTTCTTCATCGGCTACGCGCTGTTCGAAGTGCCGTCGAACATGCTCCTGCAGCGCTACGGTGCCAAGGTGTGGCTGACCCGCATCATGTTCACCTGGGGCATCGTCGCCACCGCGATGGCTTTCGTGCCCAACGAAACCTGGTTCTACATCCTGCGCTTCCTGCTCGGCGTCGCCGAGGCCGGCTTCTTCCCGGGCGTGGTGTATTACTTCACCAAATGGCTGCCCGCCGGTGAGCGCGGCAAGGCCATGGCCATCTTCCTCAGTGGCTCGGCCATCGCGTCGATCATCTCCGGCCCGCTGTCCGGCCTGCTCTTGCAGATCGATGGTCTGGGCATGAAGGGCTGGCAGTGGATGTTCTTCATCGAGGGCATGTTCTCGGTCGTGCTGTGTGGTTTCGTGTGGTTCTGGCTGGATTCGCTGCCCAAGGACGCCAAATGGCTGACCCGTGAGGAAAGCCAGGCGCTGACCGACTGCATCGATGAAGAGCAGCGCCAGCGCCAACTGGCAGCGGGGGAGACCGGCGCGGTCAAGCACTCGGTGTTCAAGCTGCTGCGCGACCCGCAGATCATGCTGTTCTGCTTCCTGTACTTCTCGATCTCGCTGACCATTTACGGCTGCACCTTCTGGCTGCCGAGCATCATCCGCTCCATGGGCGGGCTGGATGATATGCAGGTTGGCCTGTTCAACTCGGTGCCGTGGATCATCTCGGTGGCCGCCATGTACGCCTTCGCCAGCCTGGCTGCGCGCTACAAATGGCAGCAGGCATGGGCCTCGGCCGCTTTCGTGATCGCCGCGTTCGGGCTGTTCATGTCCACCACCGGCGGGCCGATCTTCTCCTTCATCGCCATCTGCTTCGCGGCCATTGGCTTCAAGGCGGCGTCTTCACTGTTCTGGCCGATTCCCCAGGCCTACCTGGATGCGCGTATCGCCGCAGCGGTGATCGCCCTGATCAACTCGGTGGGCAGCCTGGGCGGCTTCGTGGCCCCGGCTACCTTCGGTTACCTCGAAGAGCACACCGGCTCCATCGAAGGCGGCCTGATCGGTCTGGCCGTGGTTTCGCTGATCGCCGGCATCCTGGTGTTCATGACCAAGACCAGCAAAAGCGCCAAAGGCAGCGGCAACGGTGTGAGCCCCAAACCGGCGGCGTCGCCAGCCTGAGACAACGTCTGCGTCGGCCCGACCGGCGCAGTAATCCTGCAAGATTCAAGGAGTTCCAATCATGAGGATCAAACACGTACGCGTAACGCCGATTGCGTTCCGTGACGCACCGCTGCTCAACGCCAGCGGTATCCATGAACCCTATGCCCTGCGTTCGATCATCGAAGTGGAAAGCGACAACGGCTACATCGGTCTCGGTGAAAGCTATGGCGATGCGCCGGTGCTCAGCGTGTTGCAGGCCATGCAGGAGTCGCTGGTCGGGCTCGATCCGTTCGACCTCAATGGCTTGCGTGCCCGTGTGGTGAAAACCGTCGCCGCTTTGAAGCCAGGCACTGCTGGCGCCGAGCTGGCCCCTGGCTCGCACCCGAGCAAGCAGGTAGCGAACGCCTATTCGGCCTTCGAAGTGGCCTTTCTCGATTTGCAGGCCCGTTCTCTGGGCATGCCTCTGGTCGATCTGCTGGGTGGCGCGGTGCGCGACGAGGTGCCGTTCAGCGCCTACCTGTTCCTCAAGTACGCCGAGCATGTGGGTTCGCCCTACAAGCCGGACCGCTGGGGGGAGGGCATCAGCCCCGAGCAGATCGTTGCCCAGGCACGCACCATGATCGAGGAGAACGGCTTCAAGAGCATCAAGCTCAAGGCGGGTACCTTGCTCGGCCCGGAACACGAGGTCGCCTGCATCAAGGCGCTGCGTCAGGCGTTCCCCGGCACGCCACTGCGTATCGACCCCAACGGCAACTGGTCGGTGGAAACCTCACTGCGCATGGCCGAGCTGATGGGCGATGACCTGCAGTATTACGAAGACCCGTGCCCCGGACTGGAAGGCATGGCCGAGGTGCACAAGCGCACCGGCATTCCCCTGGCGACCAACATGGTGGTCACCGATTTCGACGAGTTCCGCCGCAGCGTGGCGCTGAACAGCGTGCAGATCGTGCTCGCCGATCACCACTATTGGGGCGGCCTGCGTGATACGCAGATCCTCGCGCGCATGTGCGACACCTTCGGTCTGGGCGTGTCCATGCACTCCAACTCGCACCTGGGGATCAGCCTGATGGCCATGACCCACGTGGCCGCCGCCGTTCCGAACCTGTCCTACGCCTGCGATACCCATTACCCCTGGCAGGAGCCGGATGAGGAAGTGATCAAGGGCGGCAAGCTGCCGATCGTCGATGGCTGCGTGAAGGTCACCCGCACACCCGGCCTGGGCGTCGAGCTGGATTACGATCAACTGGCCAAGCTCAATGACCAATACCTGACCTGCGGCATTCGTTCGCGCAACGACGTGACCCAGATGCAGAAGTACGACCCGAGCTGGAAAGCGCTCAAGCCGCGCTTCTGACGTGACGGCGCATGGCTTCTGCATTGAAGCCATGCGCCTCTGCTACTGGTTCACGATTTCTTCTATGTAGCCCACGGCCTGCCCGACCGGGATGGTGAAAATGCCGCCTTCGCCTGCGTCGAACGCGGCTTTCCAGTGCCCGTAACCCTCGGAAATATCAGGCATGGGTGCGCCCGAGCTGATCAGCTGCGTCACGCTGCTCTGCAATGCGGCCTCGCCAATGGGAAGGTGAGGCAGGTCGGTCTGCAGGCCACCTTCAATATTTGGATTCCTGAGTTTCAGGCCGTCCAGGGCAATGTGGTAGATCGGCCCGAGCTTCTCGTGCCGATCGATCTGCACGATATAAAGCTGCGAAGACTCTTCCCCTGCTCGCGTCTGGTAGTGCCAGACCTGGCCCTCTTGAACGTGTTCCGCTGCAGATGCCGACATGGCCAACCCCGCTATCAATGAAATGACTGTAGGTTTCAAAGGGCAGGATCCGGGAACGGCAGTTCGTCCTGGGAGACGCTGGGTTGTGCGACCCATTTCTGTCCCTGGCGGTAAAAATCCGCCTGTGTCTCACTGCTGCCGGCGCCCATTACCACTGCTACGGTGCAGGCGATCTGCCCCTCGTGTTCGGCCTCGACTGCGGGGATGCAGGTACCCAGCTTTACGCTGGCCTGCCCGCCGAGCTCATCAACAAGTTGCATCATCTCCAGAATTGCCTGGGTCGCTTGCTCCGGTGACGGGCGCGGCAGCTCCTGAGCAGGCAGGATGGTGGTGACAAACACGGAAGTGAATAGCAGGGTCGTACGGGTTGTCTTGAGCATGATCGGTCCTTGTGGGTGCTCTGCAGTCGGGGGGTATTGCACGGTGCGTTTCGGTGTCAGGGCTCGATGAGCAGCTCTCGCGCTTCACGGCAACTGATCACCTGCGCGTATTCGCCGTGCAGGTTGGCCAGCGCCATGGCATGCACGTCATCGGCGCTGCGCAGCACACCGTTATAGTCGGTCTTGGCAAAGGTAAAGCAGCCATCGGCCACCACGTAGGTGCTGAAACCCAGATTACCCGCCGTGCGTGCGCTTGCTTCCACGGAGTTGTTGGTGCTGACACCGACGATCACCGGCGACCTGATATCCCTCACCCGCAGCCAGCGCTCCAATCCCGAATTGATAAAGGCATCCGGCACGTTCTTCTCGACCACGTGCTCGCCAGGTAAAGGATGCAACGCAGGCTGAAACTCGACGCCAAATTGCCCAGGCGCGAAGGGTGAGCCGGGCGACCTGGATATGTGGCGAACGTGCACGATTGGCGCTTGCGCCTCTCGCCAGGCCAGCAGAAGTTCTGCCACGCGCGCCGGCGCTTCGGGATTGTTGCGCTGCCCGGCGGCCGCCTCGAGCATGCCGCGTTGCATATCGATGATGATCAGAGCCGGTAGCGGCATGGGTGAAACCTCGCTTTCGGGCGTTTGGGCACTTTTGCGCAGATGGCTCATCTATAGCGTATGGACCAATGATCCCGATATTGCATCTTGCACGACAGAAACATGGTCACCGTGCAGGATGCATAGTTCAATTACTTTTTAAATAAAAATAATCTTTATAAATCAATAGCTTAGTTTTTATCAGAAGCTGGCATGCACTCTGCAATATCCCTCTCATAAAGAAACACCACATAGAGGGTACGAGCCATGCAATACGCCATCCAGCAGCTGATCGAAAATCTCCCGGACCATGTAGTCGATTTCAAGAAGCGCCCCGATGGGATGTTGCTGATGACGTTGCGCAAGGACGATGAAGTGGTGTTCGTGAAGGCGATCGATCGCCAGACCGTATTCTGCGAAACCCGCGTGCAAGCGCTGCTGCATGAGATCATGCGCGACAGCAAGCTGATCAGCGGCGAGATCAACTGGAAGGGGCAGGGCGCTCAGTGGATCGACCGTACCCTGCCGACCTTCACCGGCGCGCCGATCAACCCGACTGCAGCCAAGATGATGTGGGCTCGTCGTACTCGCGACGGCGGCTATCGCGCCACTGCATAACTGCAGAGTGTGAGCACCCGAACCCCGCCTAGGCGGGGTTTTTCACGTCTGCAGCGGGGCGTTTGAAGTGCTGCGACAAGCTGCCAGCGCCCCGGATAGGGCGCCGGCCGCAGCCGGTCAGCCGGCCAGTACGCTGTCTACCAATGCCTTGGCTTCTTCCTGAATGCGTTGCAGATGGGCATCGCCCTCGAAGCTTTCGGCGTAGATCTTGTAAACGTCTTCGGTACCGGAGGGGCGAGCGGCGAACCAGCCGTTGTCGGTGACCACCTTCAGCCCACCGATGGCCGCGCCGTTGCCCGGTGCCTCGGTGAGAATCGCGGTGATCGGCTGGCCAGCCAGCTCGCTGGCGGTCACCTGAGAGGCGGACAGTTTGCCGAGGCGAGCCTTCTGTTCGCGGTCGGCGGGGGCGTCGATGCGCTGGTAGACGGGGGCGCCGAAACGCTCGGTCAGCGCCTGATAGCGCTCGCCAGGGTCCTTGCCCGTTACCGCGGTGATCTCCGCCGCCAGCAGGCCGAGGATGATGCCGTCCTTGTCGGTGGACCAGGCGCTGCCGTCCTTGCGCAGGAACGAAGCCCCCGCGGACTCTTCACCACCAAAGCCGAAGCGGCCTTCGATCAGCCCGTCGACGAACCACTTGAAGCCCACCGGCACCTCGACCACTTCGCGGCCGATGCCCTTGGCGACCCGGTCGATCATCGAGGAAGACACCAGGGTCTTGCCGATGGCCGCCTGGGCAGCCCACTGCGGACGGTGGGTGAACAGGTATTCGATGGCCACGGCCAAGTAGTGATTGGGGTTGAGCAGACCCACCGAGCGGGCGACGATGCCGTGGCGGTCGTGGTCGGTGTCGCAGGCGAAGGACACGTCGAAGCGGTCCTTGTTCTCGATCAGGCCGGCCATGGCATGGGGCGAGCTGCAATCCATGCGGATCTTGCCGTCCCAGTCGACGCGCATGAAGCGGAAGGTCGGATCGATGCGCGTCGATAGCACCTCGAGCGGCAGGCCGTAGCGTTCCGCGATGCGTGTCCAGTAGTGCACGCCTGCGCCGCCCAGCGGATCGACCGCGAACTTCAGACCTGAGCCGCGAATCGCCTGCAGATCGAGTACCTGCTCGAGATCGCCGACGTAATGCTCGATGAAGTCGTAACGCTGGGTGGTCGGTGCTTTCAGAGCGCTGGCGTAGTCGATGCGCTGTACGCCCTTGAGGCCAGCCACGAGCAGTTCGTTGGCACGCTCTTGAATCCACTTGGTGACGCCGGTGTCAGCCGGGCCCCCGTTGGTCGCGTTGTACTTGAAGCCACCGTCGGCAGGCGGGTTGTGCGACGGGGTGATGACGATACCGTCGGCCAGGCCGCTGCTGCGCCCGCGATTGTAGTCGAGGATCGCCTTGGAGATCGCCGGGGTCGGCGTGTAACCGGGTTCGCCAGCGGTTTCGCTGCAGCCGGCATCGATACGGGTTTCGATGCGGTTGGCGGCCAGGACTTCCAGTGCCGAGACGAACGCCGGCTCGGACAGCGCATGGGTGTCCATGCCGATGAACAGCGGGCCGTCGATGCCCTGGCCGCGACGGTAATCGCAGATCGCCTGGGTCACGGCGAGGATGTGCCATTCGTTGAAGCTGTTCTTCAGGGAAGAGCCGCGGTGGCCGGAGGTGCCGAACGCCACCTGCTGTGCGGGGTCGCTCGGGTCCGGACGTTCGCTGTAGTAGCGTGATACCAGGCGCGGCAGATTGGCCAGGCTGTGCTCGTCGGGAAGGCGTCCCGCATTGCTGTGGATGCTCATCAATCGTTCCTTTGATGGGATGGAGGGGCCAGGTGGCAGCGCACCGGACATCGGACTCGGGGGTTCGACACCGCAGCGGTGGCCTGGAGTTCCCCATACTCGTGGTCGCGGATGATAAAGACTGCAGAATAAAGCGCCAGTGCCTTCGCTGGCATGGCGTTCGAGGGGCTTGCGCACCCTCGAACGTTCCGTCTGTCGGCAATAGATATTGTTCATGAGCGCAATACTGTCACTTTGCTATTGTCTAGTTGCGCCCCCTCCAAAAAATGGGTGGCGTGTCCCGCTGGGCCGACAGGGAGTGGTTGGTTAATACGCTCTAGTCATTCGGTGCCGCCATGAACCTTCGTGATTTCAATATCGCCCCCCGTGCCGCTTTCTGTTTCGCCCTCATTACTTTGCTGGTCGTCGTGCTGGGGGCGTTCTCGCTGTTCAAACTGGGTGACCTGTACGAGGCCGAGCAGGACATCGAAGCCAACTGGATGGTGAGCATTCAGGCCACCGGCGAGATGCAGAAGGATCTGCTCAACATTCGCCTGGAAACCCTGCGGCTGCTTGCCGTTGGCGAGAGCGCCGGGCAGAAGTCGATCGACGAAAGTGCCGCGCAGAACTATCGCACCGCTCTGCAGCAGGCCCTGCAGCAGTATGGTGAAAAACTGGTCTCGAGCCCTGCCGAACGAAGCCTTTTCGACAATGTGCGCACCAGCACGCAAACCTATCTGACCGGTCAGCAGCAGATCATCGACCTGCTGCATCAGAAGCAGGTGCCCCAGGCCCTGGACCTGGCCAACGGCCAGGTGCGCAATGACGGCACCGCGCTGCAGCAACGGCTCGACGAGCTGACCGCCTATAACATGCAGGGTGCCAAGCAGGCCGGGATCACCGCCAGCAAGACCTACGACCATGGCCGCACCGGGGTGCTGGTAACCATCTCCATCGCCGTGCTGCTGACGGTGTTGCTGGCGACCCTGCTGACACGTTCCATCGCCGCACCGATCAATGAAGCGCTGCTGAGTGCCGAGACCATCGCCTCCGGTGACCTGACCCGCTCCGTGCAGGTCAGCGGCAAGGACGAGGCAGGGCGTCTGCTGGCCGCCCAGGCGACCATGCGCAAGAACCTCAACGATGCCATTCGCCAGATCAGTGAGTCCTCCACGCAGCTGGCTGCGGCCGCCGAGGAAATGGCCTCGGTGACCGAGGAGAGCACCCGTGGCCTGCAGAACCAGAACGCCGAGATCGACCAGGCCGCCACTGCCGTGACGCAGATGAGTGCGGCGGTAGAGGAGGTGTCGCGCAATGCCAGTGGTGCTTCCGACGCGGCGCGTGATTCGACGCTCTCGGCGAATGCCGGCAACCAGCATGTGGCGCGCACCGTGGCGGCGATCCGGCAGCTGTCGGGCAACGTGGTGGAGGCGTCCGATCAGGTCCAGGGGCTTGCCAACCAGGCGCGCGATATCAGCAAGGTGCTCGACGTGATTCGTAACGTCGCCGAGCAAACCAACCTGCTGGCGCTCAACGCAGCCATCGAGGCCGCCCGAGCCGGTGACCATGGCCGGGGTTTCGCCGTGGTGGCGGACGAGGTCCGCGGCCTGGCTCATCGCACCTCGGCCTCCACCCAGGAAATCGAACAGATGATCGCCGCGATCCAGGCAGGCACCGAAAAGGCCGTGCTGGCCATGCGCAACAGCAGCCAGGAGGCGACCAACACCCTGCAGGTCGCCGATGAGGCGCGCAACGCCCTGGGGCAGATCGTCGATGCCATCGGCATGATCAACGAGCGCAACCTGCAGATCGCCACCGCTTCGGAGCAGCAGGCCCATGTGGCTCGTGAAGTCGACCGTAACCTGGTGAGCATCCGCGACCTGTCGATCCAGAGCGCTTCGGGCGCCGATCAGACATCCGCGGCGTGCAACGAACTGGCGCGACTGGCTCAGGGGTTGAATACGCTGGTCGGACGTTTCAGGCTGAGCGCCTGATCCGGCAGGTTCGGGATGGCGGCTCGGGGCCATGGCCAATGAGCCGCCAGCCTGGCTATGATGCAGGCCATGAGCCTATCGACGCCAATCCGCCATCCCTGTCCGCCTGGCGCTTGCGACTGCGAGCGTGAACGACTGCTGGAAACCACCAGTGGTGACCAGCGCATCCTGATGCTGACCAGGGCTGAGGAAAAGCGTCTGCTCGAGCGCCTGGAGAATCTCGCCAGCCTGGAAGACCTCGAGCGCATGCAGCAGCGCATGTTCGAGCAACTGGGCATTCGCGTTGACGTTGCCCCTGGCTTCAACGAAGTACGCAGCATGCGCGGTATCGCCATCGAGGTAACGACCTTCCCGGGTCTGTGCCGCAAGACCCGACAGGCCATTCCTGCGGCCATCCGCCGGGCTCTGGAGCGGCGCCCGGAAATCGCCTACGCACTGCTCAACGCCCACGACCTGTTTCGCGATCTGTAGGGGCTGTTGACGTTTCAGCTCGAGCCGTTACTGCGAGAAACCTCGCGAGGCAGAAGGTGATCGCGACCGCCAAACGGGCGACTGACCCATCCCATGATCAACTCCCTGTGCTCATAGCGTTTTCCGGGATGCCGGCAACGACTGGTAGCGGTGTTCGAAGTCATTGGCGAGATCGGCCACGCTGATCGCGCCCAGGCGTTGCAGCAGCAACGCCTGGGCCTCGTCGAAGGCCTGGCTGAGGGCATCGTTGACCGCCTGCTCGACCAGGCATTGAGGGTGGTCGGTGGCCAGGCCGATGCTGAAGATCGACTGCGCTCCCAGCGCCTGGTGGATGTCCAGCAGGGTGATCTGCTGCAGCGGCTTGGCCAGTGCCCAGCCACCGTTGTGGCCCTTGTCCGAGGTCACGTAACCCTTTTCGCGCAGCAGACCCATGGTGCGACGTACCACCACGGGATTGGTCTCGAGCATCCTGGCGATGGTTTCCGACGTGGTGCGCTGCTGGTGGCGATCCATATGGATCAACACGTGCAGCATGCGCGAGAGTCGGGTGTCGTTCCTCATTGAATTCTCCTGGCCGGGGCGGTGGCCCGTTACGTAATGAACCATGTTACGAGTGTTGACCCGAATCCTTCATGTAACTCATGATGTTTCGTGATGGCCGCGGGCGAGCCGAGGTCGATACACGGGAGTTAATTCATGAGCCATGACGTGATCATCGTCGGAGGTAGTTACGCGGGATTGTCCGCCGGCCTGCAACTGGTAAGGGCGCGTCGCCGCGTATTGGTGATCGACGCTGGCGAGCGACGTAATCGCTTCGCCGAACATTCCCACGGTTTTCTCGGGCAGGACGGTCGGCCACCGGCGGAGATCGCCGCCGATGGTCGTGCCGAGTTCATGGATTACCCGACAGCCGACTGGCTGACTGACAGTGCCACCAGCGTGCAGCGCGAAGGCGAGGGCTTCGTGGTCGGGGTGCGAAGCGGCGCACGCTTGCCTGCTCGTCGCCTGATTCTCGCGGGCGGCGTGCGTGATGAACTGCCAACCATCCCTGGTCTTGTCGAACGCTGGGGTCGAAGCATCTTTCATTGCCCGTATTGCCACGGCTACGAGCTGGATCAAGGGCGTATCGGCGTGCTGGCCGCTTCCGAGCTGTCCATGCACCATGCCCTGATGCTGCCGGACTGGGGCCATACCACGCTGTTCACCAACGGGGCTTTCGTGCCCAGTGCCGAGCAATGGGGTCAGCTGGCCAATCGCGGTGTGGTCGTGGAGCCTGAGCCGGTGCGGGCGATCAGCGGCGAGCGGGCGAACGTGCACCTGGGGGACGGCCGCGAGGTCGCGCTGGATGGTCTGTTCACCCTGACCCGCACGCATCTGGACAGCCCGCTGGTCGACCAGCTTGGCTGTCAGCTCACGGCAGGGAACACCGGCTCCTACATACAGGTGTCGGAGATCCAGGAAACCAGCGTTCCCGGCGTGTTCGCCTGCGGCGATGCAGCGCTGCCTGCGGGCTCGGTGGCCCTGGCGGTAGGCTCTGGTGCGCGAGCGGGTACCGGCGCGCACGCTTCGCTGATGTTCGGCTGATAGCCGCCACGCTGTGCTCCCGGGTCAGGCCACGAGTCGCCCCAGCGCGAATTCCATGGCGTGGCGCTTGCACGGCAAGGCCACCATCCTCGGTCCCCAGGCTCCGATCAGCGGCAAGAGGTACTCACGTACGGATGGCGGAGGGTTGTAGAGAGCGTCGTGGGAGCGCTCGACAACCAGGCGCAGATCAATGCAATCGGCGATGTCGCAGGGTAGAGTGGTACCGCTCTGCTAGCGCCCGTGACGCTGCCAGCTGCGTCGTCCCTTTCCATGCAGGTCATCGATGAGCCTTTTGCCGACAACGCCACTATTGGCTTTCCCTGATACCCCTCGTGCCTGGCTGTCCGTGCAGGTGAGCCAATGATCCGCCCGTTGCTGCTACTGCTGACGCTGTTGGCTGCGGGCCTGGCTCACGCCGAGGCAGACGTGGCCACGGGGGAGGCGCTGTTCAAGCGCAACTGTGGCAATTGCCACAAGGTCGGGCAGGGAGCCCGAGCCGCGTTCGGCCCGCAGCTCAATGGCATCATGGGGCGAACCGCGGGCTCCACAACCGACTACCGCTATTCGCCAGCCATGAAGGACTCCGCCGTGGTCTGGAGCCCGGAGACCCTGAGTGCCTTCATCAAGGACTCCGAGGCGGTGGTGCCCGGCAACAAGATGCGCTTCTGGGGCATCGGCGATCAGGACAAGATCGACAGCCTGCTGCTTTATCTGCAAACCCAGCCGGCGCAATGAGGCTGCTGCAATCCTCGCCGGCCCGGCCACCTCGCCAGCCATCTCGCCATTCAGACTGAACAAAGCCCAGCCCACCGGCTCTGAAACAGAAGTGCAGGCCAACCAGGCTGTTTGAAAACCACTGCGCTCGGTCATGCGGCGTTAAAACCAGCTGGAATGCCAGCCCAGTCAACAGGCTCATTTGCAGCACGTGAACTGCGCTTTTCGCTGGTTTTTGCCTTGCCTGACCTTCGCCCGCGACGTTTTCACACGGCCTGCAACGGCCTGCGATCTTCTTCCCGACCCGGATGTGCGATGGCTATGCGTGATGAAGAACAGGTGAATTGGCTGGTCGAGCAGTCCATGCTCCACACCGCGAAACAGCGAGCCCGGCTATACGCTGGCCAGCCCAGGCTCTGGCAGCATCCCTATGCTCTGGCGCGGCCGCGCAGCGTCACGGCGGTGGCTTCGGTGTGGATCGCCGTCTACCCGGCCGCCATCATCACCGCGCCCGAGGGTTCCGTTCTCCAGGCCCTGGGCGACGAACGCCTGTGGGCCGCGCTCTCGGAACTGGGCGTGCAGGGCATCCATACCGGGCCGATGCGCCGCTCCGGCGGCCTCCACGGGCGTACCTACACGCCCACCGTGGACGGCAATTTCGACCGGATCAGCCTGCAGGTCGATCCGCGCTACGGTACCGAAGAGCAGCTCATTCACCTCAGCCGCGTGGCTGCCGCACACAATGCGGTGACCATCGATGACTCCATCCCCTCGCACACCGGCAAGGGCGCTGACTTCCGTCTGGCGGAAATGGCCTATGGCGACTATCCGGGCCTCTTCCACATGGTCGAGATCCAGGAGGCCGACTGGGCGATGCTGCCCGATGTCCCGGCCGGCCGTGACGCGGTGAACCTGCCGCCGACGGTGGTCGACGCCTTGCGCGACAAGCACTACATCGTCGGGCAACTGCAGCGGGTGATCTTCTTCGAACCAGG
>NZ_JBQWIF010000026.1:0-77070 GCF_052958135.1 Pseudomonas sp. SZ40 | reverse complement strand
CCGCGCCCGCGAATCGCGCGCATGGCGCGCTCCCACACAGATGCAGGGTGGATCGGGGCGCGTAGCTGACGCTCTTTTCATCCACCATCGCGGTCACGAAGCGGTGAGCTGGCATCGTGCGATCCACTGTGGGAGCGGGCCACGCCCGCGAATCGCGCGCATGGCGCGCTCCCACACAGATGCAGGGTGGATCGAGGCGCGTGGCTGACGCTCTTTCATCCACCATCGCGGTGAGGAAGCGGTGAGCTGGCATCGTGCGATCCATTGTGGGAGCGGGCAGCGCCCGCGAATCGCGCGCATGGCGCGCTCCCACACAGGTGCAGGGTGGATCGGGGCGCGTAGCTGACGCTCTTTTCATCCACCATCGCGGTCAGGAAGCGGTGGGCTGGCATCGTGCGATCCATTGTGGGAGCGGGCCACGCCCGCGATTCGCGCGCATGGCGCGCTCCCACACAGATGCAGGGTGGATCGAGGCGCGTGGCTGACGCTCTTTTCATCCACCATCGCGGTCATGAGGCGGTGAGCTGACCTCGTGCGATCCACCGTGGGAGCGGGCCACGCCCGCGATTCGCGCGCATGGCGCGCTCCCACACAGATGCAGGGTGGATCGAGGCGCGTGGCTGACGCTCTTTTCATCCACCATCGCGGTCACGAAGCGGTGGGCTGACGTTACGCGATCCATTGCAGGAGCGGGCCACGCGCCCAACCACAGCGAGCAGACTCAGCTCTGAGGATAACGAGCGCGCGGGGTCGCCATCGGCAGCGGGCCGTCGCCGATCAGGCGGAACTCGCCGGTTTCCGAGTCGTACGCCTTGATCTGGCAGCTTTCGATGTCGTACACCCAGCCGTGGATGAACAGCTGACCGGCGGCGAGGCGCGAGGCTACCGATGGATGGGTGCGCAGGTGGTCGAGCTGGGCCACCACGTTCTCTTCGGTGAGCACGCCCAGAGTGGTGTGATCGGCACAACCGCAGTTGTCGGCGACGACCGTCTTGGCGACTTCGGCATGGCGCAGCCAGGCTTTTACCGTGGGCATGCGCTCCAGCGTGGCGGGGTCGAGCACCGCTTTCATCGCGCCGCAATCGGAGTGACCGCAGACGATGATGTGCTGGACGCCCAATGCCGCCACGGCATATTCGATGGCGGTGGAAACGCCGCCGTTCATCTGCCCATAGGGCGGCACGACGTTACCGACGTTACGGGTCACGAACAGATCGCCCGGCTCGCTCTGGGTGATCAGCTCGGGAACGATGCGCGAATCGGCGCAGGTGATGAACATGGCGCGCGGCGACTGAGCGTGGGCCAGCTTCTTGAACAGCGCCTGCTGCTGCGGGAAGACATCCTGGCGAAAGCGCAGAAAGCCATCGACCAGATGATCCAGCGCCTCGGCGGCGGAAGCGGCGTTTTTCTCGGATTTGCCATCGGCAGAACGACGATTACCAGGCATAGCGTTACCTCGTTTACGGATGGGGGGCGAAGCCTATGACAGTACACAAGCTTCCCAGTCGGCAGGGTTGCCGACAAGTGGTCGAAGGCTTGGACTGTGCCAGGATGATTCAAGGCACGTCTGGGTGACAAATCTCCGCTCGGCGGGTGAGCGCGAGCATCCCCTCAGCCAGTTTTGTCCGCGAACGTTGCCCCGGGTATCGCTTCGCCCAACGCCAGGCTACGCAGTGGCGAGCGCTGCGACACCCAGGAATGCCGGCAACGAGAATCGCCCTCAGAACAGCCCCATCTGCTGCCCGGGTGGCGCGAACAGCGAGCAGTCGAGAACGGCTCGCTTGCTGCCGTCGTAACCATAACGGCGGCGGGCCAGGCGAAAGCGCTGGGCCAGCAGTTCGGCGAAGTGGCCTTCACCCTTCATCCGCGCGCCGAAACGGCTGTCGTAGTTCTGGCCTCCGCGGGACTGACGAATGAGGCTCATCACGTGCTCCGCACGCTCGGGAAAATGGCGCTGCAGCCACTCCTCGAACAGCCCGGCGATCTCCAGGGGCAAACGCAGCAGCACGTAGCCGGCCGAGCTCGCCCCGGCCTCACGACCGGCCTCGAGCAGGCGCTCCAGCTCCATGTCGTTGATCATCGGAATCATCGGCGCTGCCATCAGGCCCACCGGAACGCCATGCTCATGCAGGGTACGCATGGCGCGCAGCCGTGCCTTCGGCGTCGCGGTGCGCGGCTCCATGATGCGTTTGAGTTCATCGTCCAGGGTGGTGACGCTGAAGGCCACGCTGACCAGATTGAGGCTGGCCAGCTCTTCGAACAGATCGAGGTCGCGCAGAATCAGTGCGCTCTTGGTGATGATGCTGACCGGATGGCGATAGCGCAGCAGAATCTCCAGCGCCTGGCGCGTCAACTGGTGCTCACGTTCGATCGGCTGATAGCCGTCCGTGTTGATGCCCAGTGCAATGGGCTTCGGCACGTAACCCGGCTTGCTCAGTTGTTCCTCGAGACGCTCGGCCAGGTTGGTCTTGGCGATCAGCCTGGTCTCGAAATCGATGCCCGGTGACAGGTCCCAGTAAGCGTGGCTGGGCCTTGCGAAACAATAGATGCAACCATGTTCGCAGCCCCGGTAGGGATTCACCGAACGGTCGAAGCCCACATCCGGCGAGTTGTTGCGGCTGATCACCGTCTTCGCCAACTCCTGGCGAACTTCAGTGACGAAGGTCTGCGGCGTCTGCTCCTGGTACCAACCATCGTCCTCGGCCTCGCTGCTGGTGGGTGCGAAGCGGTTGTTGGGCTTGCTGGCGGTGCCGCGTCCGCGGGGGGCTGTGATTGGATTCATGATGCAGACTCGATGACTGTATATAAATACAGTATTCGTTTTATCCACATCGACACAAGTCACCTTCGTCGCCGCTCCATGCCGATGCGGCGGCGGAGCGCTGAGGTTGCCTGAACCGTTCGTCGCCTTCCGCGGTCGCATTTGCACACACCTTCGCTTCCTGCCGTGCCGGAGCCCCCATGCCGCCCGTATCGATCTTCGCCTCGCCTCGCCTTGTCGCGGCCTCGCTGGCTGTCGCGCTGCTGGCCGGCTGTGCCGATGAGGCACCACCCGAGCCGCAGCACCCACGGGTCAAGGTGGCTACCGTGAGCCAGATCGACTACGCGGCCGATGCCACGCTGACCGGCGATATCCAGGCACGGGTGCAGACCGACCTGTCGTTCCGTATCGGCGGCAAGATCACCGAGCGCCTGGTCGATGTCGGCGACAGCGTGCAGGCTGGCCAGGTGCTGGCGCGCCTCGACCCGCAGGATCAACGCAACGCGGTGCGTTCCGCCGAGGCCGCCGCCGAAGCCGCGCGGGCCCAGGTAAAACTGAGTGCAGCCAACCTCTGGCGCCAGCAGCAATTGCTGCCCAAGGGCTACACCAGCCGCAGTGAATACGACAGCGCCCTGGCCAGCGACCGCAGTGCACGCAACAGCCTGGCCGCAGCCGAAGCACAGCTGGCCGACGCCCGTGAACAAAGCGGTTACACCGAACTGCGCACCGAGAGCGATGGGGTAATCACCGCCCGCCAGGCCGAGGTCGGCCAGGTCGTGCAGGCGGCCACGCCGATCTTCGGCCTGGCCCGTGAAGGTGAGCGCGACGCGGTATTCAACGTTTTCGAAGCGCTGCTGGTCGAGCCTGGCCAGGCGCTGCGCGTCAGCCTGCTGGACAACCCGGATGTCAGCGCCGAAGGCAAGGTTCGCGAGGTCAACCCTCAGGTCTCGGCGCAGAGCGGCACGGTGCAGGTCAAAGTCGGCCTGGAGCAGGTACCGCCGGCGATGACCCTGGGCGCGACGGTCAGTGCGCATGTGCGCAACCCGGCCAGCCGCAGCGTCGAGCTGCCCTGGTCGGCACTCACCAAGGCCGAGCACGAGCCGGCGGTCTGGCGACTGGGCGATGGCGACATCGCGCAGTTGCATCCCGTGCAGGTCGGCCGCTACCTGACCGACAAGGTGATCATCCGCGCTGGTCTGCAAGATGGCGATCGCGTGGTGGTGGCCGGCGGGCAGCTGCTGCATCCGGGCCAGAAAGTGGAAATCGCCGAAGCGCGCGAGCAGGAAAATCAACCATGAAGCGCTCCATAGGTATCGCCCTGCTCGCCGCACTGCTCCTGGCAGGCTGCGCCGAGGAAGAAAAGCCCGAGCCGATTCGCCCGGTGCTGTACACCGAGGTGCAGCAGCAGAACCAGCAGATTCTTGGCCGTTTCGCCGGCACCATCGAGGCCCGGGTGCAGAGCACCCTGGGCTTCCGGGTTGGCGGTCGCGTGGCCCAGCGCCTGGTGGATGCCGGTGCCGAGGTGAAGGCCGGAACCACCCTGGCCACCCTCGACCCCACCGATCAGCAGAACGCCCTGCGCGCCAGCGAAGGTGATCAGGCGCGCAGCGAGGCGCAGTGGATCAACGCCCAGGCCAATGCCCGGCGCCAGCAGGAACTGTTCGACCGAGGCGTCGGCGCCAAAGCGGTGCTGGAGCAGGCACAGACCGAACTGAGCAGCGCCCGCAGCAGCCGCGACCAGGCCGCAGCCGCCACCCGGCAGGCCCGCGACCGACTCGCCTACGGCAACCTGAGCAGCGAATTCGACGCGGTGGTGACCGCCTGGCACGTGGAGGCTGGCCAGGTGGTCGGCGCCGGGCAGGAGGTCGTGACGCTGGCTCGGCCCGACGTCAAGGAAGCGGTTTTCGACCTGCCCGTGGAACTGGCCGATGCCCTGGACGACCAGGTGCAGTTCAACATCGCCTCCCAGCTCGACCCGAGCATCGCCACCCGCGGCCAACTGCGCGAGCTGGGCCCCCGTGCGGACGCCGCGACCCGTACCCGACGCGCGCGCCTGAGCCTGGAAGACACCCCTCCCGGCTTGCGCCTGGGCACCGCGGTGGCCGTCAGCCTGACCCGTGAACAGAAGCCGCGCAGCCTGCTGCCGGCCAGCACCCTGCAGGAAGTCGACGGCCAGACCCGCGTGTGGGTCATCGACACGGCAGCGAAAACCGTGCACCCGCGCGCCGTGCAGGTAGTCGGCCGCGAGGGCGAACAGATCAGCGTCGAGGGCCTGGCGGCTGGCGACAAGGTAGTCAGTGCCGGCTTGAGCGAGCTCAAGGACGGCCAGGCAGTACGCATTGATGAGGGCGTGGCACCATGAACCAGCAGGCGCCGCGCAAGAACGGCTTCAACCTCTCCGACTGGGCGCTGCGGCATCAGTCGTTCGTCTGGTACCTGATGTTCGTGTCCCTGCTCATGGGGGTGATCTCCTACATGAACCTGGGCCGCGAGGAAGACCCCTCCTTCACCATCAAGACCATGGTCATCCAGACCCGCTGGCCGGGCGCCACGGTGGACGAGACCCTTAGCCAGGTCACCGACCGCATCGAGAAGAAGCTCGAGGAACTGGACTCCCTGGACTACGTGAAGAGCTACACGCGGCCCGGTGAATCGACCGTCATGGTGTTCCTGCGCGACACCACCAAGGCCGGCGATATCGACGGCATCTGGTACCAGGTGCGCAAGAAGATCGACGATATTCGCGGCGAGTTCCCCCAGGGCCTGCAGGGCCCGTCGTTCAACGACGAATTCGGCGACGTGTTCGGCTCCATCTACGCCTTCACCGGTGATGGCCTGAGCATGCGTGCCCTGCGCGATTACGTCGAACAGGTGCGCGCCGAGATCCGCAGCGTGCCCGACCTCGGCAAGGTGCAGATGGTCGGCCAGCAGAACGAAGTGTTCTACCTCAATTTCTCGACCCGCAAACTGGCTGCCCTGGGCATCGATCAGAGCCAGGTGATCCAGAGCCTGCAGGCACAGAACGCAGTAACGCCTTCCGGGGTGATCGAGGCCGGCCCGGAGCGCATTTCCGTACGCACCAGCGGCCAGTTCGCCTCGGAAGCCGACCTGCGCAACGTCAACCTGCGCCTGGACGACCGTTTCTATCGGCTCACCGATATCGCCGAGATCAGCCGTGGCTACGTCGACCCGCCGCAGTCGTTGTTCCGCTTCGACGGCAAGCCGGCCATCGGCCTGGCCATCGCCATGCGCGACGGCGGCAATATCCAGACCTTCGGCAAGGCCCTGCACACGAAAATGGATGAGCTGACCGCCGACCTGCCGGTGGGCGTCGGCGTGCATGTGGTGTCCGACCAGGCCGAAGTGGTGGAGGAAGCGGTCAGCGGCTTCACCCGCGCCCTGTTCGAAGCCGTGCTGATCGTCATGCTGGTGAGCTTCGTCAGCCTCGGCATTCGTGCCGGCCTGGTGGTCGCCTGCTCGATCCCATTGGTGCTGGCCATGGTCTTCATGTTCATGGAGTACAGCGGTATCACCATGCAGCGGATTTCCCTGGGCGCACTGATCATCGCCCTCGGATTGATGGTCGATGACGCCATGATCACCGTGGAAGTGATGGTCACCCGCCTGGAAAAGGGCGACTCGCTGCATGACGCCGGCACCTTCGCCTACACCTCCACGGCATTCCCGATGCTCACCGGTACCCTGGTGACGGTGGCCGGCTTCGTGCCCATCGGCCTCAACGCCAGCTCGGCTGGCGAATACACCTTCACCCTGTTCGCGGTGATCGCCGTGGCGCTGTCGCTGTCCTGGCTGGTGGCGGTGGTGTTCGCGCCCGTTATCGCCGTGCACATTCTGCCCAAACGCATGAAGGCCAAGGAAAGCGGCCCGGGACGCATCGCCCGCGCCTTCGACAAGGGCCTGCTGCTGGCCATGCGGCACCGTTGGTGGACGATCGGCCTGACGATAGCCATGTTCGCCGCCTCCCTGGCAGGCATGACCCTGGTGCAGAGCCAGTTCTTCCCCGCTTCGGATCGCCCGGAGATTCTCGTCGACCTGAACCTGCCGCAGAACGCCTCGATCAACGAAACCCGCGCCCAGGTCGACCGCCTCGAAGCCAGCCTCAAGGACGATCCCGATATCGCTCGCTGGAGCACCTACATCGGCCAGGGCGCGCTGCGCTTCTACCTGCCGCTGGATCAGCAACTGCAGAACCCGTTCTACGCCCAGCTGGTGATCGTCAGCCAGGACATCGACGCCCGTGATCGGCTGGTCGGCAAACTGAAGAAGCGCCTGCGCGAGGACTTCGTCGGCATCGGCAGCTTCGTCCAGCCGCTGGAGATGGGCCCGCCGGTGGGTCGGCCGATCCAGTACCGGATCAGCGGCGCGGATGTCGACCAGGTACGCAAGCACGCTCTGGAACTGGCGGCGCTGCTGGACAAGAACCCGGACATCGGCGAGATGGTTTACGACTGGAACGAGCCGGGCAAGGTGCTGCGCATCGACATCGCCCAGGACAAGGCGCGCCAGTTCGGGTTGTCGTCGGAAGACGTCGCCAACCTGCTGAACAGCATCGTCAGCGGCACCACGGTCACCCAGGTCAAGGACGATATCTACCTGATCGACGTGATCGGCCGGGCCGAAGACAGCGAACGCAGTTCGCCGCAGACCCTGGAGAACCTGCAGATCGTCACCCCGAGCGGCGTGGCCGTTCCGCTGCGTGCGTTCGCCACCGTAGGCTACGAGCTGGAACAGCCACTGGTATGGCGCCGCGACCGCAAACCGACCATCACCCTCAAGGCGGCCGTGGTCAGCGAGATCCAGCCGACCGATCTGGTCGCCGACCTGGCGCCGGATATCCAGAAATTCTCCGACGAGCTACCCACTGGCTACAGCGTGGCCACCGGCGGCACGGTGGAGGAAAGCGGCAAGGCCCAGGGCCCGATCGCCAGCGTGCTGCCCCTGATGCTGTTCCTGATGGCCACCTTCCTGATGATCCAGCTGCACAGCGTGGCGAAGACCTTCCTGGTATTCAGCGTGGCGCCATTGGGGCTGATCGGCGTGGTGCTGGCGCTGGTGCCCACCGGCACGCCCATGGGCTTCGTGGCCATCCTCGGCATCCTGGCGCTGATCGGCATCATCATCCGCAACTCGGTGATTCTGGTGACCCAGATCGACGAGTTCGAGCGTGGCGGCGACTCGCCGTGGCAGGCGGTCATCGACGCCACCCAGCACCGCCGCAGGCCAATCCTGCTGACCGCCGCTGCCGCCAGCCTGGGCATGATCCCCATCGCCCGCGAAGTGTTCTGGGGGCCGATGGCCTACGCGATGATCGGCGGCATCTTCAGCGCCACGCTGCTGACCCTGCTGTTCCTGCCAGCCCTGTACGTGGCCTGGTACCGCATCGAGGAGCCGAACGATGAGCAGCGGGAGAATGTGCCGGCGTGAGCCGGCGCGCCATCTGGTATGCGTTGTTAGTGAGCGATGTTCCGTCAGTAAGGCTGGCGTCGCTCGATAGCCCCCTCGCGGGCATGGCCCGCTCCCACAGGTCTTCAGGGGGCCACCTCGCCACTGTGGGAGCGCGCCATGCGCGCGAAGCGTTATCAAGGGCTAGACTCATCTCGCTGAATCAACACGGAGGTCGATTCATGCCGACGCCATTCAAACCCGGCTATCGCGCCCTGCGCAGAGGCCGTGCCTCCTGCCCTGGCACGGCTTACCTGATCACCACCATCACCCGTGATCGCACACCGGTGTTCCGCCATTTTCCGGCAGCCTGTGCCGCCGCTCGCTGCTTCGAAACCCCAACGCTCTTGCGCGACAGCCAAATGCTGGCCTGGGTATTGATGCCGGATCATGTGCACTGGCTGATTCAGCTGGGTGAGATGGATAACCTGGCTGCGCTGGTAAATCGACTGAAGTCCTCAAGCAGTCGCCTGGTGAGCAAGCGTATCGAAAGTGAAAGAGGCATCTGGATGGCGGGTTTTCACGACCATGGCCTACGCGCCGAGGAGAACCTGCTCGATGTGGCGCGTTATGTAGTGGCGAATCCGCTAAGGGCAGGGCTGGTCAGACGAGTGGGTAACTATCCGTTCTGGAATGCGGTCTGGCTTTAGGGATGAGGTGGATGCCGAATTATCGCGGGCATGGCCCGCTCCCACAGGCTTTGCGCTCGACACCGAATTGCCGTTGCCCACAGATTTCTTTGTGGGAGCGGGCCATGCCCGCGAACGATCTTCAGCTACCCCCGTGCCCGCTTGAGCCGGTAGGCGAACTGGGCGCGGCTGAGCCCCAGCAGGCGGGCGGCAGCCGCCAGGTTGCCGGCATTGCGCTGCAGCGCCTGCTCCAGCAGCTGATTTTCCAATGCCTCCAGCGACAGGCTGGCCTCCGGTAGATCCGGGCAGCCGAGGCGGGTCAGCAGGTCCGTTTGCCGGTCGAGCTCATGATTCTGCACCAGGCGCCCCTGCTGCAGCACCGAGTAGAACTCGGCAGGCAACTCCTCATCGCGAAACAGGTGGTTGAGGTCGATCGCCGCCCCCTCGTTGCTGGCGATCACCCCCCGTTCGATGAGGTTCTGCAGCTCGCGGATGTTGCCGGGAAAATCGTAGTTGAGCAGCGCCTTGATGCCGCGCATGGTCAAGCCGACCGGTGTGCGTCCATAGCGCTCGCAATAACGGCGCATGAAGAAGTCCACCAACAGGGGGATGTCGTCGCGGCGCTCACGCAGCGGCGGAATGTGGATCGGGTAGACGTTGAGCCGGTAGTAGAGATCCTCGCGAAACTCGCCCCGGCGCACGGCGGCGCGCAGATCCACATTGGTCGCCGCGATCACCCGCACGTCGACGTTGATGACCGAGGTACCACCGACCCGCTCGATCTCGCGTTCCTGCAGAGCCCGTAGCAGCTTGCCCTGCCCCGGCAGGCTGAGGCAGGCGACCTCGTCGAGAAACAGCGTGCCGCCCTGGGCGCGCTCGAAGCGACCGGCACGCGAGTGGCTGGCGCCGGTGTAGGCGCCGCGCTCGACACCGAACAATTCCGCCTCGATGAGGCTCTCGGCGATGGCCGCGCAGTTGAGGGCGACGAAAGGCCCGTCGCGCCGCTCGCTCATGCGGTGCAGGTTGCTGGCGAACAACTCCTTGCCCACCCCCGACTCGCCACCGAACAACACCGTGGCCGGGGTACGCGCTACCCGCTGCAATGACTGGTAGGCAGCATTGAAGGCCGCCGAGGCACCGATCATGCGGCCCTCATCGCTTTCCGCCGTGCCGGCTGACAACGGCTGATAGGGCGCGCGATCCAGCCGGCAGTGCTCGCCCTCGTCAGCGGACGCGTTCAGGTAACGCAGATCCTCCTCCACATCGCCCCACAGCTCGGCGGTCTTGCCCAGCACCCGGCACACCTGATGGCCCATGGCCCGGCACTCCACCTCGCGAAAGACCACCAGACGGCCGAACAGGCCGCTTACATAACCGGTGGCATAACCGATTTCCATCCAGCAGGCAGGATCGTTGCCGATGCCGTAGGCGGCGATGTGTTCGTCGTCTTCGTGGGCGTGATGCCAGAGAAACTCGCCGTCGTAGTGGCCACGGTCGACGTCGAACTCGAAGTGCACCGGCTCCACCTTGACCATGCCCTCGAGCCCGTGAAGGCGAATGCCGGCAGCGAAGATCGACGCCGGTTCGGCGCCGCCCCAACGTTGCTGCACCAGGCGAGCGTCCCGGGCACCGGACAGGTAACCCGCACGCGTCAGCAGGCCACGCGCGCGCTCCAGGCCGAGGCTGTCGATCAGCTCGCGCCGCAATGCGCCCAGCGCCTCGCAGTGCAGCAACACCATGCGCTGGTCGTTGAGCCAGATGCGCCCGTCCCCCGGCGAGAAGAACAGGCACTCGGTCAGGTCGCGCAGGGTCGGTGCGTTCTGCCAGTCGAGCGCATCGCTGGCGCCACGGTAATGGGGCGTCTCGATATTGCTCAGAGCGTTCAGGGAAATGCGATGAGGATCGGGCATGACTACGGCTCCGCACGTGCGCAATTCATCAATTCGAAACCGACGAGACCACTTCGCAACTGCTCATTTGCGAATTTTCACAGACCTTGAAGCGTCTTGAAAAACACGTCCCGAAACCGATGAATGCATCCAATTTATTGAAATTATTGTGGATTTCTACGCTGCCCAGACGCTTACGGATATCTGGGCACGCTCTTTGCGATAGGCCTCAGGCCCACTGGCAAATCACTTAAAACAACAATACTCCAAGGAGACACCATGTCTCGACTGCCGCAATCGCAATCGACGCACGCCTTGCTGGATGAAGGGCTCTGGGAAGGCAAGCTGTTCTCTGGTGCCTGGCAAGCACCGCTGGCCGGAGGCCGCACCGCCGTCATCGAGCCGGCCACGGGTCATTGCCTGACCATTACCGGGGAAGCCCGGACCGAAGACATCACCCAGTCTGCCGCCAGCGCAGCCCGCCACCAGGCGGCCTGGGAGGCGGTCGCCCCACGCCAGCGGGCGGATATCTTCCTGCGCGCTGCACAGGTGCTGCAGGCGCATGCCGACGAGTGCGCGCTGTTCATCGCCCGCGAAACCGGCGGCATTCTGCTCAAGGCTCACCATGAAGTTCGCGAAGCGGTGTTGTTCCTGCAACTGGCCGCCGGGCAGGTGATGCAACCGCACGGCCTGGTGCTGCCGAGCAACTCTGGCACGCTGTCCTACGCACGGCGCTTGCCCCACGGCGTGGTCGGGGTGATTTCACCGTTCAACTTCCCGCTGATCCTGTCCATTCGCTCTGTCGCAGCAGCTCTCGCCGCCGGCAATGCGGTGGTGCTCAAGCCTGATCCACAGACGCCGATCAGTGGTGGTTTCCTGATCGCCCGCCTGCTCGAAGAGGCCGGTCTGCCCGCGGGTGTGCTGCATGTGCTGCCCGGCGGCGCCCAGACCGGGGCTGCGCTGTGTGCCGATCCCCACGTGCGGATGATCGCCTTCACCGGCTCCACGGCAGCAGGGCGCAAGGTGGCGGAAACCGCCGGTCGACACCTGAAGAAGGTCGCTCTGGAGCTGGGCGGCAAGAACCCGTTGATCGTTCTCGAAGACGCCGATCTGGAGCGCGCCCTGAGCTGCGCCAGCTGGGGCGCCTTCCTGCATCAGGGGCAGATCTGCATGGCCAGCGGGCTGATTCTGGTGCATGAATCGCTGGTCGAGCGCTTCGTCGAGGGGCTGGTCGAGCGTACACGGCGGCTGCGCGTCGGTGACCCCGCCAGCGGCGAGGTGGAGCTCGGCCCGATGATCAACGAGAACCAGCTCGTGCGTGCCCACCAGATGGTGCTCGACAGCGTAGGCGCCGGTGCCAGGCTGCAGATCGGCGGTCGTTACGAGGGCCTGTTCTACCAGCCCACCGTGCTCAGTCATCTCAAACCGGGCATGCCGGCCTTCGACCGCGAACTCTTCGGCCCGGTGGCTTGCGTGGCCAGCTTCGCCAGCGACGAAGAAGCCATCGAACTGGCCAACCGCAGCGAATACGGGCTCGCCGCAGCAGTGATCTCCCGTTCCGTTGGCCGCGCCATGAGCCTGGGGGCAAGGCTCGACTGCGGCATGCTGCATATCAACGACCAGACCGTGAATGACGACTGCGTCAACCCGTTCGGTGGGCGTGGCAACTCGGGCAACGGCAGCAGCATGAACGGCCCGGCCAACTGGGACGAGTTCACCCAATGGCAATGGGTGACGGTCAAGGAAACCCCGCCGCAGTACCCCTTCTGAGTCGCATCGCTCCAGACACCAGACAAGAACAACAAAAAGGAAATGACATGAACCTGAGCGGCAAGACCTTCGCGGTGACGGGCGTATCGTCCGGCATCGGCGCGGAAACCGCGCGACTGCTGCGCTTCCACGGCGCACGCGTCATCGGCCTGGATCGCAACCCGCCACACCTGACCCTGGACGGTTTCATCGAGGTCGATCTCGCAGCGGTGGCGAGCATCGACCGCGCGGTGGCGCAATTGCCCGGGCAACTCGATGGCCTGTGCAACGTCGCCGGCGTGCCCGGCACCGCCGATCCGGCCCTGCTGGCGCGGGTCAATTACCTCGGCCTGCGCCACCTGAGCGTGGCCCTGCTGCCGCGCCTCGTCGTCGGCGGCAGCATCGTCAACGTGGCGTCGATTCTCGGCGCGCAGTGGCCCGAGCGGCTGGCGGCGCACAAGGCCCTGGCTGCCACCGAGAGCTTTGCCGCTGGCGAGGCCTGGCTGGCCGAACATCCACTGCCGGCGAACGGCAGTTACCAATACTTCAAGGAGGCGCTGATCGTCTGGAGCCTGGTACAGGCTCAACCCTGGTTCCTCGCCCATTCGGTACGCATGAACTGCGTGGCGCCGGGCCCGGTGTTCACCCCGATCCTTGGCGATTTCGTCGAGATGCTCGGCCAGACCCGCGTCGAAGCCGATGCCCATCGCATCAAGCGGCCGGCCTACCCGGACGAAGTCGCTGCGGCGATCGCCTTCCTCTGCGCCGACGAGGCGCGCTGGATCAACGGCGTCAACCTGCCCGTCGATGGCGGGCTGGCATCCACCTATGTCTGAGCGGCGGAGGCGCTCGGCATTGTTCTAGCCCTGGTCGCCCGCTGGGCGGTCATCAAGTCCGACAACAAGAATAATGAGGATCGACATGAACCAAACACAGCATTGCGTCAAAGCATCCCTGCTGGCGTTCGCCGTCAGCATGAACATCGCTGCGCCGGCTCAGGCTGCGCAAATCGACCTGGGCTCCAGTGACTGGCAACTGCGCTGGGACAACACGCTGAAATACAGCCAGGCCTGGCGCTTGCACGGCGCTGACAATCGCTTGACCGACGCCTCGACGGCCGGCGGGTTGTATCCATCGATCCAGGGGCAGGGTGACAAGAACTTCAGTCGAGGGCTGGTCTCCAATCGCCTCGACATCCTATCCGAGGTGGATCTCAGCCATCAGAACTACGGCATGCGGGTGAGCGGCGCGGCCTGGTATGACCATATCTACAATCAGGACACCGACAGCAGCGAACAGCCGCGTTTTCTCTCCGACACCCGTGAGCTGCACGGCCGTGATGCCGAACTGCTCGACGCCTTCGTTTATCTCCGCGGCGATTTGGGCGAGGTGTCCCAAGGCGTGCTGCGTCTTGGCCGGCACAGCCTGGTGTATGGCGAAAGCCTGTTCTACGGCGGCAATGGCATCGGCGCGGCGCAGGGGCCGACCGACGTGGTCAAGCTGCTCAGTGTGCCGGGCACGCAGTTCAAGGAAATCCTGCGCCCGGTCAACCAGATATCCGGCCAGTTGCAGATCAATCCGCAGCTGTCGATTGGTGCCTACTACCAGTTCGACTGGGAGCGCTCCAGCCTGCCGGGTGCCGGTAGCTACCTGAGTGACAGCGATGCCATCGGCGAGGGCTCGGGTGACCTGCAGCAGGTGTTCGGCAACCGCACCGTGCACGGCAAGGACATCGAGGCGCGCAACGGCGGCCAGGGTGGCATGCAAATTCGTTTCAAACCCGAGGGTACCGAGCTGGAGCTGGGGCTGTACGCGGCCAAGTACCACGACAAGGCGCCAAGTGGCCTGTACGCCTACATCGACGGTCCGGCTGCAGCCGCCACCGGCCTGCCGATTCTCGGCGAGTACCGGCAGGTGTTCGCCGAGGACATCAAGACCGTTGGCGCCAGTTTCTCCACCGCCTACGGCGACTTCAACTTCGCGGGCGAGACCTCGATACGCTGGGACGCGCCATTGGTCAGCAACCTGCAGGTGGTCGCGCCGGGACAACTGGCCGACAACGCCGACGATGCGCTCTACGCCAAGGGCCGCACGGCACACGTCAACCTCTCGACCATCTACCTGCTGCCGCCTTCGGCACTCTGGGACGGCGGCTCGGTGCTGGCCGAGCTGGCCTGGAACCGCACCCTGAGCGTCACCGACAACCGCGCCGCCCTGGATGGCAACACCACCCGCGACGCCACGGCGCTGCGCGTGCTCGCCGAGCCGGCGTACTTCCAGGTGGCAGACGGCGTCGACCTGAGCGTGCCGATCGGCATCGGGATGGTGCTCGATGGGCGCTCGTCGGCGGTCAGCAAGTCCGGCTTCGGCAACAGCCATGCGGGCGACTGGAGCGTCGGGCTCAAGGCCACCTATCTGCAGCGCTGGGAGGCGGGCCTCAACTACGTGAATTTCTTCGGCGCCACGGGTGCCGGCCTGAACGAGGCAGGGGATTTCAGTTACCAGCAGTCGCTGGCCGACCGCGACTTCGTCTCCCTGTACGTGAAAACGACTTTTTAAGAACAAGAAAAAAGGTGCGATTCCATGCAAAAGACTCTCTGTATCTCGTCGCTGCTCAGCCTCGCTCTGCTGGGCAGCGGGCTTTCCCAGGCTGCCGTATCCCCCGAGCAGGCTGCCCGCCTGAAAAGTGAACTCACGCCGATGGGCGCCGAGCGCAGCGCCAACGCCGATGGCAGCATCCCCGCGTGGAGCGGTGGCGTCACTCAGGTAGCCGCCGGCTTCAAGAGCGGTGACAAGCGCCCGGACCCCTTCGCCGGGGAAAAGCCGCTCTATAGCATCACCGCTGCCAATCTCGAGCAGTACGCCACGCAACTGGCCGAGGGTACGCAGGCATTGCTGCGCAAATACCCGGACTATCGCCTGGATGTCTACCCGACCCATCGCAGCGCTGCGGCGCCGCAATGGGTGTATGACAACACCTTCGCCAATGCCTCCCGCGCTAACCTCGATGTGGCCAGCGAACAGGTCAGTGGCGCCTACGGCGGAATCCCCTTCCCGATCCCACAGAACGGCGCCGAGGTGCTGTGGAACTACCGCCTGTCCTGGCAGGGCGGCGACACCATCAGCTCGCCTTTCGATACCTGGCTGATGACCGCTGGTGGCCGCAAGGTGCAAGCCACACGCGCCCAGTACACCTACCAGTTCCCCTACTACTTCGAGGAAGGCAACCTGGAGAGCTTCAAGGGCAAGTACATGTGGGGCAAGCTCTACACCGAGTTGCCGTCGTCCAAGGCTGGCGAGGGGCTGATGACGCACTGGGACACCGACCCGTCGGCCCGCGCCGCCTGGCAGTACCTGGTTGGCCAGCGGCGCGTGCGGCGTGCGCCGAACATCGCGTACGACACGCCGGACTTCGTGACCTCAGGCGTGGGCCTGTTCGACGAGGCGTTCATGATTTTCGGGCCAACCGACCGGCATGACCTCAAGCTGGTGGGCAAGAAAGAACTGCTGGTGCCCTACAACAACAACCGCGCCGGGCTCGCCACGAGCGACGAACTGGTACAGCCCAAATTCCTCAATCCGGATCTGGTGCGCTGGGAGAAGCATCGCGTCTGGGTCGTCGAGGCCACGCTCAAGGATGGCAAGCGCCACGTGGTGCCACGGCGAACCTACTACATCGATGAAGACTCCTGGCAGGTGCTGCTCGTGGACGGCTACGACGCTCAGAGCCGCCTGGTTCGCCAGCTCTACAGCCTGACCCTGCTGGCGCCCGACCTGCCGGCACTGACCGCTCAGGTCATGTGGGGCAGCTACAACCTCGACACCGGCGCCTACTTCCTCAACTCCTCCAGCAACGATCTTGGCGTGCAGTACCAGAAGGTCGCGCGACCGGCAGCCTCGTTCTTCACCCCCGACGCGATGGCCAACTCCAGCATCCGTTGACCCGCTGGCGAGTGCGGCGCTCAGGGCGTCGCACTCAGGAGATTCGCCTATGAAACGCCTATGCAACTGGTCGGTCGGGCTGTGCCTGGCTGGCTGCTTAACAGCGCCATTACTGGCAGCTCCCGTGGTGCTGGACACACCTGCACTGCAGAACGTGCGCGCCGAGCGCTCGGCGATCCTCGGCCTGGCCCGCGCCGGTGAGCGTCTGGTAGCGGTCGGTGAGCGCGGCACGGTACTGCTCTCCGATGACGCCGGGCGCAGCTGGCGCCAGGCCAAGGTGCCAGTGAGCGTCAGCCTGACCGCAGTGCAGTTCGTCGATGCACAACGTGGCTGGGCCACCGGTCATCTTGGCGTGGTGCTGCACAGCGAGGACGGCGGCGAGACCTGGCACAAGCAGCTCGATGGCATCCAGGCCGCGCGCCTGGCGCTGGCCGCTGCCGAGTCCAGCGGCGATCAGCGCCTGCTCGACGAGGCCCGCAGGCTGGTGCAAGACGGCCCGGACAAACCTTTCCTCGACCTGTACTTCAGCGATGCACGGCGCGGCTTCGTGGTCGGTGCCTACAACCTGATCCTGCATACACAGGACGGCGGACTGAGCTGGCAACCCTGGATGAGCCGCCTGGACAACCCCAGCGGTCTGCACCTTTACGCCATTCGAGCGCAGGGCGAAAACCTGTTCATCGCAGGCGAGCGAGGCCTGCTGTTGCGCTCGACCGATGCCGGGAACTCCTTCCAGGCCCTTGCATCGCCCTACGAGGGCAGCTTCTTCGGTCTGCTCGCGGGGCGCGGCGGCGAGCTGTTGGCCTTTGGCCTGCGGGGTAACGCCTGGCTGTCGCAGGACAGCGGTGAGCACTGGCGAGCCTTGCCGAGCCCGATCCAGTCCAGTTTCGTGGCGGGTCTGGCGCTGGATGACGGCCGCCTGCTGCTCGCCAGCCAGGACGGCGAGCTGGTGCGCGTCGCCCAACAGAGCATCGAACCCCTCGGCCGGCTATCTGGCAGTGCCATCGCCAGCCTTGCCGAGAGCGCGGAGGGCCAGTTGCTGGGCGCCGGCCTTGGCGGCGTTCGTGCACCGCTGACCATTCCCTGAACCGCGTGCCACAGATCAAGCAGTAGGAGCACGACATGCAATACGAGAATCTGCCGAGCACGGAACAGACCGTGACGGCCCGCCTGGAAGACTTCGACCCGCACAGCGGCAACCGGGTGGAACGAGGCATCTTCAACAACCGGCCGTGGATCATTCTGGTCTGCCTGGTAGTGACCCTGTTGCTGGGATGGCAAGCCACGCGCATCGAGATCAACGCCAGCTTCGAGAAGACCATCCCCACCGGCCACCCCTACATCGCCAACTTCCTGGCGGCGCGCAGCGAACTGAACGGCCTGGGCAACTCGCTGAGGATCGCCGTGGAGGTCAAGGATGGCGACATATTCGAGCGCGGCTACCTGGATACGCTGGCCAAGCTCAACGACGAGTTGTACCTGCTGCCTGGCGTCGACCGGCCCTACATGAAGTCGCTGTGGACGCCGACCACGCGCTGGACGGCGGTGACCGAGGAAGGCCTCGATGGCGGCACGGTGATTCCCGACGACTACGACGGCTCGCCGGCGAGCATCGAGCAGATCCGCGCCAATGTCGCTCGCTCCGGCGAGATCGGCCAGTTGGTGGCGGCCAATTTCAAGTCCAGCGTGATCCTCCTGCCGCTGCTCGACATCAACCCGCAGACCGGCGCGGCACTCGATTACGGCGAGCTGTCCCGGCAGCTGGAGGCGCTGCGCGACAAGTACCAGAGCGACACGCTGCAGATCCACATCACCGGCTTCGCCAAGATCATCGGCGACCTGATCGAAGGCCTGGGGCAGATGGCGCTGTTCTTCCTCGCCGCGGTGCTGGTGACCGTGGCGGTACTCTACGGCTACACCCGCTGCCTGCGTAGCACGCTGATCGTGGTGACCTGCTCGCTGGTGGCGGCGCTCTGGCAGGTGGGCCTGCTGGCCAGCCTGGGCTATCCGCTCGATCCCTATTCGGCGCTGGTGCCCTTTCTGATCTTTGCCATTGGCATGAGCCACGGCGCGCAGAAGATGAACGGCATCATGCAGGACATCGGCCGCGGCACCCACCGCGTGATCGCGGCGCGCTACACCTTCCGACGCCTGTTCGCGGCGGGGGTCACTGCACTGCTCTGCGACTTGGTGGGCTTTGCCGTGCTGCTGGTGATCGACATCCAGGCCATCCGCGACCTGGCCATCGCCGCCAGCCTGGGGGTGGCGGTGCTGGTCTTCACCAACCTGATCCTGCTACCGGTTCTGCTCAGCTATCTCGGCGTAAGCCCGAAAGCCGCCCAGCGCAGCCTGAAAACCGAGCAGGCCGAGCGAGCCGGCAACGGTGGCAACCCGCTCTGGCCGCTGCTGGTGCGCTTCACCGATCGCCCCTGGGCGTTAGTTGCCATCGCCGCAGGCCTCGCGCTGGCGGTGCTCGGTTTCGCGGTCAGCCTGCACCTGAAAATTGGCGACCTCGACCCGGGCGCACCGGAGCTGCGGGCCGACTCGCGCTACAACCGTGATGCGCTGTTCATGACGCAGAACTACGGCGCCAGCTCGGACATCTTCGTGGTCATGGTGCGCACCGGAGAAGACCAGTGCACCCGTTACCCGACCCTGGCCGCCGTGGACGAACTGGCCACCCGCCTGGAGCAACTGCCCGGCGTGGAGGCGACCAACTCCATGGCCGAGTTGAGCAAGATCGCCGGAGTCGGCTACAACGAGGGCAACCTCAAATGGTACGAGCTGGTACCCAACGACGGCGCCCTCGGCGCCGTGCAGACCCGCGCTCCCCGTGAGCTGTTCAATCAGGGTTGCTCGCTGCTGTCTCTGTACGTCTACCTGGCCGATCACAAGGCCGAAACCCTCGAACGGGTGGTCGCCACCAGCGAAGCCTTCATTGCCGAACGGCAGGTGGAAGGCACGCAGTTCATGCTCGCTGCGGGTAGCGCTGGGATCGAAGCAGCGACCAACATCGTGGTCGGTCAGGCCATGCGCGAGATGCTGTTCTGGGTCTACGGCGCGGTGGCGCTGCTCTGCCTGGTGACCTTCCGCAGCTGGCGCGCGACGCTCTGCGCGGTGCTGCCGCTGATGCTCACCTCGGTACTCTGCGAGGCGCTGATGGTGGCCCTGGGCATGGGCGTGAAAGTCGCCACGCTGCCGGTCATCGCTCTCGGTGTGGGCATCGGCATCGACTACGCCCTGTACGTGCTCAGCGTTCTGCTGGCGCGCCTACGCGCGGGTGACTCGCTGGCCAGCGCCTACCAACAGGCGCTGCTGTTCACGGGCAAAGTGGTGCTGCTGACTGGCGTCACCCTGTCGATTGCCGTCGCCACATGGGCGTTCTCGCCGATCAAGTTCCAGGCTGACATGGGCATCCTGCTGGCCTTCATGTTCCTGGTGAACATGCTGGGCGCGCTGATCCTGATGCCAGCGCTGGGCTGGCTCTTGCTGCCAAGAGGAAGCCGGCAAAAAGCGCCTGGCTGAGGCGTGATCTGCTGGCCAGGCGCGACAATTTCGCCACCCAGTACACATTGGCCGGGCGCCTGCTATCGGCCTCAGCGGTCGATCAGCGATACAAGCGCGGATGGCCGCCTGGTCAGCGCTCGCCACGCAGACGCCTGGGCCATTGTCCCGGATTCGCCTTTTCCAGAGATCGCGCTCAACGGGCGGAGCGCGGCTCGTAGGCCAACACGGCTTCTGCCAACTGCATGTCGCTGTAGGAGGCCAGCTCGGTGCGTTGCTGCAGTGCGACCAGCGCCGCCTCCAGCATCACGCCACGGATCTGCCCGTGACTACCGACGAAGGCGGCTGCATCGTCTCGAGCCAGCTTCAGCTTCTGGTCGATGCTGCTGCTCTCTTTGGATATTTCCTCGGCCAACTCGGTGCCTTCTCCCGGCTTGGTCGTGGTGAGGATCGGCACCAGAGTCGACAGCACGCCGTAGTAAGTCGTGCCTATCAACGGATTTTCGTCCAGCTCCGGCGCGACCCGAACCCAGGCCTGAGCCGGCAGCGTCGGCAACAAGGCGATCAGCAGCAGCGAAGCCTTGAGAGGCGTGCCGCGGCTCAATTCACCGCCACCTTGCTTTCGCTCGGCGCAGCCGGTTCGGCTCGCTTGGCGTACCGCTGAGCCAGCACCGCGCAAACCATCAGCTGGATCTGATGGAACAGCATCATCGGCAGAATCATCAGGCCGATGCTGCTACCAGCGAACAGCACCTGAGCCATGGGAACACCGGTGGCCAGACTCTTCTTCGAGCCGCAGAACAGGATGGTGATGCGATCCTCCATGTTGAAACCGCACCATTTGCCGAGCAGCGCGGTGATGCACAGCGCCAGCGCGAGCAGCAGGCAGCAGGCGAACACCAGCGCCGCCAGGGTCGGCCAGGAGACCTGATTCCACAGGCCTTCGACTACCGCCGCGCTGAACGCCGTGTAGACCACCAGCAGGATCGAACTCTGATCGACGTACTTGAGCCAATTCTTGTTGCGGCCCACCCAGGCACCGATCCAGCGTCGAGCGATCTGACCGAGGATGAAGGGCACCAGCAGTTGCAGGGTGATCTTGCCAATGGCGTCCAGGGTCGAACCGCCGCTGCCGTGTACGTCCATCAGCAAGGCCACCAGCAGCGGCGTGAGGAAAATGCCGAACAGGCTGGAGGCCGCCGCACTGCAGATCGCCGCAGGAATGTTGCCGCGCGCCAGGGACGTGAAGGCGATGGCCGACTGCACGGTGGCCGGCAGGGCGCATAGGTAAAGCATGCCCAGGTACAGCTCGGTGCCGATCATCGGCGACAGCAGCGGCTTGAGCGCCAGCCCCAGCAACGGGAACAGGATGAAGGTGCAGCTGAACACCAGCAGGTGCAGGCGCCAGTGGCCGGCACCGGCGACGATGGCCTCACGCGACAGCTTGGCACCATGCAGGAAGAACAGCAGGGCGATGGCCAGGTTGGTGATCCAGCCGAACGCCACCGCGACCTCGCCCCTGACCGGCAGGAAGGTGGCGGTGAGGACGACGGCGATCAGGGTCAGGGTGAAGTTATCGGGCAGCAGACGGGAGCGGGCCATGGGCAGAATTCCAAGCGGATGAAGGCAAGCAGTTGCCATACATAGGCCTCCACTCTACCCTGAGCGTTGATTGCCGACTAACGCCATAAAGCCAGATCATGTCGCCAAACGGACAAAACACGATTGCCGAGCGCAGCGTTCCCCAGCTGGAGCGCCTGCCGCGGCCCCTCTATGCGCGCAATGAATCGCTGCGTCGTCAGACCGGAACCCCACGCCACAGCCACGCCTGGGTACAACTGACCTATGCCATCCAGGGCGTACTGCACGTGCGCACGGCCGTCGGCAGCTTCGTGGCGCCCCCGCAACGGGCCATCTGGATTCCTGCAGGGCTGGAACATGAAGTGCTGAGCTCGCCGAACACCGAAATGCGCAGCCTCTATGTGGACGATGGCCATGTCGATCCGCTGCCCGGCAGTTGTCGCGTGCTTGGCGTGGATGCCCTGACCCGCGAGCTGATCCGCAGCTTCTGTGAATTGCCGGTCGAATACGACGAAGCGGGGCCCGACGGTCGCCTTGCCCAGGTGCTGCTCGACCGCCTGCGCTTGGCGCCCGAAGTGCACCTGTCATTGCCGCTGCCGAGCGACCCGCGCCTGCGTACCCTGTGCGGCCGCCTGCAGAAAAAACCCGATGACGACCGCGCACTGGCGGCATGGGGCGAAAGCCTGGGGGTCTCGGAAAAGACCCTGAGCCGCCTGTTCCTGCGCGACACCGGTCTGACCTTCCGCGCCTGGCGCCAACGCCTGCGCCTGCTCGGCGCACTGACACCGCTGGAACAGGGCCAGCGCGTCACCGACGTGGCCCTGCTCTGCGGCTACGATTCCACCTCGGCTTTCATCGCCGCATTCCGCCAGCAGTTCGGCGCCACGCCGGGGGAGTTCTTTCGTGGCTGATCAGCTGCTACGACGTACCTGCAGCCCTGAGTAACCATACTCGCCCGGCTCGCCGCTGAGCACCAGCTGGCCCTCTGCAGCCAGTTCGCGGGCGCGCCAGAACAGGAAGTAATCGCTGGCGAAGAAGCCGTCGGTACGCGCCATCACGTCAGCCATGACGCGGGCCAGTGGCTTGGGCTCGGTGCCGGCATGACGCAGCAGAGCAGCGTCGATGAGCTGATAGTCCTCTGCGGCGAAAACCCCTGTCTGCCAGCGATGGATGTGACCGCCATCGGCCAGCACGGCGCGCCACTGCGCGGCCAGCGCTGCACGACGCGCTGGCTCGACCGGGCGAGGTTTGGCCAGGGCGAACAACGCCTGGGGTGCGTGCATGGCCACCGCCTTGCGGCTCTGCACCCAGCTGTTACCGGTGCCGCAGACCACCTCGAGCAACAACACCTCACTGCCCTCCAGCGCATGCGCCACCCGCGCCAGCAGCAATTGCTCGCTGGCACTGTCGCCATGCCAGACGGTGACGGGGCGCGCCTGCCGGGAGAGGCCGGTGATCCACTGCGCATCGGCGGGCAGCCCAGCCGCGAAGTCTGGAACCGGCGTTACGTCCGCGGGCCACACCGCGCGCCAGAACGCCGTGCGTGCGGTACAGGGCGGCGCGTCGACATCGCCCAGCGGGCCAACCGCCAGGTCGTCACGCATGACCCGCAGCCCATCATCGGCAGCCTGCTGCCCGATCACATGGCTTACGCCTTCTACGGCGTTATCGCCGCATACCAGATGCCACATAGGTGCTCCTTGTTAGGCGAGATCACGGAGTGAGCTGGACATCCAGCGCTGGCTTCTCGCCCTGCTGCCAGGTGCCTTTCAGGCTGCCATCGGCCTGGAACTCGAGTTCGAAACGGGCCGGCGGCTCGCTGCTTTCGTGGAGGGTGACGAAATCCTGCTGATGCTCGCCACCGAGATTGATGTACTTGGCGTGCTTATCGTAGAAGTAGCTCGCGGACAGGCTGTGGTCGGCATACAGCTGCTCGATCACCAGGGTGATCGGATAGGGCCCGACGGTACCGCGGTAAACGCCTTGCGCCGTGCTGTTGACCGGCAGCGCACAATCACCGCGTTTTTCCAGCAACAGGCAGCGCCCGTAAGAACTGAGATCGCCGCTCAGGGCTTGGTAATTGAAACTGTTGGAAAACTCGCCGAGATCGTCGAGGGCACGGCTGGCGTGATTGGCGCAGCCCTCGCCAATCAGAGCCAGGCTATCGGTGCCCAGCTGCACACGGTCATAGTCGAGGCTGATGTCGCGGCGCGTATCCAGGCAGTAGGCATACATGTTGCGCTGCCCTTCGAGCCACTGCTCGTCGTCACTCAAGTTATCGGGATCGGCGGGCTCGCTCGGCGGCAGCGCCTTGAGGAAGTCCTCCAGTCGCTTGACCCTCAAGCTCTGCACTTCGCCTTGCAGACGCAACAGCCCCTCGGGGGTCAGCAGTTGCGGCAAGCCGATGGGGCGGCCGCTGGCCAGATCGAAGTTGTAGCTGCGCGAACTCTGACTGGTATAGGCGCCCGTGGACTCACCCTCGATGTTCAGGGACAGATAACCCGGCCCCTCACCAAGAACCTGATAATCGAGGCTGTTCACGCCCCACATCTCACCGTCTTTAGGCTGCACGTTCTCGAACGGCGACTTGGCGAAGCGCCCGGGAAGCGCCTGCAACTCAAGGGTATGCAGGAATGTGTTGATACGCCCGATGGCAGGGCTATCGCCAACCAGCAGCGGGAAGCGATAGGTCTCCCAGTCGCTGCGCTTGGCCGTGAGGTCATCGATACGCACATCGGCCAGCGCAGGTGCGGCGATGGCAAGCAGAGGCAGTAGCAGCAAGCGCACGAGAAACGTCCTTATTCATGTCCCGGAAGGCTGGCCAGTATCCGCCTGGGAAACCCCGAATTCCACATGAAGATTCAGAGCAGCTTGCCCGGGTTCATCAAACCGGCAGGATCCATGCTCTGCTTGATGCTGCGCATCAGCTCCAGCTCCAACGGCTGTTTGTAGTGGCGCGCAGCCTCGCGTTTGGCCTGGCCCAGGCCATGCTCGGCACTGATGCTGCCGGCGAAGTCGCAGGTGACCCGGTAGATGACGTGCATGATCGCCTCCGCCTGCGCCTTGAAGGGGACGTCCTCGCTGCTCGGCGGCTTGCTGATGTTGTAGTGCAGGTTGCCGTCACCCACATGACCGTAGGCAACGATACGCACCCCCGCGAACGCCTCCTGCAGTTGGCGGTCGGCGGCTTCGATAAAGGCGGGGATGCTGCTGACCGGCACGCTGATGTCGTGCTTGAGGCTCGGCCCTTCATGGTTCTGCGCTTCCGAGATGCCTTCGCGCATCTTCCACAGCGCCGCGACCTGAGCTTCGCTGCCAGCCACCACGGCGTCCAGCACTTCGCCCCGTTCGAGCGCCTCGCCCAGACCTGTCTCCAGCATCGCGTTGAGCGGCGCTTCGGGCAGCGTGTCGCTGAGCTCGATCAGCACGTACCAGGGATGAACCTCGCCGAACGGGTCGTTGCAGCCAGCCACATGCCGCAGTACGAACTCCACGCTCTGTCGCGACATCAGCTCGAAACCGGTCAGGCGATCGCCGCACAGGGCGCGCATGCGCCCGATCAGATCGACCGCCGCCTGCGGGCTGGACAGCGCGACCCAGGCGGTGGTGCGGCTGCGCACGGCGGGATACAGCTTGAGCACGGCCGCGGTGATGATCCCCAGCGTGCCTTCGGAGCCGATGAACAGGTGCTTGAGGTCGTAGCCGGTGTTGTCCTTGCGCAGGCCGCGCAAGCCATCCCAGATGCGCCCATCGGGCAGCACCACTTCGAGGCCCAGGGTCAGGTCACGCATGTTGCCGTAGCGCAGCACGGCGGTGCCACCGGCGTTGGTGGCCAGATTGCCGCCGATGGTGCAGCTGCCCTCGGCCCCCAGCGACAGCGGGAACAACCGCCCGACGTCGGCAGCGGCTTCCTGCAGACGCTGCAGAATCACACCGGCCTCGACGGTGATGGTCTCGTTGGCCGTGTCGACCTGGCGGATCCGCGTCATGCGGGTCAGCGACAGCACCACCTGGCGCCCCGATTCGTCGGGGATCGACCCGCCGCAGAGGCCGGTGTTGCCGCCTTGCGGCACCAGCGCCACGCCGGCCTGGTGGCAGGCGCGAACCACTGCGGCCACCTCCTCCCTGGAGGCCGGGCGCACCACCAGCGCGGCGCGCCCGCGGTAGGCGTTGCGCCAGTCGCTGAGGTAGGCCTGCATGGCGGCCTCGTCTTCGATCAAGCCGGCCGGGCCGACGATCTCGCCCAAGGCGTGCAGCAGTTCGGGTGGCAGGTGGCTCATGGAGTGGCGCTCCGCAGTGAATCGTCAGAATGGCCACCAGAGTCGATGTGCGCGAACTCGGCAGGCCAGCGTGATGGTCGGCTGCACGCAGGCCTTTGAGAATGGCGACAGCGCAGGCAGAAATACATGGCAAGGCTCACTCTTCTGAATATGAAATGTCTGCGGCAAGTTCAACGAGCACGTTGACGCCACTCGGGCAAATCATAAGTCATCGTATAACGAAATTTAAATCGGCAATAATCCGCTCATTTATATAAGGCAAATCGGCAATAATCCGCCGATACAATAACGATCATCAGAAACAGGACATAAGAAAAATAATGAAACATTTAATAAAAACCATATAAATCATAAAGTTATAAAACTGAAACATTATGAATCGGCTTGTCGAAAGATGCTTTGTTGACAGCCAGAACAGTGCGGACAATCATCCTCTTGCCGTCATACGACAACGTACGACACCAACTAATAATAATCATAGGATCCGCTCTCGCCATGAGTCCCCGCAGCTGCACAGACCGGCACTAACGCCGCCTCGCCGTCCCCAATCGCCTTATGACTTACCTGCTGATTAATTATCGGGCGGGTCTGGCTTCCTATTAAGTGCGCGCTGGAAACAAGCCATCGAGTTGTTCAGGCGTGGCGTTATCGGAGAACTTGCAATGAATAAAATTCTGTCCGCGACCTTACTGTCCACAGCGCTGCTGACCACCTCGGCAACCTCCCTGGCTCAGGAGCCGAACTGGCCAACCCGCGCCGTCCAGGTGGTGGTACCCGCCAACGCCGGGGGCGATACCGACTTCAATGCCCGGATGATGGCCAAGTACTTCACGCAGATCACCGGCAAGCCCATGGTCATCACCAACATGGGCGGTGGCGGTGGCACCGTGGCGGCCTCCCACGTGAAGGAGTCGGCAGCCGATGGCCACACGATTCTGTTCACCCACACCGGTCAGTTGATCGTCAACGAAGTCGCTGGCCTCAGCGAGGACAGCTACGACGCCTTCGAGGTCTCGTGCATCGCCGGCGTCGACAAGGCATCGATCTTCGTCGCCTCGAAGCAGTCGGGCATCGACAGCGTGGAAAAGCTGATCGAACGCGCCAAGGAAAAACCACGCAGCATCACCTACGGCACCGAGATGGGTAACTTTTCCCACCTGCAGGGCCTGATGTTCGAGAAGCGCACCGGTACAGAGCTGCGCTACATCGACACCGGCACCGTCGCCGAGCGCATCGTCGCGCTGCTGGGCGGTCGTATCGACATGGGCGCCATCAGCTACGGCGCACTGCAGGACTACATTCAGGGCGGCGCCATGAATGCCCTGGCCCAGCCTAACGAAGAGCGCAACCCGCTGGTTGGCGACATCCCGACTTTCCGCGAGAAGGACGTCGACCTGATCGTCGAGAAGCCCTATGTCGTGGCCTTTCCCAAAGGCACCGACGCCGCCATCGTCGCCAAGATGGCCGGCGTGATGAAAGAGATCACCGAGATCCCGAGCTACGGCGAAGAGCTGGCGAAAACCTACAAGCAGCCGGTGACCTACTACGGCACCGATGACGCTATCGCCATGCTCAAGGAGCACCGCGAAGAGTTCATGCAGTTCAAGGATGCGTTACGCCAATCGAAGTGATCCACGCAGCCGGAAGCCCACGCTTCCGGCTTTTTCATTCCCTGATCCATAGGAGTTCGCTGTGGATGCTTACAAGCGAAAAGAGCTGATCACCGGCGGCTTCATGCTGGCCGCCGGCATCGCCTACCTGCTGGCCACCATGGCCCTGCCACGCAAGTCGTTCATCGACGCTGCATTCGTGCCTTACGTGCTGGCGATCTTCATGTGTGTACTGGGCGTGCTGCAAGTGGTGTTCAGCGCCCGCAAGGCGCCTGCAGGTGAAGCCGCGGCCACCGTCGACGACAAAAAGAATGAGGTCTCCGAATATGGCACGGTGATCAAGACCCTCGCCCTGATCGCCGTCTACATCGCCACTCTGGAGCCCATCGGCTTTCCCATCGTGACCGCGGTTTATCTGTACCTGCAGTTCATCGTCCTGACGCCCCACGGACAGAAGATCGGCCACCTGATGTACGCGGTGATCTCGATCATCTCGGCCATCGTCATCTACCTCATCTTCCGCCAGGGCTTCGATCTGATGCTGCCCGCCGGCATCCTGAACATCTAGGAGGCGAACCATGCTCGACTTGATGCAACACGGTTTCGCCGCAGTCTTCTCGCTGCAGATCTTCATCCTCATCACCATCGGCGTGGTGGTGGGCATCATCTTCGGCGCGGTCCCCGGCCTGTCGGCCACCATGGCCGTGGCGCTGTGCCTGCCGCTGACCTTCACCATGGGCCCGGCCGCGGGCCTTTCGTTGCTGGTGGCGCTCTACGTGGGGGCGATTTCCGGCAGCCTGATCCCCTCGATTCTGCTCAAGATACCCGGCACGCCCTCATCGATCGCCACGGTGTTCGATGGCGGGCCGATGATGGAAAAAGGCGAAGGCTTCAAGGCCCTCGGCATCGGTATCGTGTTCTCGTTCCTGGGCACCTTCTTCGGTATCGGCGCGCTGATGTTCATCGCACCGATCCTGGCCAAGGTGGCGCTGAGTTTCGGGCCCCATGAATACTTCGCCATCGCCATCTTCTCGCTGACCCTGATCGCCACGCTGTCCACCGGTTCGCTGACCAAGGGCGTGTTTTCCGGCGCCCTGGGCTTCGCCTTCTCCACCGTCGGCATTGCCCCGGTGGATGCGATCCGCCGCTTCACCTTCGAGCAGTCCAACCTCAACGGTGGCTTCGCCATGCTGGCGGTGATGATCGGCATGTTCGCCGTGGCCGAGGTGATCCGCCTGGCCGAAACCGGACGGCATGCCGGCAAGACCAAGGTCGCCCCGCTGGACATGTCCAAGGTCAGAGGCTTCGGCTTCTCGCTGAAGGAATTCGTCGGCCAGCTGCGCAACGCCTTCCGCTCGGCGATGATCGGCCTGGGCATCGGCGTGCTGCCGGGCGTCGGCTCGGGCACCTCGAACATCGTCTCCTACATCGTCGCCAAGAAACGCGACAAGGACCCGGACTCCTACGGCAAGGGCAACCCGGGCGGCGTGGTCGCCAGCGAAACCGCCAACAGTGCCGGCATCGGCGGCGCCATGGTGCCGCTGCTGACCCTCGGCATTCCCGGCGACACGGTCACCGCGATGCTGCTCGGCGGCTTCCTGATCCACGGCATCCAGCCCGGCCCGCTGCTGTTCATCACCCAGGGCCCGCTGGTCTACACCATCTTCGCCGCGCTGATTCTGGCCACGGTGATCATGCTGGTGCTGGAGTTCTACGGCCTGCGCATCTTCATCAAGCTGCTGTCGGTGCCCAAGCACATCCTGCTGCCGATCATCCTGGTGCTCTGCGTGGTGGGGGCGTTCGGCCTCAACAGCCGCCTGTTCGACGCCTGGAGCATCCTGCTGTTCGGGATCATCGGTTACGGCTTCATCAAGGCCGGCATGCCGGCACCGCCGTTCATCATCGGCTTCATCCTCGGGCCGATGGCGGAGACCAACCTGCGCCGTGGCCTGATGTTGTCCGATGGCAACTTCGGGGCCTTCCTGACCAGCCCGATCTCGGCCACCTTCCTGGGCCTGGCTGCGCTGTCCGTACTCTGGCACGCCTACAGCTTGCTGCGCGCCAAGAAGGACAAGAAGCCCGCCGAGGCGTTATCCACAAGCTAGAAATGCTGAGTACCAAAACAAGACAAGCGCCCTGTGGCGCTTGTCTTGTTTCTGCGAGGTGACGCCTATTCGGGCTTCTTCAACTTCGGATTGGGGAAGAACTGCACGGCCTTGACCTTGGGGTCGGCCGGTTTCTTCGGTGTCAGGGCGCTAACGTTGACGCGGGTCGGCAGCTCCTTGGCCACCGAGTTGCCACGCTCGTCCAGGGTGTCGGCATATCCGCACTGCACGCACTCGCGATGCGGCACGCCATCGACGTTCCACATCTTGATGCTGTCCATTTCGCTGCACGCCGGGCACACGGCTCCGGCGATGAAGCGCTTGGGCGTTATCACCGGGTCGTCGCTCATGCCGCCTCCGCACTCAGGCCCAGGTGGCGCAGCAGCGCGTCGATGCTCGGCTCACGACCGCGGAAATCGACGAACAGCACCATCGGCGCCTGGGAACCACCGCGCGCCAGGATCGCCTCGCGGAAGGCACGACCGGTCTGCGGGTTGAGCACGCCCTCCTCTTCGAACTTCGAGAAGGCATCGGCGGACAGCACTTCAGCCCACTTGTAGCTGTAGTAACCAGCGGCATACCCCCCGGCGAAGATGTGCGCGAAGCTGTTGGGGAAACGGTTGTAGGCTGGCGGGCGCATCACCGAGACCTCGTCACGAATGCCTTCGAGCACCTCCAGCACGCTGCGGCCGTCACCATGAATGGCATGCAGCTCGAAGTCGAACAGCGAGAACTCCAGCTGACGCACCATCATCAGGCCGGACTGGAAGTTCTTGGCAGCGAGCATCTTGTCGAGCAGGTCCTGAGGCAGCGGCTCGCCGGTTTCGTAGTGCCCGGAAATCAGCGCCAGGCCCTCGGGCTCCCAGCACCAGTTTTCCATGAACTGGCTGGGCAGCTCGACGGCATCCCAGGCCACGCCGTTGATGCCGGAAACCCCGACATGCTCGACGCGGGTCAGCAGATGATGCAGGCCGTGGCCGAATTCGTGGAACAGGGTGGTGACTTCATCGTGGGTCAGCAGGGCCGGCTTGCCGGTCGACGCAGGCGTGAAGTTGCACACCAGGTTGGCCACCGGGCTGACCAGCTCGCCGCCAGCGCTGCGACGCTTGTCGCGGGCACCGTCCATCCAGGCACCACCACGCTTGTTGGCACGGGCGTAGAGGTCGAAGAAGAAGCGACCGACGTGCTGGCCGTTTTCGGAAATCTCGAACAGACGGACGTCCGGGTGCCAGGTATCGAAGCCGGACAGCTCCTTGATCTGGATGCCGTAGAGCTTCTCGACGATGGCGAACAGGCCGCCGAGCACCTTGTCGATGGGGAAATAGGCACGCAGGATTTCCTGGGAAATGCTGTAGCGCTGCTCACGCAGCTTTTCGCTGTAGTAGCCCACGTCCCAGCTCTGCAGATCGTTGCAGCCATGCTCGGCGGCGTAGGCCTTGAGCTCGGCCAGATCCTGCTCGGCGAACGGCTTGCTGCGCACCGCCAGGTCGCGAAGGAAGCTCAGCACCTGCTCGGTGGACTCGGCCATCTTGCTGGCCAGGCTCAGCTCGGAGTAGTTGGCGAAGCCGAGCAGGCGCGCCAGTTCCTGGCGCAGATCGAGAATCTCGGCCATCACCGGACCATTGTCGTGCTGCCCGGCGTTCGGGCCCTGATCCGAAGCACGGGTGCAGTAGGCGGCGTACAGTTCTTCGCGCAGGGCGCGGTTGTCGGCGTAGGTCATCACCGCGTAGTAGCTGGGGAACTCCAGGGTGATCAGCCAGCCTTCCAGCCCCTTGGCCTCGGCGGCCTGTTTCATCTGCGCCTTGGCGGAATCGGTGATGCCGGCCAACAGGCTTTCGTCCTCGACCTGCTTGGTCCAGGCCTGGGTGGCGTCCAGCAACTGATTGGAGAAACGGCTGCCCAGCTCGGAGAGCTTCATCTGGATCTCGCCGTATCGCTTCTGCTGCTCGGCTGGCAGATCGATACCGGACAGGCGGAAATCACGCAGGGCGTGCTCGAGAATAGTCTTCTGCGCGACATCGAAACCGGCCGCTTCAGGGCTGGCAGCGAGCGCCTCGTAGGCCTGGAACAGGGCGCGGTTCTGGCCCATTTCCGTCCAGTACTCGGAGAGTTTCGGCAGGCACGCCTCGTAGGCGGCACGCAGCTCGGGGTTGTTGCGCACGGCATTGAGGTGGCTGACCGGGCTCCAGGCGCGGCCCAGCTTCGAACCCTGCTCGTCGAGCGGATCGATCAGCGATTCCCAGCGCGGCGCGTTGCCCTGGCTGGCCAGCAGCTCGGCCACCGCCGTACGGCTTTCGGCGAGAATGGCATCCACCGCCGGCTCTACATGCTCGGGCAGGATGGTCGAATACGGCGGCAGGTCGAAGGATTGCAGCAGGGGATTGTTCGCACTCACGTCGGGTACCTGTGCTGGAAATTGGGAAGACTGATAACTCATATGGCGACCATCTTAATTACAATCAACCCCTGGCGCAGCTTAAGAGGTTCTATCGTGGCGATTCGTACTTACCAATCCATCACCCCGCAGCTTGGCGAGCGCGCGTTCGTCGACGCCTCGGCGGTGGTCATCGGCGATGTGGAAATCGGTGAAGACAGCTCCGTGTGGCCGCTGACCGTGATCCGCGGCGACATGCACCGCATCCGTATCGGCAAACGCACCAGCGTGCAGGACGGCAGCGTGCTGCATATCACCCATGCCGGCCCGTTCAACCCGGACGGCTTCCCGCTGATCATCGGCGACGAAGTGACCATCGGCCACAAGGTGATGCTGCACGGCTGCACCCTGGGCAGCCGCATCCTGGTCGGCATGGGCAGCACGGTGATGGACGGCGCGGTGGTCGAGGACGACGTGATCATCGGCGCCGGTAGCCTGGTGCCGCCGGGCAAGGTGCTGGAAAGCGGTTACCTGTACGTCGGCAGCCCGGCGAAACGGGCGCGGCCACTGACCGACAAGGAGCGCAATTTCTTCAGCTACACCGCCGGCAACTACGTGAAGCTCAAGGACGCGCATCTGGCCGAAGGCTATGCAGACTGAGTCGAGACAGCGCTCCGTCGGATTGACAGGTGCCTGCCGTGCAAGATGCACCACGAAAGAGTAATCTTCATTTGACGTTATTTTTCATTCAAATGAAGGAGGCAGCATGACCATCACCGCAATGCGTCAGGCCAAACGGGGCAAGGGCGAGGCCCAGCCCCTAAGCGCTGCCTTCTGGGCGTTCTGCGCCGGCCGCGAAGCGCTCAGTGAAGCCGAGCGCCTGCAACAGATCCGGGATGGCTTCGCCGCCGAGCTGGTACAGGCCGTCAAGGCCACCTTCGCCTTGCCCGAACGCAGCCTGGAAATCCTCCTCAACGCCTCGATTTCGACCCTCGAACGACGCCGGCGCGAGCACAAACTGCTCGACCCGGTCGCCTCGGAGCGCCTGGATCGGATCGCCATGGTCTGCCAGTTGGCCGAAGAGGTGTTCGAGAGCCGCCAGGCGGCCGCGGACTGGATGTCGCGCGTGAATCAGTCACTGGGCGGACAGGCGCCGATCATGCTCTGCGAAACGGAAATCGGCGCCAAGCAGGTTCGCCGGGTGCTCAACGCCCTCGACTGGGGTGGCGCCGCCTGATGCGTGCCTGGCGTGTCGCCAAGGCCAGGCGGGCGACGGACCTTTCCGGGCGCGGCGCGGCCATCGAAGGCGGGCGTTGGAACGAGCAGGATGTCGCCGCGGTGTACATGGGGTTATCCCCTGCCATCTGCTGCCTGGAAACCTTCGTGCATGCGCAGGGGCCACCGGCGATGCCGATGAAGATCACCTGCTTCGAGCTGCCGGACGACCCCGCGCTTTACTGGGAGCCTGCTGTCAGCGAGCTGCCGAAAGGCTGGAACGCCCTGCCGGTCGACCGCCCGAGTATGGGTTTCGGCACGCTCTGGCTGCGCGCGGTCAGCCACCTGGGCCTTATCGTGCCGTCTGCCGTGCTGCCACTGGAACGCAACCTGCTGATCAATCCGCTGCATCCGGCCGCGAGCCAGATCAGCGTCGTCGAGATTTACGATTTCACTTACGACCCACGCATGTTCAAGGCGTGAGTCGCTGAATATCCCAGGAGAGCGCGTGAATATCCGCCCTATTACCAGCGCCGACTTCGATCAGGTCTGGCCCATCATCCGCGACATCACCCAGGCTCAGGAAACCTACGCCTATGACCCGGCCATGGACCGTGAAACGGCCTGGAAGCTCTGGGTCGAACTGCCCCGCGCCACCTTCGTGGCCGAACAGGACGGGCAGATCCTTGGCAGCTACTACATCAAGGCCAACGCCGCCGGCCCCGGTGACCACGTGTGCAACTGCGGCTACATGACCGCTCCCGCCGCCCGCGGCAAGGGTGTGGCCAGTGCGCTCTGCCAGCATTCCTTGCAGATCGGTCGCGAGCTGGGCTTTCAGGCGATGCAGTTCAATTCCGTGGTCGCCACCAATACCGTCGCCGTGGCGCTCTGGCAGAAGCACGGCTTCAACATCGTCGGCACCCTGCCGAAGGCCTATCGTCACCGCAGCCTGGGGCTGGTGGATTGCCATGTGATGTATCGCTGGCTGAACGACGATGCTCTTTAGCCGAAAGATTGCCTGCGATGGCCACAAAGTGGCGAAAGCGGTCATTGGTGCAGTACCTGTGGGAGCGGGCCATGCCCGCGATTTTTTCGCGGGCATGGCCCGCTCCCACAGAATGTAGACCGAGCTTCTACTCCCACCATTCAGCTGTAGGGTGGGCTTCAGCCCACCAATTGGCGCCCGACTACGAACGGCGGTTATCGCCTTGAAGCTGCCTTCCGGCGTAGGGTGGACGACGCTTCACCTGCGCGGCCCGATCCGTCCACCGCTTCACGATCGCAATGGTGGACGAAAAGAGCGTTGTCCACCCTACGCAGGGAGCGGCGCTTCTGCCTTGCTGCCATCTATTCGTCGGTAGCTCCTGAGACCTTACTTGCGGTAACTACCTGAATCGCGCCAGCGTGAAGGGTGACAGGTCGACGGCGCCTGGCTCGTTGCAGTGGTGCATGGCCAGCGCTTCACCAATGCCGGCTGAATGCTTGAAACCATGCCCGGAGCAGGCAGACACCAGCGTCACGTTGGCCAGGTGCGGATGGGCGTCGATGATGAAGTTGAAGTCCGGGGTGATGGTGTAGGTACAGACCTTGGACTTGAGCACCCGTTTCGACACACCGAGCAGACGGCCAGCCACATGGGCGTCGTACAGGGCATCGATATCGGCCTGGCGGACACTGCGATCCAGCGCATCGGGGTCGCAACTCTCGAGGTATTGCTCGGTGGCGATCTTGATGGCGTTCTCGCCTGGCAGCGGCGGGAAGCCGTAGCAACTGTCGGTGTCCGCCGCGCCATGCAGGAGGATGTACACCGGCGAGCCAGCAGCGAAGCGTTCAGGCTCGTCCAGTTCGAACCACACCAGTTGCTGGCGACAGACCTTGAGCAGGCCCTCGACCGGCGCACCGAGCAGGCGGCCGGTCCACATGCCGGCGCAGACGATGGCCTTGTCCGCGGTCAGCGTGCCGCTGCTGGTCTGCACGCGAACACCCTGGCCGACGGATTCGATGGCAGTGACCGGGGTGTTGGTGTGCAAGGTGGCCCCCAGCCGCTCGGCCAGCCTCAGTTGCACGTCGATAGCCAGTTCGGGGCGCACGAAACCGGCTCCCGGCTCGTAATAGCCGCTGGCCTCTTCGCTGAAGCCAGCGAATTGTGGGAAGCGTGCGCGAATCCCCGTGGCATCCAACAGGCTGTGTTCGATGCCGAAACGCTTGGCCAGCGCTGCCGTCTCACCGCCGAAATCGGGCGTGCCGTGCCCCCGCGTCGGCGCCTGGCTGCTGCTGAGCATCAACATGCCGCACGCCTCGAACAGCGACTCGCCGCTCTGCGCTTCCAGCTCGCGCCAGATGCGCTGGGAATTCAACGCCAGCGGTACATAGGCAACGCCCTCGCCCACCGCCTGGCGGGTGATGCGCGTATCGCCATGGCTGGAACCCAGATCGTGGGGCGGTGCGTGGCGATCCACACCAGCCACGCGCACGCCGCGCCTGGCCAGCTGGTAAAGGGTGGCGGCGCCCATGGCGCCCAGTCCGATGACGATGACGTCGTAGTGCATGCTCACTCCTCCATTAAGGTCGAGGACGGTTGGATTTCCTCGCGAAACGCGTCGAGGAAAGCCACCATCCGCGCGTGCCGCTGCTCGGCCAGTCGCGCGCCTGCAGCGGTCTGAAAGCCTGAGGCCAGGCCCAGCAGCTTGGTACGGAAATGGTCGAGGGCGAAGCGCTGGTCATCCAGCGGGCGATGCGCGGCGTCGATATCGTCGGCATCGTACAGGGCGCTGCCCAGCCGTCCGGACACATGGAAACAGCGCGCCACGCCGATCAGGCCGATGGCATCGAGACGGTCGGCATCCTGCAGGATGCGCGCCTCCAGGCTGGTTGGCGTGATCGCCGCGGAGAAACTGTGCGCCTCGATGGCGTGGCAGACCGCCGCGATGCGCTCATCGCGCCACCCCAGCCTGGCAAGCACCTCAGCGGCCCTTGCAGCGGACAGGCGCGATGCGCTGGCGCGCAACGGCGAGTCCTTTTCCACCGCTACACAGTCATGCAGCAACACGGCAGCCAGCAGCAGCTCGAGATCGCCGCCCTCTTCGCGCTGCAACAGACAGGCATTGGCCCAGACCCGCTGCAGGTGTGAAAGGTCATGGGCACCATCGTCGGTCGAAGGCGCGCAGAGCGCCAGTAACCGGGCTGCCTGCTGCGCGAAGGGGGCAAAACGATCCATGGTCATTGGCGGCTGGCTGTGGGCGAAAGCCGCACCTTAGAGCCAGGCGCTACGGCTAGCAAGCCGGGCGGCGCGAACTGGCTTATCGCCATTACTGGACAATGTCATATCGCTTGCGACACCTTTGCGCATCGCTGGCCTGACCGAGCGCTGTGATCGACAGCGCCGCACCAGTCCGCAAAAAATCAGACGGACAGGCCAGCTCGAGCGCGCATTCCCAACGGCGTCTCAGCACGTAACCGCATTCCCGGTTATCTTCGGCACAGGACGGCATCGCAGGGTCACGGAAATGGCAATCACACAACAGTCGCGCATGGCCAAGGTCAGCAGCCCGCTCGGCGCGAATGCGTTGGTCATGGAGCGCCTGAACGGCACCGAGTCCCTCGGCCGCCTGTTCCAGTACCAGTTGAGCCTGGCGTCCGAGAACTCATCGCTGAAGCTCAACAACCTGCTCGGCAAGCCCATGGGCATCGCCGTGCAGTTGGCCGATGGCAGCGACCGCTACTTCCACGGCATCGTCGCCCGTTGCAGCCAGACCGCCCATCGTGGTCAGTTCGCCAGTTACCAGGTCACGCTCAAGCCCTGGCTATGGCTGCTGTCGCGGACGTCCGACTGCCGGATCTTCCAGAGCAAGACCGTACCCGAGATCATCAAGCAGGTATTCCGAGATCTCGGCTTCTCCGATTTCGAAGACGCCCTCACCCGCTCCTATCGCGAGTGGGACTACTGCGTGCAGTACCGCGAGACCAGCTTCGACTTCGTCAGCCGGCTGATGGAACAGGAAGGCATCTACTACTACTTTCGCCACGAGCAGGAGCGTCACGTGCTGGTGCTCTGCGACGCCTACGGTGCGCACGGCACGGCACCCGGCTACGCCCGCGTGCCCTTCTACCCGCTCGACGATCAGATGCGCGAGCGCGACCACATTCATGACTGGCACCTGGTGCACGAAGTGCAACCCGGCTCCCTGGCGCTCAACGACTATGACTTCCAGCGCCCCAGCGCGCGCCTGGAAGTTCGCTCCAGCATCGCCCGCGAGCACAGCAACGCCGACTATCCGCTCTACGACTACCCGGGCGAGTACGTGCAGAGCAAGGACGGCGAGCAGTACGCGCGCAATCGCATCGAGGCGATTCAGGCCCAGCACGAGCAGATTCGCCTGAAGGGCAACGCCCGCGGCTTGGGCAGCGGTCATCTGTTCAGCCTCACCGACTACCCGCGCGATGACCAGAACCGCGAATACCTGATCGTCGACAGCGAATACACCATCACCCAGGACCTGTACGAGAGCGGCCGCGGCAGCGAGAGCTTCCAGTTCGACAGCAGCCTCACCTGCATCGACGCCAGCCAGGTGTTCCGCCCGCTGCCGCTGACCGTGCAGCCAATCGTGCAGGGACCGCAGACGGCCATGGTGGTCGGCCCCAAGGGCGAGGAAATCTGGACCGATCAGTTCGGCCGGGTGAAGGTGCATTTCTACTGGGATCGCCACGACCAGTCCAACGAGAACAGTTCCTGCTGGATCCGTGTATCGCAGAACTGGGCCGGCAAGAACTGGGGCTCCATCCAGATTCCGCGCATCGGCCAGGAAGTCATCGTCAGCTTTCTCGAGGGTGATCCCGACCGGCCGATCGTCACCGGTCGCGTCTACAACGCCGAACAGACGGTGCCCTACGATCTGCCTGCCAACGCCACCCAGAGCGGCACCAAGAGCCGCTCGAGCAAGGGCGGCACGCCGGCCAACTTCAATGAAATCCGCATGGAAGACAAGAAGGGCGAGGAGCAGCTGTTCATCCATGCCGAGAAGAATCAGGACATCGAGGTCGAGAACGACGAGACCCATTGGGTGGGCCACGATCGCAGCAAGACCGTCGACAACGATGAGACGGTGCACGTCAAACACGATCGCACCGAAACGGTGGACAACCACGAGACTATCACCATCGGCGTCGACCGTACCGAAAAGGTCGGCAACAACGAAACCATCACCATCGGCGTGAACCGTAGCGAGCAGGTCGGCAGTAACGAGACCATCGCCATCGGCGCCAACCGTACCGAGAGCGTGGGCAGCAACGAAACCATCAGCATCGGCGCCAACCGCACCGAGAGCGTGGGCAGTAACGAAACCATCAGCATCGGCGCCAACCGTACCGAAAGCGTGGGCAACAGCGAGCGCACCACCATCGGCGCTGACCGTACCGCGCTGATCACCGCCAACGAGTATGTGCTCATCGGCGCCGATCTGGCGACCATGGCAGGCGGCAACGAGTCGCACTACGTGCGCGGCGAGCGCAATAGCCGTGTCCTCAAGGATGACAACCTGCATGTCGGCAAGAACTTCGTGCTCAAGGCCGGCGACTCGATCACCCTGCAGACCGGCGCTGCGAGCATCACCATGAAGAAGGACGGCACCATCGTCATTCGTGGCAAGAACATCAGCATCGACGGCTCCGGGGCGATCAACGTCAAGGCAGCCAAGAACATCGTGATGAAAGGCCAGAAGATCCTGCAGAACTGAGCAGCGATAGCGGCCATGGAGCAATGCGCATGACAGTCCAGTTCCACACCCCAGTCCCTGCCATCACCCGTCTCGACGGCGTGGTCATCGGTGTACTGCTCGATGTGCCGCAGGCGTCCAGCCCGGTCGTGGCATTCCCCGGCTGCCCAGCGGAGACCGGTATCGCCGCGACCACCACCACGACGCTCAGCCGTGAAGACATCGGCGCTCAGGTGGCGCTGATGTTCGTCGCCGGCGACCCATCTCAGCCGCTGGTGATCGGCCGCATCCAGCGCCTGCCGCAGGCACCTGCCAGCGCACCTGCGGCGGTGGCACACCTCGACGGCGAGCGCCTGGAATTCAGCGCCGAGCGCGAGATCGTGCTGCGCTGCGGCAAGGCCAGCATCACCCTGACCCGCGAAGGCAAGGTGCTGATCAAGGGCGCCTACCTGTCCAGCCGCTCCAGCGGCGTGAACCGCATCAAGGGCGGTTCGGTGCAGATCAACTAAGAAGCCGCCCATGGAACTGCTCAATGCCACGCGAATGGTGGCGGCCTACAACCAGGGTCTGGATGCCGATGGCCGCGAGTATCTGGTGGTCATCGTCAAGGGCACCTTCGACCTGCCAGTGGACGGCAGCGTGGCGCGCCTGCTGGAAACCCAGCAGCCGCTGCTGATGAGTGACACCTTCGCTGGCGAGCCCGGCCTGTCGGCCCCGCTGCGCGAGTTCGACTTCGCCCCCTTCAAGCCCTACTGCGACGTGCTGGTAAGTGGCAGCGCCCATGCTCCGGGCGGACTCCCCGTCACCCAGCTCACCGTCGGCATCCGCGTCGGCCGGGTCAGCAAGGCGTTCAGCGTATATGGACCACGGCAGTGGCAGCCCGGCGCTCTCGGCACCACCGCCGGACTGGCGCAGCCGTTCGTGCGTCAGGACATTTCCTACGCCAGCGCCTTCGGCGGCAGCCATCCGGCACCGGGCAACCACGAGCATCTGCTGTGCAACCTGCGCAACCCGGCCGGCCAGGGCTGGTACCCGCGCAGCCTGAGCGGCGGCACCGTGGTCGGCATGCCGATGCCCAATACCGAAAAGCTCGGCCAGCCCGTGGACGCCCCCCATGGCGACTTCGCCCCCATGGCGCTCGGCCCACTGGGCAAGCACTGGCAGGCCCGTGCCGGCTTTGCCGGCACCTACGACCAGGCCTGGCAGGACGAGCAGTTTCCTTTCCTGCCCCGGGACTTCGACGAGCGCTATTTCCAGGCGGCCCCAGCCGATCAGCAGACTGACTACCTCAAGGGCGGCGAAGAGGTTTTCCTGCTTGGCTTGCTGCCCACCGAGCGCGCCGGTTTCCGGGTGCCCAGCGTGCGCATGCCGGTGACCTATTTCCTCAGCGGCGGCGGCCATGAAACGACGCAGGCGGTAATCGACACCCTGCTGGTCGACACCGACGCCAACCAGGTGGAAATCACCTGGCGCACCCGCCGGCCAGTCAAGCGCAGCCTGTTCGAGATCGCCCAGGTGCTGGTCGGTGAGAAGTCCCGAGCCTGGTGGCGCGCCCGCGAGCTGGGCAAGGATTACTACCCGTCGCTGGCCGCCCTGAGCCGCAGCCGCCTGGCCGAGGATGAATCGTCATGAGCGCCCTCAGCATCCTCTCCAGCGGTATGGTCAGCGCCGTGGGCCTGAGCGCGCCGGCCAGTTGCGCGGCGATCCGCTGCGCCCTCGACAACTTTCAGGAAACCCGCTTCATCGAAGGCGGCGGTGAGTGGCAAGTCGCTGCCAGCGTGCCTCTGGAAGAGCCCTGGCGCGGCCGAATCAAGCTGGTGAAGATGGCAGCCCGCGCCATCGCCGAAAGCCTGGCGGCGGTGCCAGGCCTGGATTGCGCCAATACGCCGCTGCTGCTCGGCGTCGCCGAACTGGATCGCCCGGGCCGCAGCGATGGCCTGGACAGCAGCCTGCTGCGCGACATCGAGCGCGAGCTGGGCGTGCAGTTTCATGGCGCGTCCACGCTGATACCGCGCGGCCGGGTCAGCGCCGGCGTGGCGCTGCTCAATGCGCGCCGGCTGATCCACGAAGGTGGCCATCGGCACGTGCTGATCGCCGGGGTCGACTCGTTCCTCAACGCAGCCACCCTGTCGGCCTTCGAGCAACGCCAGCGACTGCTCACCAGCCGCCATTCCAATGGCTTCATTCCCGGCGAAGGCGCGGCGGCCGTCGTCGTCGGCGCACCGGTGCGCCAGGACACCGAGCAGTTGATCTGCTTCGGGCTGGGCTTTGGCATCGAGAAAGCCACCGTGGAAGCCGACGACATCCCGCTGCGCGCCGACGGCCTGGTGCAGGCCACCCAGGCGGCGCTCAAGGACGGCAACTGCCGTATGGAGCAGATGGACTACCGCCTGACCGACAACTCCGGCGAGCAGTACTACTTCAAGGAAGCGGCCCTGGCGCTGAGCCGCACACTGCGGGTGGTCAAGGAGGAGTTCGACATCTGGCACCCCGCCGACTGCATCGGCGAGTGTGGCGCGGCCATCGGCCCGGCCATGCTGGCGGTGGCCCTGGCCGCATCTCGCAAGGGCTACGGTCTCGGTTCGAACATCGTCTATCAACTGGGCAACGACGCCGGCGAACGTGTCGTCGCGCTGCTCAGCTATCAACGGGTGGGAGCTGCCTGATGGCCAACGAGGTCTATGCCAACAACCGGGAAATTTCCTGCAAATCGGCCAGCGGCAAGTCCATCGCTGCCTTTCCCGACGTCTGCTTCACGCCACCGCAGACGCCGCCGATGCCGCTGGGCATCCCGATCCCGTACCCCAACACCGGGCTATCCAAGGACACCACCAAGGGCACGCGTACCATCCGCATCACCCGCAAGGAAGTGATGCTCAAGAACAAGAGCTACTACAAGACCAGCTACGGCGACGAACCCGGCCGCGCCCCGAAGAAAGGCATCATCACGGGCAAGATCAAGGGCAAGGTGTACTTCACCTCCTGGTCGATGGACGTCAAGTTCGAAGGCAAGAACGTGGTGCGGCATATGGACCTGACCACCCATAACCATGGATCGATGCCGGGGAATACGCCGACCTGGCCGTATCTGGATCAGATGGCGGTGAGCAAGGGTGAAGGGCCGTGCAAGGAAGACATCAAGAAAGAGAAGGATGCCTGTAAGGATTTTTCACCCCATAAGCCAGATGGCCCTAGCCCCTGCCCTCCGGATGGAAAACCGGAAACCCAACAGGCGGCAAACGCTTACGCCGACAAGGTTGGTGCAGACAAATGCCTGAGCGCCAGGCGATGTCAGCTCACCCCGTACAAACCCACTGCGGGGCAAGCCGGTTGTTGCCCAGGACAAACAGGCCACCACTTGGTTGAAGCAGGTTCTTTCTTCAACAAGGGGCGTGGCGGTAAGGAATCGAAGGCAATCAAGGGAACGAGCCCCTACAACAGCGACAAGGCTCCCTGCATCTGTGTGGAAGGCTGCAATCAGTACCACGGCACACACGGGTTGATGCATACCTATCAGAGCAACGCAGCACTCAATAGCGGCGCGCAGTCAAAGCGAATCACCTTCGAAGATGACAGTTCGGCTCGCTTGGTCAGCGTTACCTACGGCCAGGCCAAAGGCTTTGGCGTGAAGGCAGTAGGCAAAACATTTCCCGAATCAGGCTGCGACCCGGCGTGCACGGAAGCGCAGTTGGATGCCTATCACAACCAATGTGGCATCGATGATCAAACGGATTGCCGCATGATTGCGACCGGGTACAAAGGTGACGACGCCCAGAAGGCAGCGGATGCGGCAGTCAAAGCTCGATCAAAGAAGTTGCGCGCTACAAGCACTAAATCAAGTCGATAGTAATAGGTGCAGCCGATGTCAGATAGAAAGAGCCGGACAGATACCTTCATTACGGGGGCTGTTCGGTACAACGATCTCGCTTATATCGTTACCCAAGACGACAGCCTCGAGGCACGGATTGAGCACTCTCACTTGTACAGCTGGGATGCAGGACAGTGGGGTTACGACGATATGAAAGACTGGCCCACTGTCAGTGTAACTATTACCCGAGAACATCTAGAACAAGCTCTGTTCATGTCGCCCTATGGTGATATCCGTCTATTCGGTAGCGGCCAGGAGAACGACGAAAAGATTAAAACGCCTGATGGAGATCCCATCGATCGCGGCCATTTGAGACAAGCACGAACGATCGGCCAGAAAACATTTGCTGTTGGAATGGGCCGACAAGTTTATCGACGTGATGGCGTTGATCACTGGACCTGCCTCGATCAAACCATCCGCCCCGCAATCGGCGAAACGAAAGGCTTCGAGTCCATCGATGGCTTTGACGAAAGCGATCTATACGCTGTTGGATGGGATGGCGAGATCTGGCACTACAACGGCCAACAATGGAGCCAAAAGGAAAGCCCGACCAACCTCCTGCTGACCCGTGTGCTCTGCGCCGGAGATGGTCAGGTCTATGCCTCGGGCCGGCGCGGACTTCTGATCGTAGGTCGTGGTGACAGCTGGCAGCCAATCGAGCAGGAGGATATCAGCAGCGACATATGGGATCTGGCCTGGTATGACGGCATGCTCTACCTCTCTACACTGCGTGGTTTGTATACGCTTCAGGGTGACAGCCTGGTAGCAGTGGACTTCGGAGAGGACACGCCGGCTACTTACTATCACCTCAGTGTGGCTGACGGTGTACTGTGGTCATTCGGCGCCAAGGACATCATGGCCTTCGACGGCAGTACCTGGACCCGCATCGACTGATGATCGCCACCATCCTCGACCAACACGCCGAAGAAGCTGCCTTCCTCGCCGGACTGCGCAGCTATGCCATCGGCGCGCCCCATTATGACCTGGGGCATCTCGGCGACCTGGACGAGCGGATCGAGGCGCATCTCGATGGGCTGCAGATCGCTGGTCTCAAGGGACTTCACCTGTTGCTCGAACAGCTGACGCCGCATGCTCAGGGCGAGGTGTTCGCCATTGCCGCGCTGGCACTGCGGCTGAGCAACGACAGCGCTCTGCAGACGCTGTATCAGCACCTGCACGCCAACCCCGAGGGCGAGCCGTATCTTGTCGCTGCACTGGGCTGGCTGGAGTGGCATGAAGTCTCGGTACGGGTCGAGGCCGACCTGCATGCCACGAACGCCCAGCGCCGCCGTATCGCCCTGGCTGCCCACGCCCTGCACGGAAAGGACCCAGGCCCGGCGTTGCTCTCGGCCCTCGGCCACGGTGATGCCAGCGTACTGGCCGCCGCAGCTCGGCTGACTGGTACTCTGCGGCGCCGCGACCTGCTGCAGCCACTGCGCCAATACCGCCTGCACGGTGACGATGAGGTGCGTTTCTGGAGCAACTGGGCCAGCGCCCAGATGGGTGACCAGCAAGCGCTCGGCACCCTGCGCCTGTTCGCCGAACAGCCGGGTGAACGGCGCCGGCCCGCGCTCGAGGTGCTGCTCGCCTGGCAACCGCGGGAGGCCAGCGTCGCCTGGTTACGCGGTCTGATGCAGAGCGAGGCGCATCGCCACATGGCGATCCAGGCCATCGGTCTGCTCGGTGATCCGCAGACCGTTCCCTGGCTGATTCGGCAGATGCACGAACTGCCTACAGCCCGTGCGGCAGGTGAAGCGTTCGGCCTGATTACCGGTGCCGACCTCGCGGAACTCGACCTGGAATTGAGCGTCTATCCCGACTACGACGACGGCCCTACCGATGATCCATCCGACGCCAACGTCAGCATGGGCCCGGACATCGACCTGCCCTGGCCCGATCCGCATCAGGTCGAACAATGGTGGCAAGGCCAGCAGCAGCGCTTGCAACCAGGCACCGGGTATTTGCTGGGCCAGCCGTTCAGCGAGCGACAATGCATGGCCGTGCTGCGCAGCGGCACACAGCGGCAGCGACGTGCAGCGGCCAGCTTGCTAGCGCGCTACCAGCCGACCAACGTGCTGTTTGCAACCGATGCACCGGCGCGCCGGCAAAAGCGATTGCTGGGCTGCTGAGCCGAAGCGATCAACGACACAAGGAGAGTGCGAACATGCTCAAGAAATCCCGACCGGCTCCGTCGCTATACTCCAGCGCCAGCCATGGGCAGAAATCCCGCTCGAAGAAACCGCCTGCTCACCGGCACGCCTACTCCATCGGTCTGCGCACAGCGCAGCTGACTCCGCCCCGCCGCAGCAATCAACCTGCGGCACGTCCCGAAACGCTCAGCCATTCGGCGAGGGAACGACCTTGAACCGCAAATCACTCTCCTGCTGCGCATTGCTGCTTATCGGACTACTCACACAGGGTTACGCCATGGCTTTTTCCAAGACGCTTTATCTGTTCTCCGAGGTAGAGGGCACCGTGTTGCTCGACGGCAAACCTGTTCAGGGTGTGGAGATAGAACAGGAATATCACTGGCACTGGAAAAACGAGCACCGCACCAACGCCACACAATCCGATGCCCAAGGCCGCTTTAAACTGCCGGCCGTGACTGCGAAATCACTGACGGCAGGCTTCATGCCCCACGAGCCGGTGACCGGCCAGCGCATCACCCTGCGCTATCAGGGCAAGGAACACAAAGGCTGGGTATTCACCAAACACAATTACGACAACCTGGGTGAGGTGCAGGGCCGCCCACTGAAGTTCATCTGTGAGCTCAACAGCGAACCCGTCGCTCACCCGGAAACTGAAACATTCGGCATCTGCGTTCTTCAGTAACGCCCCATCATCAGACCAGAAGGATTCGGCTGTGAACCCCTTGAGCCCCAAACAATCTGCGCAGATCGCAACGCATGTCTACACCGTCAAGGATGCCGTCATGTCATCCAAGGGCGGTGTGGAGGATGAAGCCGCCCGTCTCGGGCTGAGCAACTCATTCGACTTCTCCAATCTGCAAATGGCCAGTGGAACCAGCGGTGCTGTTTTCCGTACACGGACAGGCTTCGCCTATGCCGTACACGGCGTAGGGGGGCGGCAGGGAGAGATGCTGCTGGCATTTCGCGGTACCGACACCTTTGCAGATGCGATGACCGATGCGAATGCCGGCCTGCAACGCGGCCCGAGCACCTGGCCTGTGCACGCGGGCTTCAACGAAACATTCAAGTCGTTACGCAACGATCTCGATTCCTTCATGCGCGGGCGCAACCCCAGCACCGTGCACTGCGTGGGCCACAGCCTGGGCGGTGCACTGGCGACCCTGGCGGCGGATCACCTCAGTGAGCTCGGCGTGGCCGGAATCAAGCTCTACACCTTCGGCTCACCACGCACCGGCGTCGGTGGCTTCGCCCGGCACCTGAGCGGCAAGCTGGGCGCCACCAACATCCATCGCGTTTACCACAGCGCCGACCCGGTGAGCATGGTGCCGATCTTCCCGTTCAGCCATGTGCCGGTCAGTGGCAATGTCTGCATGATCCCCTGGAAGGGCGCGCAGATCAGCCCCAACGCACACCGTATGACCCAGTACCTGCCCGCCATTGGCGATGCCACCTGGACAGGGCTGTATCGCAACCCTGAGCCGCCACTCGATCGGGAAATCGACATCTGGCTGGAGAGCGCCAGCTACGGCCCCACCATGCATTCCGCAGCGACATTGTGGATGATCTCCAAGGCCATGCAGTACCTGCTCAAGAAGGCGGCCAATATCGTCATCGGCAGCGCGATCACCGTGAGCATGACCGTGCTGGATCAGATTGCCAGTGTCCTGGTGCAGGGCGCACAGCTTTGCAAGGACATCAGCGATTCGATCCGCGCCCTGATCGTGAAAATCTTCAAGTTCCTGGGTCGCGCAGTGCCGGCCACCATCGAAGTGACCACGTTCTTCCTGCGCTGGGTGCTCGATCTGCTGGCCAGGGCGGTCGTCGACATGGCGCGCCAAGCCATGCAGCTCGTGATTCGCTCGTGAATCGCTGAATGACGGTGGCGCCCGAACGGGCGCCACCGTTCATCACAGGTCGCTTTCCTCGACCATCCGTGCGCTGCTGGCATCCAGCGCATACGCAGCGTCGGCCAGGTCGTTGCTGACCGGCTCGATCTTCAGCGTACCGTTGACCCAGAGTGGCTCGTAGATATCGTCCAGGGCGATACCCTTGGGATAGCGCACCAGCACCAGCTGGTTGGGCGGCGGTGGTGGAACGTGGATGCAGGCGCCTGGGTAGGGCACCAGGAAGAACAGCGTGCTGCGCCCGGCGTTGTCGGTTTCCAGCGGAACCGGGTAGCCGCCGAGGCGAATCTTCTTGCCGTTCATGGCCGGCACCGTCTTGGCCGAATACATGACTGCGGGCAAGCCCTTTTCCTGTTGCTTGAGGCCACCCTTGCTGTCGAAGCTGCCAGCCGCTTCAGGGCTGTCGTGGGTGATCTCGGGCATCTGCTCCAGCGCTCGCTGATCCTCTTCGGGCATCAGCTCCAGCCAGTCGGTTTCGGGGAGTTCGGCGCGGGCGAAGCCGCTCAACAACAGCAGGACCAACAGCAGGTAACGCATCGACGGGGACTCACGGTGGTAATGGCCAACAGAGAGTAGCCGGGCGTCGACGCGTCAGGCTACCGGTTCAGCGTTTCTTGGTGATCAAGCCGTAGATCACCAGCAGGATGATCGCACCAACCACCGCGCCGATGAAACCGGCGCCTTCACCCGCCTGGTAGATACCCAGTGCCTGACCACCGTAAGTGGCGGCGATGGAGCCACCGATACCCAGCAGGATGGTCATGATCCAACCCATGCTGTCATCGCCTGGCTTGAGGAAACGGGCGATCAACCCGACGATCAGGCCGATTAAAATAGTGCCGATAATACCCATGACGCCCTCCAGAATAGAAAAAGGCGCCGCACGAATGCGGCGCCTTCCATCTGACGAGCGCAGCGCTGGAGAGGTTCAACCTCCCGCGCCAGACGCCTAGCCTGCTGCGATCAGCGCCTGTACGTCGGCGATACGGCTATCGAGGGTCGCCCGATCCGCACAGCGCAATGTGGCATGGCCAACCTTGCGTCCGGCCTTGAAGGCCTTGCCGTAGTGATGCAGATGGCAATCATCGATGGCCACCACCTTATCCACAGCCGGTACGCTGCCGATGAAGTTGAGCATGGCGCTCTCGCCGACCTTGGCGGTCGAGCCCAGCGGCAGGCCGGCGACGGCACGCAGGTGGTTCTCGAACTGGCTGCACTCGGCACCTTCGATGGTCCAGTGCCCGGAGTTGTGTACCCGCGGCGCGATCTCGTTGGCCTTGAGACCACCGTCGACCTCGAAGAACTCGAAAGCCATGACGCCGACGTAATCGAGTTGCTCCAGCACACGGCCGACGTAGTCTTCGGCCAGCGTTTGCAGCGGATGCTCGGTGCTGGCCACGGACAGGCTGAGAATGCCGCTGTCGTGGGTGTTGTGCACCAGCGGGTAGAAGCGCGTCTCGCCATCACGGCCGCGCACGGCGACCAGCGACACTTCACCACTGAACGGTACGAAACCTTCGAGGATGCACGGCACGCTACCCAGTTCGGCGAAGGCGCCGGTGACGTCTTCAGGCTTGCGCAGAACCTTCTGGCCCTTGCCGTCGTAACCCAGGGTACGGGTCTTCATCACCGCCGGCAGGCCAATGCTGGCAGCCGCCGCATCGAGATCGGCCTGGGACTGGATGTCGGCGAATTCCGGCGTGGGAATACCCAGATCACGGAACATCGACTTCTCGAACCAGCGATCACGGGCGATGCGCAGCGCCTCGGCACCCGGGTAGACCGGCACGAACTGAGACAGGAACGCCACGGTTTCGGCGGGTACGCTTTCGAACTCGAAGGTCACCAGATCGACTTCATCGGCCAGTTGGCGTAAATGATCCTGATCGCCGTAATCGGCACGGATATGTTCGCCCAGCGCCTGCGCGCACGCATCCGGGGCCGGGTCGAGAAACGCGAAATTCATGCCCAGCGGTGTACCCGCCAGGGCCAGCATGCGGCCGAGCTGGCCGCCCCCGATCACGCCGATCTTCATCACTGCGCCCTCGGGTCCGGGTTGTCCAGCACGGTATTGGTCTGCTCGTCGCGGAACTGCTTGAGCGCCGCGTGGAACTGCGGGTGCTGATGACCGAGGATGCTCGCCGCCAGCAGCGCGGCATTGATGGCACCGGCACGGCCGATAGCCAGGGTGGCGACTGGAATGCCAGCCGGCATCTGCACGATGGACAGCAGCGAGTCGACGCCCGACAGCATCGACGACTGCACCGGCACGCCGAGCACCGGCAGGTGAGTCTTGGCGGCGCACATGCCAGGCAGGTGGGCGGCACCACCGGCACCGGCGATGATCACCTGGATACCACGGCCTTCGGCTTCTTCAGCGTACTGGAACAGCAGATCCGGGGTGCGGTGGGCAGAAACCACCTTCACTTCGTTGGGAATGCCTAATTTATCCAGCATCTCGACGGTATGGCTCAGGGTGCTCCAGTCGGATTTGGAACCCATGATCACGCCAACCAGTGCGCTCATCGTCGTGCCTCTCTCGTCTCGGGCGCTTGGCGCCGCGGCAGAAACAACAAACCACGCGGTAGGCGTGGTTTGCGGAAACCGGCAATTATACTGCAGTCGTGCGCAAATCGATAATCGGCCGCCCGTCGGAAGTCCGGGCGATAACGCCGGCTATTGTCCTGAGGCAATGCCAGGCGTGGCAGACCTTCCATACTGAGGTTCTTCATCAGAGAGGACCGCGCCATGCGACAGACCATGCAAGCAGCCGTCGTTCATGCCTTTGGCGAGCCCTTGCGGCTCGAGGAAGTGAAGGTTCCGCTGCCCGGCCCCGGGCAGATACTGGTGAAGATCGAGGCAGCCGGCGTCTGCCACACCGACCTGCATGCCGCCGACGGCGACTGGCCGGTGAAACCCAGCCTGCCGTTCATCCCCGGGCATGAAGGCGTTGGCCATGTCGCAGCGGTGGGCGCTGGTGTGACCCGCATCCGTGAAGGCGACCGCGTCGGCGTGCCCTGGCTGTATACCGCCTGCGGATGCTGCGAGCACTGCCTCACGGGCTGGGAAACCCTCTGCGCCGATCAGCAGAACACCGGCTATTCGGTGAACGGCAGCTACGCCGAGTACGTGCTGGCCGACCCCAACTATGTGGGTGTTCTGCCGAAGAACGTCGAATTCGCCGAGATCGCGCCGATCCTCTGCGCAGGGGTCACCGTCTACAAGGGCCTGAAAGTCACCGGTGCGCGCCCCGGTCAGTGGGTGGCCATTTCCGGCATCGGCGGCCTGGGCCACGTCGCCGTGCAGTACGCTCGCGCCATGGGCCTGCACGTGGCCGCCATCGATGTCGACGATGCCAAGCTGGAGCTGGCCAGGAAACTCGGTGCCAGCCTGACCATCAATGCCCGCCACGAAAATCCGGTCGACGTCATTCAACGCGATATCGGCGGAGCCCATGGCGTGTTGGTCACGGCAGTGTCGAACAGCGCTTTCGGTCAGGCCATCGGCATGGCGCGCCGCGGCGGCACCGTCGCGCTGGTGGGGCTGCCACCAGGCGATTTTCCCACGCCGATATTCGATGTGGTGCTCAAGGCCATCAGCATCACCGGCTCCATCGTCGGCACCCGCGCGGATCTGCAGGAGGCCCTGGACTTCGCTGGCGAGGGGCTGGTCAAGGCGACCATTCACCGCGATACGCTGGATAACGTCAATGGCATCCTCGAGCAGTTGCGCGCCGGCAAGGTCGAGGGTCGGGTGGTCATGCAATTCTGAGCGCGGGTTCGCCAGAGGGGAACGCAGTCACATCCTTCGCTGTCGGACGCCTCTAGAATTCCCCCAACTCCATGAAAAGGACTACGCCATGACACGGCTGTCGCTGCTTATCGCCGCCACCCTCCTCACCGCCAATGCCAGTGCGCTGGAGCTCGCCAAATATCCCAAGGCCTTCACCACCGGTGACGGAGTCAGCGTCACCGTCGCGCCCAGCAGTGATGAAAAGCAGGCACTGGTGCAGATCAACGGCATCAACCATCCCCTGGATGAAGTGGTACTGCTGACCGACGTGAAAGCGCGCGGCCAACAGGAAAACGACTACACCACCACGCTCGATGGCAGCGCCTATGTTCTCATCGGCCAGCGCCAGTCCTGGGGCGGAGAGTCCTACCAGCTGTACCTGCCCAACGACCGCGAGCCCCGTTATCTGGGCCTCGACGAAAAGGCCAGCAAGGCCGTCAAGACCACCGAACTGCTGGCGCTCTACGAGAAGCAGAAGAAGGATGGCGTGCAGGAAAAACTCACCCGCTTCGACCGTGAGAAACGCCAGCAGTATCACGTCGAGCAATTGAAAGAGATGGACGCACAGGCTTCAGCCAACTGTGGCAGCCCGGTGAAAACCGAAGTCGATCTGAAAAACCTCGATGAGAAGCTGATGAAGGAAGTGAGCATCTCCAGCTATTGCGGCGAGGTGGTCAACCAGATGGGCAACCTGTGCAGCAGTGCTCCAGACTTCAAGAAGCAAGCGGCCAAATTCGACACCGTGCAGTGCAGCTTCGGCGCCGACATGAAGATTCGTGAACAAGACGACCGCATCCTTTTCACCACCGAACGTGAGGCGGCCAACCAGGGCGACTTCATCAAGGCATTCCTGCGCAACCTGTGAATCTGATGCAAGGGCGACCCCGGTCGCCCCACCCCTCCACGTTCGGATTCCCGAACGAAAAGCTTTCGGAAAACCGAACATCCGAATTACCTGCCCTGCCAGAAAAACCCTTATAGAACTAAATTTCTATATTTTTCAATGAGTTGAAATAACAGCAAGCGGCAATGCACGCCTGGCACACATCCTGCTCCCTATCCCGTCAGGAATGCGATAGCTCTTCCACACGGAAGCACGTACCACGCTGTACGGCTTCGATAACAACAACACCGAGGAAATCGACCCATGCGTATTGTCCCCCGCGTACTGGCTGTAGCCGTTGCCGCCGCCCTGATGTCCAGCCCGGTTTTCGCGGCTGAACTGACCGGCACCCTGAAGAAGATCAAGGACTCGGGCACCATCACCCTGGGTCACCGTGACTCGTCCATCCCCTTCTCGTACTTCGGCGACACCTCCAAGCAGCCGGTTGGCTACTCCCATGACCTGCAGCTCAAGGTCGTCGAAGAGCTGAAAAAGGAACTGGAGCTGCCTGACCTGAAGGTGCGCTACAACCTAGTGACCTCCCAGACCCGTATCCCGCTGGTACAGAACGGCACCGTGGATCTGGAGTGCGGCTCCACCACCAACAACGTCGAGCGTCAGCGTCAGGTCGATTTCTCCGTCGGCATCTTCGAGGTCGGCACCCGCCTGCTGACCAAGAAAAGCAGCGGCGTCAACGATTTCGATGACCTCAAGGGCAAGAACGTGGTGACCACCGCCGGCACCACCTCCGAGCGCCTGCTCAAGTCCATGAATGCCGAGAAGAAGATGGGCATGAACGTGATTTCCGCCAAGGATCACGGCGAGTCCTTCCTGATGCTCGAATCCAACCGCGCCGTGGCCTTCATGATGGATGACGCCCTGCTCGCTGGCGAAATGGCCAAGGCCAAGAAGCCGGATGACTGGCATGTGGTCGGCACCCCGCAGTCCTTCGAGATCTACGGCTGCATGGTTCGCAAAGGCGACGAAGGATTCAAGAAGGTGGTCGACAAGGCCATCAGCGCGACCTTCGCATCGGGCGAGATCAACGACATCTACAACAAGTGGTTCCAGCAGCCGGTACCACCGAAAGGTCTGAACCTCAATTTCCCCATGAGCGACGAGCTGAAGAAGCTGATCGCCGAACCAACCGACAAGTCTGTAGAGCAGATCTGACGGTGTGATGCCACGCCCCCTTCACGAGAGGGGGCGTAGCGGGGACTCGGAGAGGCCGCTGGCCTCTCCTCCAATTTCCTGACCAAGCCGACGCTCATCCGCCAACGCGGATGCGGGCGACTGTTGCCTGGCGACGGCTTCGTCGCATTACTCCACCTGAGGGGAAACCCGCATGAACTACAACTGGGACTGGGGCATATTCTTCAAGTCCACCGGCATTGGCAGCGAGATCTACCTGGACTGGTTCATCACCGGCCTGGGCTGGACCATCGCCATCGCGCTGGTCGGCTGGCTGATCGCCCTGTCACTCGGCTCCCTGCTCGGCGTGATGCGCACGGTGCCGAATCGCCTGATTTCCGGGATCGCCACGGCGTACGTGGAAGTGTTCCGCAACGTGCCGCTGCTGGTGCAGCTGTTCCTCTGGTACTTCCTGGTACCCGACCTGCTGCCGGAACCCCTGGAGCTGTGGTTCAAGCAGGATCTCAACCCTGCCACTTCGGCCTACCTCAGCGTGGTCGTATGCCTGGGTCTGTTCACCGCCGCCCGCGTCTGCGAGCAGGTTCGTACCGGCATTCAGGCGCTGCCGGCCGGCCAGACCGCCGCCGCCTACGCCATGGGTTTCCGTCTGCCGCAGATCTACAGCAACGTGCTGCTGCCCCAGGCCTATCGGATCATCATTCCGCCGTTAACCAGCGAATTCCTGAACATCTTCAAGAACTCTTCGGTGGCCTCGCTGATCGGCCTCATGGAACTGCTCGCGCAGACCAAACAGACCGCCGAGTTCAGCGCCAACCTGTTCGAGGCCTTCACCCTGGCGACGCTGATCTACTTCACCCTGAACATGAGCCTGATGATGATCATGCGTGTGGTCGAGCGTAAGGTCGCCGTGCCTGGCCTGATTTCCGTGGGAGGCAAATGATGGACTTCAGTCAGATCATCCCCGCTCTGCCAGGCCTCTGGGAAGGCATGGCCATGACCCTGCAGCTCATGGTCATGGGCGTCATCGGCGGCGTGGTACTGGGCACCCTGCTGGCCCTGATGCGCCTGTCGAGCAACGTGTTTCTATCGAAGCTGGCGGCTACCTACGTCAACTACTTCCGCTCGATCCCCCTGCTGCTGGTGATCACCTGGTTCTACTTCGCGGTGCCGTTCATCCTGCGCTGGATCACCGGCGAAGACACACCGGTAGGTGCCTTCGCCTCCTGCCTGGTGGCCTTCATCATGTTCGAGGCGGCGTATTTCTGCGAAATCGTCCGCGCCGGCATCCAGGCCATCCCCAAGGGCCAGATGGGCGCAGCCCAGGCACTGGGCATGAGCTACGGTCAGACCATGCGCCTGATCATCCTGCCCCAGGCGTTCCGCAAGATGACTCCACTGCTGCTGCAGCAGAGCATCATCCTGTTCCAGGACACCTCGCTGGTTTACACCGTCGGCCTGATGGACTTCCTCAACGCTGCCCGTTCGCGCGGTGACATCCTCGGTCAGCCCCACGAATTCCTGATCTTCGCCGGCCTGGTCTACTTCACCATCAGCTTCGCTGCCTCGCAGCTGGTCAAGCTCCTGCAAAAAAGGTTAGCCGTATGATTTCCATCAAGAACGTCAACAAGTGGTATGGGGACTTCCAGGTGCTGACCGACTGCACCACGGACGTCAAGAAAGGCGAAGTGGTGGTGGTCTGCGGGCCGTCCGGCTCGGGCAAGTCCACCCTGATCAAGTGCGTCAACGCGCTGGAACCGTTCCAGAAGGGCGACATCGTGGTCGATGGCACTTCCATCGCCGACAAGAAAACCAACCTGCCCAAGCTGCGTTCGCGGGTCGGCATGGTGTTCCAGCACTTCGAGCTGTTCCCCCATCTGACCATCACCGAAAACCTGACCATCGCGCAGATCAAGGTGCTGGGCCGCAGCAAGGAAGAAGCCACCAAGAAGGGCCTGCAGTTGCTCGACCGCGTAGGCCTCTCGGAACATGCCCACAAGCATCCCGGCCAGCTTTCCGGCGGCCAGCAGCAACGTGTGGCGATTGCCCGCGCCCTGGCCATGGATCCGATCGTCATGCTGTTCGACGAACCGACTTCGGCCCTCGACCCGGAAATGGTCAACGAAGTGCTCGACGTGATGGTGCAACTGGCTCACGAAGGCATGACCATGATGTGCGTGACCCACGAGATGGGCTTCGCCCGCAAGGTCGCCGACCGGGTGATCTTCATGGACGCCGGACAGATCGTCGAAGACTGCCCCAAGGAAGAATTCTTCGGCGACGTGAGCGCCCGCTCCGAGCGCGCCCAGCAGTTCCTAGCGAAGATCCTGCAGCACTGACACACCCTGCAGGGGCGGCGAACGCGTTTCGCCGGCCCCGCAACGGGTAACCCGCCCCGCAACTGGCCAGCCCAGGAGGACTGTGATGCAATGCGCTTCCGCCAGTCTTCGTGTGGTGCCGCCCGCCTTGTCCGCCAAACCACGCTACGTCCGCCACCTGCTGCTGACCCTGTTGATGCTGATTCTGGTCGCCATATGCGGCTACGCTGGCTATTACCTCAGCGAAAAGGCCGGCATCCGCGACCTGATCGAAAGCGGCGAGCGCCAGCTCGAGCTCAATGCCCGAGCGGTGGAAAGCGAGATCAACAAATACACCTACCTGCCCAGCCTGCTGGAGCTGGAGTCCAACGTCAGCCGCCTGCTGCTGACCCCGGACGCCTACCGACGCCAACGCGTCAACGACTACCTCGAAGGCCTCAACCGGCGCAGCGGCAGCATGGCCATCTACGTGATGGACACCGACGGCCGCGTGCTGGCCACCAGCAACTGGCGCCAGCACGACAGCTACCTGGGTGAAGACCTGTCCTTCCGGGCCTATTTCCAGGATGCCCTGCAAGGCGAACAGGGTCGTTTCTACGGTATCGGCAGCACCACCGGCGAACCCGGCTACTACCTGTCCCATGGTCTCAAGGCCAACGGCCGGATCATCGGCGTGGCGGTGGTCAAGGTACGTCTCGACCCGCTGGAGCAGCGCTGGCAGCGAGCACGCCTGGAAGCCTACGTCAGCGACGAAAACGGCATCATCATCCTCTCCAGCGACCCCGCCCGCCGTCTCAAGGCAGTGCGGCCGTTGAACGCCGACATCAAGGAGCGCCTGGCGCGCAGCCTGCAGTATCACTGGTCTTCACTCGACGAACTGATCCCGCTGGCCCGCACGCCGGTGGACACCGATGTCGAGCAGGTCAGCTTCGCCGCCACCGGCGAGCAGGAGGGCAGCGAGGTGATCAACTACCTGTCGCAAAGCCGTCCGCTGGAAGACACCCCCTGGCACCTCACCCTGCTCAGCCCGCTTCAGGACCTGCGCCGCGAGGCGGTCAGCCACGGCATGCTGGCCGCCGCCGCCTTCGCCTTGCTGGCCTTTCTGCTGATCGCCTGGAACGAACGTCGCAAGGTGATCGCCACCCGCCTCGCGGCCCGTGAAGCCTTGCAGCAGGCCAACAGCGAGCTGGAACGCAAGATCACCGAGCGCACCGCCGATCTGCGCGCCAGCAACGACCGCCTCAAGGCGCAGATACGCGAACGGCGGCAGGCCGAGAACACCCTGCGCCTGGCCCAGGACGAACTGGTGCAGGCCGGCAAGCTGGCGGTGATCGGGCAGATGTCCACCAGCATCGCCCATGAGCTCAACCAGCCACTGGCCGCGCTGCGCACCTTGTCCGGCAACACCGTGCGCTTTCTCTCCCGTGGCTCGTACGACGTGGCCACCACCAACCTGCAGACGATCAACGAACTGGTCGATCGCATGGGCAAGATCACCGGCAGCCTGCGGGCCTTCGCGCGACGCTCCAACGACGGCGGCGAAGCCAGCCTGAGCAAGGCGGTGGAAGCTGCCCTGCAAGTGGTCCAACCGCGCCTGGAACGCACCCCGCTGAACATTCACCACCAGTTCGACGAAGCGCGTCTGGCCATCAACCAGACGCGCCTTGAACAGATCCTCGTCAACCTGATCGCCAACGCCGCCGATGCCATGAGCACCCAAACGGATCGCCAGCTATGGCTGCAGGGCAGTGCCGAGGGCGACCGCTATCGCCTGCGCGTGCTCGACAACGGTCCCGGCATCGCCCCCGCCGACCGCACGCACCTGTTCGAACCCTTCTTCACCACCAAGCCCGGCGAGCAGGGCCTGGGCCTTGGCCTGACGCTATCGGCCAGCCTCGCGGCTGCCGCAGGCGGTAGCCTCAGCGCCGATCATCCGCCCCAGGGCGGTACCGCCTTCGAACTCAACCTGCCTCAGGTTGCCGCTGTCATGGAGACACCCGATGAATGACGACCTCACCGTGCTGATCGTCGAAGACGATCCCCACGTGCTGCTCGGCTGCCAGCAGGCCCTGGCCCTGGAAGATATCGCCAGCGAAGGCGTCGGCAGCGCCGAACAGGCCCTGCAGCGCATCGACGCGGATTTCGCCGGCATCGTCATCAGCGACATCCGCCTGCCGGGCATGGATGGCCTGAAGCTGCTCGACGAACTCAAGCGCCGCGACCCGGCACTGCCAGTGGTGCTGATCACTGGCCACGGCGATATCGGCATGGCCGTGGGCGCGATGCGCGACGGCGCCTACGACTTCATGGAGAAACCCTTCTCACCCGAGCGTCTGGTCGATGTCACCCGCCGTGCGCTGGAGCAACGCAGCCTGGCCCGCGAGGTGTCGTCGCTGCGTCGCCAGTTGGCCGGCAAACAGGCCCTGGAACACCGCCTGATCGGTCGCTCGTCGGCCATGCAGCAATTGCGCGAGCTGATCGCCAACGTCGCCGACACCTCGGCCAACGTGCTGATCGAAGGCGAAACCGGCACCGGCAAGGAACTGGTCGCCCGCTGCCTGCACGACTTCAGCCGGCGACAGAGCAAGGCCTTCGTCGCCCTCAACTGCGGCGGCCTGCCGGAGAACCTGTTCGAGAGCGAAATCTTCGGCCACGAGGCCCACGCCTTCACCGGCGCGGGCAAACGGCGCATCGGCAAGATCGAACACGCCAACGGCGGCAGCCTGTTTCTCGACGAGATCGAAAGCATGCCGCTCAATCTGCAGATCAAGCTGCTGCGCGTGCTTCAGGAGCACAGCCTGGAGCGCCTGGGCTCCAACCAGCCGGTCGCGGTCGACTGCCGGGTGATCGCAGCGACCAAGGCCGATCTCGACGAAGCCGGCAAGGCTGGGCACTTCCGCAGCGACCTCTACTACCGCCTCAACGTGGTTACCCTGGAACTCCCACCGCTGCGCGAACGCCGTGAAGACATCGCCCTGCTGTTCGAACACTTCCTGCAGCTCTCGGCGCTGCGCTTCGATCGCGCCGCACCCGAACTGGATCGCCACACCCTGGCGGCGCTGATGGCCCATGACTGGCCCGGTAACGTACGGGAACTGCGCAACGTCGCCGAACGCTTCGCCCTCGGCCTGCCGGCCTTCAAGAAAAGCGGCAATCACGATGGCATCGCACCGACCTTCGCCGAAGCGGTGGAAGCCTTCGAGCGCAACCTGCTGGTCGATGCCCTCGAGCACCACGCCGGCAACCTCAGCCAGGCCGCCCAGGCCCTGGGCATGGCCAAGACCACGCTGTTCGACAAGGTGAAGAAGTACGGGTTGGGGTGAGTCTTGATGCGGCCGCAGTGAGCACCAATGCGCGCGACTCTTCCAACGACTGTGGGAGCGGGCCATGCCCGCGAAATATCTTGGGCAATACCCAATCTCACATTGGATCACCAATATTGATGCTTATATTTGCCCTCTAGGGCTCAAGGGCCTCGGATACCTTTTTCGCGGGCATGGCCCGCTCCCACAATAGATCGTTGACCCCACCGCTTTAGCTTTCGTCGCGTCCCACACCACCTTCGAGCTTGCGCCACAAAAGCCGCACGGCCGCCTTGCGCGACATGCTCCAGCGGTACAGGCGGATTTCCAGCGGGATGTGCCAGTGCTCCTTGCCGCAGACCACCAGCTCGCCACGGGCCAGCTCGGCGTTCATCGACAGCCGCGGCACCCAGGCCACGCCCAGGCCTTGCAGCGCCATGGCCTTGAGGCTGTCGGCCATGGCCGTTTCATGCACGGTGGTGGAACGCAACGCGCGTTGGCGCAGCAGCAGATTCACCGAGCGCCCCAGATAAGTGCCGGCGCTGTAGGCCAGCAGGGGCACACTCTGCCCGGCGTCCAGATCGAAAAGCGGCGCGCCCTGCTCATCGACGGCGCAGACCGGCAGCATCTCGCTATTACCCAGATGCAGCGACGGAAACAGGTCGGGGGCCAGTTGCACCGCGGCGTCCTGGTCGTGATAGGCGAGGATCAGGTCGCAGGTGCCTTCGCGTAGCGAGTGCACGGCCTCCCCCACATTGGTCGCCACCAGGCGCGTGGTCAGCGGCAGGCCATCGCGGCGCAGGCGGGCGATCCACTCAGGGAAGAAACCAAACACCAGGGAGTGTGCGGCGGCAATCTGCAACGCCTCGCCCTGCTGCCCCTCGAGGTGATGCAGGTGGCGCACCACCTCCCCCAGTTGCTCGACCATGCTACGCGCGGTGAGCAGAAACAGCTGGCCGGACTCGGTCAGCTCCACCGGCGTACGCGAGCGATTCACCAGGGTCAGGCCCAGGGCTGCCTCAAGGCTTTGGATACGCCTGCTGAAAGCCGGCTGGGTAACGAAACGCTTCTGCGCCGCCTGAGAAAAGCTGCGCGTAGCGGCCAGCGTCACGAAGTCTTCCAGCCATTTGGTTTCCAGGTTCACGCGCATCCTCCCCTAGCAGGTCACATCTACATTATGCCGATTATGCATACCCCAGCAAGTAACAGCATTGGCCATCGAAGGGTCAAAATCCTTACTCTAAGGGCCATCGCGGTATCTTCCGCGCCTTTATGAGAATCGAGACATCATGTCCGCTGCTGCATTGTTCCGCGTCGAAAAAGACCTGCTCGGTACCCTCGAAGTCCCCTCCGAGGCCTACTACGGTATCCAGACCCTGCGTGCGCTGAACAACTTCCGCCTGTCCGGCGTGCCGTTGGCGCATTACCCGAAACTGGTCGTGGCCCTGGCCATGGTCAAACAGGCAGCAGCTGACGCCAACCGCGAACTGGGCTACCTGCCTGCCAACAAGCACGCCGCGATCAGCGAAGCCTGTGCACGCATCATCCGCGGCGATTTCCACGACCAGTTCGTGGTCGACATGATTCAGGGCGGCGCCGGCACCTCGACCAACATGAATGCCAACGAGGTGATCGCCAACATCGCCCTGGAGGCCATGGGTCATGCCAAAGGTGAATACAAGCACCTGCACCCCAACAACGACGTGAACATGGCGCAGTCGACCAACGACGCCTACCCCACCGCCATCCGCCTGGGTCTGCTGCTGGGCCATGACACCCTGCTGGCCAGCCTGGACAGCCTGATCCAGTCGTTCGCAGCCAAGGGCGAAGAATTCAGCCACGTCCTGAAGATGGGCCGTACCCAGCTGCAGGACGCCGTACCGATGACCCTCGGCCAGGAATTCCGCGCGTTCGCCACCACCCTGGGTGAAGACCTGGCGCGCCTGCGTAGCCTGGCGCCGGAGCTGCTCACCGAAGTGAACCTGGGCGGCACCGCCATCGGTACTGGCATCAACGCCGACCCCGGCTACCAGCACCTGGCCGTGCAACGCCTGGCGCTGATCAGCGGCCAGCCGCTGGTGCCGGCCGCCGACCTGATCGAAGCCACCTCCGACATGGGCGCCTTCGTGCTGTTCTCCGGCATGCTCAAGCGCACCGCGGTCAAACTCTCGAAGATCTGCAACGACCTGCGCCTGCTCTCCAGCGGCCCGCGCACCGGCATCAACGAGATCAACCTGCCGGCGCGTCAGCCAGGCAGCTCGATCATGCCTGGCAAGGTCAACCCGGTGATCCCGGAAGCGGTCAATCAGGTGGCCTTCGAAATCATCGGCAACGACCTTGCCCTGACCATGGCAGCCGAAGGCGGCCAGCTGCAACTGAACGTGATGGAGCCGCTGATCGCCTACAAGATCTTCGACTCGATCCGCCTGCTGCAACGCGCCATGGACATGCTGCGCGAGCATTGCATCAACGGCATCACCGCCAACGAAGCCCACTGCCGCGCATTGATGGAGAACTCCATCGGCCTGATCACCGCGCTCAACCCCTACATCGGTTACGAGAACTCCACCCGTATCGCCAAGGAAGCGCTGGTCAGCGGCCGCGGCGTACTGGAACTGGTGCGCGAGGAGCAGCTGCTGGACGACACCACACTGGCCGAGATTCTGCGCCCGGAAAACATGATCGCCCCGCATCAGCTCAAGCCCCTGACGCCACCGATCAAAGAGGCGGTCGACCAGCAACGCTAAGCGCCAGTTGCAGCCCGAAGCCCCGTATCTGTTCACAGTACGGGGCTTCGCTCTTTCAGGAGCGATTGCCGTTTGCGCGCCAGCGCGATACAACGGCAGCAGCCCAACAAAGAGAAGCTCCCTCATGACCGTCAAAGCCGCGTGGTTCGCCTGTTTGCTGTCCGTTTCCAGCGTCTTCGCCCTGCCCGCGCAGGCCGAACTGCCGCCTGGCTACAAGGTCGTGTTACAAACGGAAAACTTTCCGCCATTCAACATGGCCGACAACGAAAAGAATTTCGCCCGTGACGCCAATATTCAGGGGGTCAGCACCACCATCGTGCGCGAGATGTTCAAGCGTGCCGGCATCGACTACACCCTGACCCTGCGTTTCCCCTGGAGCCGGGTCTACGACTCCACCCTCGCCAACGCCAACCACGGCCTGTTCTCGACCTCGATGAACGAGGCGCGTCGCCCGCTGTTCAAGTGGGTCGGCCCGATCGCCAAGGTCGAGCGCGTGCTGCTCGCCGCGCCGGGCTCGAACATTCCCAACCTGAAGGACCTCGAGCAGGCCCGCCAGTACCGCATCGGCAGTTACAAGGACAGTGCCGCCAGCCAGACGCTGGAAAAGGCCGGGCTGCAGCCGATCAACACCCTGCGCGACCCGGAGAACATCGCCAAACTGACCCAGGGCCGCATCGACCTGTGGGGCACCACCGACCCGGTATGGCGCCACCAGGCCCGCCAGGCGGACGTCACCGGCCTGCGCAACGTGCTGACCTTCGACCGCTCCGACCTTTACCTGGCCCTCAACCTCGACACCCCGGACGAAGTGGTAGCACGGCTGCAAAAGGCGCTGGATGAGATGAAGAGCGAGGGTTACGGCACCTGCAACAAACACCCGGAACTGTGCTGATAGCGAAAGCTGTTCGCATTGGTGGGCTAAAGCCCACCCTACGGCACTGATCGCGGGCGCAGTTCGAAGTTGGTGGGCTGAGCCCACCCTACGGTACATCAGCACGTGCGGACCTGGCGTAGGGTGGGCTTCAGCCCACCACTCGCTCATACAGCGGGTGGTCAGCTGCCCCCCCTCACTCCACCTCGAACAACCCATCACGAACCGGCGCGTGAGCCAGGCGCTCGCGGATGTCTTCGTCGATGCGTGGGTCATCCGGCTGATAGAGCATCACCTGGCGATAGGTGCTGATGCGGTTGATCTCGGTGCCCAGGAACTCCCACACCACGCGGGTGCACGCCGGGGTGCGGCGGTCACCGCTGGAGACCCCGGTCTTCAGGCCGTTGAGGCGTGTGATGCGGCTCTTGAAGCTGGGGATCAGGATGGTCTGGCTCATCTCGTTGACCGTCAGCGACTCGTAATCGATGAGAAACAGACGATCCTGCAGCTGGAACGCCGCGCCCAGGTAACGACAGCGTGCCGAGTCTTCGGCGAGCCCGCCAGCAGAGGTCACCTGGCGCTCCTGACGCTCGAACAGAAAGCTCCCGCTTTCCTCGCGCATGTGGATCAGTGACAGCAGGATGGTGCCGGGCACCGACATGCAGTTGGCGTATTCGAAGTAATAGCCGCAATAACGCGAAAGATCACCGGATTGTTCACGTAACGGCTGTAACAATGCGTGTAACGGATCCTGCTCCGCAGGTGCGCCGATCTGCGTACCGCGTGCGCCGATCAGGCGCGCGAACTGATCGCCCGGCAAGCCCAGCTCATAGCCCTCGACGCCGAAGAAATCCCCAATCCTCTTAAGGTTATAGGCCGTCGGCTGGCTCTCTCCAGACAGGTACTTGTTGAACTGTGCGCGGTTGATACCGAGCTTTCGGCACACCTCCGCAATGGAGCGATAGTGGCTGCATAGCAACCGGAGATTCTCACCGAGGTGACTGGACATGGGCGGCTCAGATGATGCGAGTGACGTGATTATAGCATCAGGTCGCATCACCTAGGATCGACCCGCGAAATTGTTCCGCTGGCTGCCTTGCTCAAAAATCATCCACCGCAAACCGCGTCGCACTTTTCGCGAACGCTCACAATAAGAACCGAGGATTCATCATGCTCGAAGTACTGAACGACTTCCTGTCCGGGAAAGTGTTGATCGTGCTCATCGTCGGCCTGGGTAGCTACTTCACCCTGCGCTCGCGCTTCGTCCAGTTCCGTCACTTCATACACATGTTCAGTGTGTTCAAGGAATCGCTGCGCAGCAGCGGCGGCCAACTCAGCTCGTTCCAGGCGCTGATGCTCAGCCTCGCCGGTCGTGTGGGTGCCGGTAACATCGCCGGTGTCGGTATCGCCGTGACTCTCGGCGGCCCAGGCGCGGTGTTCTGGATGTGGGTGACTGCACTGGTCGGCATGTCCAGCAGCTTCTTCGAATGTACCCTCGCCCAGGTCTACAAACGCAGCGACGGTGACGGCCTGTACCGCGGCGGCCCGGCCTACTACATCCAGCACGGCCTGAAGCTGCGCTGGATGGCGATGACCTTCGCCGTCCTGCTGCTGGTCACCTACGGCTTCGCCTTCAACGGCCTGCAGTCATACACCGTGACTCACTCGCTGCAGAACGCCTTCGACATTCCGGTGCAATACAGCGGTATCGCCCTGGCCGTATTGCTGGGCCTGGTGTTCATCGGTGGCATCAAGCGCATCGCGTCGGTTTCGGATCTGCTGGTTCCGGTCAAGACCCTGATCTACATCGCAGTGACCATCTACGTCATCGCCATCCAGATCGAACACGTGCCGGCCATGCTGGCGACCATCGTCAAGAGCGCCTTCGGCCTCGAGCCTGCCTTCGCCGGCCTGCTGGGCAGCGCGATCGTGATGGGCGTCAAACGCGGCGTGTTCGCTAACGAAGCCGGCCTGGGCAGCGCGCCTAACGTCGCCGCAGTGGCCTCGGTCAAGCACCCGGCAGCACAAGGCGTGGTGCAGGCGTTCAGCGTGTTTCTCGACACGTTCGTGATCTGCACCTGTACCGCCCTGCTGATCCTGCTGTCCGGCTTCTACACTCCGGGCTTCGAAGGCGACGGTATCGTGCTCACCCAGAACTCCCTGGCAGCTGTGGTCGGTGACTGGGGTCGTACCTTCATCAGCGTGGCACTGAGCCTGTTCGTGTTCACCTGCATCCTCTACAACTACTACCTCGGCGAGAACGCCCTGCAGTTCCTGGTCGGTCGTAGCAAGGTCGCCCTGCTCGGCTATCGCGGCCTGGTGCTGGCACTGATCTGCTGGGGTTCGATGCAGAACCTGGGCACCGTGTTCGCCTTCGCCGACATCACCATGACCTGCCTGGCATTCGTCAACCTGACGGCTCTGGCCATGCTGATCAAGGTCGGCCTGCGCGTCATGAAGGACTACGACGAGCAGCGCAAGGCAGGCATCGCTCAGCCGGTATTCGACGGCTCCAAGTTCGCCGACCTGGACCTCGACCGCGCCTCCTGGCCGGCCGCCAAGCCAACCGCTGACGCTCAGCCACAGAGCGCAGCGGAACTGCTGCCGACTCAACGCTGAGTCGTCCAGCCTGATCGGGCGACACACATCGTGTCGCCCGATCCGCCGCCCAGATCGCGGCCTCCCCTTTCCTGCCGTACATCCCTGGCGCGCCACCTGGCGAGCCAGGCACGGCTTCGTCTCGAGATCCCCACCCCAGGTCTTTCATGAGTGGCAATCAGATGTATCCTGCCCCTTTCCATACCCATTCTTTCAATAAGGAAAAAGGCATGCCTGCAGCGCAAAAACTCCTCGTGCTCTATACCGGCGGCACCATCGGCATGCAGATGAGCGCTGCCGGCCTGGCCCCTGCCTCCGGCTTCGAGGCGCGCCTGCGCGCACAGCAGACGCAACAGAGCGAGCAGGTGCCGACGTGGATGTTTCGCGAGCTGCTGCCGCCGATAGACAGCGCCAACATGAGCCAGAACAACTGGCTGGCGATGGTCGCGGCGATCCGCCTGGGCATCGAGCAGGATGGCTGCGACAGCGTGCTGGTACTGCATGGCACCGATACCCTGGCCTACAGCGCCGCAGCGCTGAGCTTCCTGCTGCTGGGCCTGCCGGTGCCGGTGGTGCTGACCGGCTCCATGCAGCCGGCAGGCGCCGAGAACAGCGACGCCTGGCGCAATCTGTTCGGCGCCATGCAGGCATTGCACGACGGCGTGCAGGCTGGCGTGCACCTGTATTTCGACGGCGCACTGATGCACGGCGCTCGCGTCAGCAAACTGCGCAGCGATGCCTTCGACGCGTTCCAGGTCATGCCGCGCCTGCGGCACGGCGAGCGTCTGGCAGAGCTCCCGGAGCACATCGACTTCCGCCAGCAGCGTCAGCCGGTCAACCTGCTCAGCCTGCCGCTGATTCCCGGCCTGCGTGCCAGCCACCTGCGCGCCCTGCTGAACTGCGGCGTGCAGGGTCTGCTGCTGGAGTGCTATGGCAGCGGTACCGGCCCGTCCGACAATGCCGAGCTGCTCGACGTCTTGCGCGAGGCCCATGAACGCGGCGTGGTGCTGGCGGCCATCAGCCAGTGCCCCCAGGGGCATGTGGAGTTCGGTGTCTATGCGGCCGGCAGCCAGCTGGCTTCGGTTGGCCTGATCTCGGCTGGCGGCATGACCCGCGAAGCGGCCCTGGGCAAACTCTTCGCGCTGCTGGGCGCAGGGCTGGATCAGGGCGAGACGGAACGCCTGTTCGCACTCGATCTGTGTGGCGAACGTGCGGAGTGAGTCATGGATCAGGGCGCGCCTAGCCGGTATAGTCGCGCCCGGCTGACGGTAGTCAGCCATTCTTCGGTTTCATCTCCCCACAAGGACGTCGTATGCCTTTGCTTCGCTCAAGCATTTTCCTGCTGCTCATTCTGGCCATCACCGGCTGCTCGACCAAGGCCTTCTTCAAGTTGCCCGAGCACGCCAACATCAGCGTCAACGAGCGTGCCCAGCAACATCCCCAAGGCCTGGTGAAAACCCGTCCGTTCTTCTGGAGCCGTGCCGGTGGCGTACCGTACAAACTGACCAGCGCGACTGGCGAAACCCTCGCCGAAGGCAAGCTGCGCACGCGCTTTCGCGTGGCGTCGATCTTCTGGCCACCGTTCAGCATCATTTACTGGCCAATGGGCTTCGGCCAGCGTTGCTATGACATGACCGGCGCCAAGCCAGGCTCCTGCACCTATCAGGACCTGTGGATGCTGCGCCAGGAATACCGCGACAACAACTGATGCCGAGGCTGCCGCTCTGGCGGCCCCGGGCATGACGCAGAGCGTCATGGGAACCCTCAGGCTTGCCGCCTAAAAAACCGACCAGCCAATCCGCTCGCTGAGCACTTCCAGCGCCGCCATGCCGGCCAGCGAATTGCCGGCGGCGTTGAGCTCGGGCGACCACACGCAGATGGTGTATTGCCCCGGCACCACCGCGACGATGCCACCCCCCACGCCGCTCTTGCCCGGCAGGCCAACGCGGTAGGCGAAGTTGCCGGCCTCGTCGTACAGCCCGCTGGTGGCCATGATCGAGTTCACCTGCTGGGTCTGCCGCACGCTGAGAACCTGCTCGCCGCTGTGTTTGCAGAAACCGTCGTTGGCCAGGAAGCAGAAGGCCTTGGCCAGGTCGACGCAGTTCATGCTCAGGGCGCAGTGGCTGAAGTAGCCGCGCAGCACCATCTCCACATCGTTGTGGAAATTGCCGAACGACTGCATCAGATACGCCATCGCCGCGTTGCGCGCGCGATGCTGGTACTCGGATTCGGCGATGCGGTTATCCACAGCCACGTGCGCGTTACCGGACAGGCGCCGGACGAAATCGCGCATCGACAGCACAGGGGCAGCGAAGCGTGACTGGTTGATATCGCTGATCACCAATGCGCCGGCATTGATGAACGGGTTGCGCGGCCGGCCGTTCTCCAGTTCCAGCTGCAGCAGCGAATTGAACGGCTGCCCGGAAGGCTCGTGACCCAGCCGCTCCCAGATGGCCTCGCCGCTGTGCTGGATGGCTTGCACAAGGCTGAACACCTTGGAAATACTCTGGATCGAGAACGGTGTCTGCGCATCACCGGCGGTGAACAGCTCGCCGTCGTTGCCATATACCGCGATGCCCAATTGATCGGCAGGCACATCGGCCAACGCCGGGATGTAATCGGCAACCTTGCCTTTGCCAATCAGCGGCCTGACCTGATCGAGGACTTCATTCAGCAACGCTTGCATGCTCGGACTCGCAGTGATGCTCGGCAAGCTGCCTGAGCGACCCTAGGAAGACGCCAGGATCGCGATTCAGAGCACATGGCGCGCCAAGCCGATTGATCAGTTCAGACGCTGCGCCAGCACCGCGATATGCTCCGGGCCGATACCGCAGCAGCCGCCCAGATGGCTGGCTCCACGGGCGCGCCAGTCGGCTACCCAGCGCAGGTAGCCGGGCGGGTCGAGATCCTCGCGCAGCGGGTCCAGGCCGTCGTTGGCGGTGGCCTCCTCGGGCTGCGGCGGGAAGGCATTGGCGTAGGCGCCAATGGCGATGTCCGCGCCCAGGCTGGCGAAGGTTTCGCGCGCCACGTCGATGGCCGTGCCGATCACTTCCGGCTGGCTGCAATTGAACAGCAGCACCTCGACACCCAGCTCGGCGGCTGCACGGGCCGCATCGGCCACCGGCTCGCCGGAGCGCAGGCGCGGTACCTCGTCGGTGTCTTCGTCGCGCAGGGTGAAGGACAGCCAGAACGGCTTGCCGTCATCGGGCAGATGGGCACGAATGGCCCGTGCTTCGACGATAGCGCTCTGGGTCTCGGCCAGCCACAGGTCGACATGGGGCGCCAAGCCCTGTATCAGCGGCGTCAGCACCTCGGTCACCCGTTCGGGCTGGAACAGATCAGGCCGATAGGAGCCGAACAGCGGCGGCAGCGAGCCGGCAACCCGCACTGCGCTGGCAGCCTGATCGGCCGCGTTGCGCGCCAGCTGACCGGCACGTTCGGCAAGGGCGCGGCCCTCCTCGGCGAAGCGCTGCTCGCCGATATGGAAGGGCACCACCGCGTAACTGTTGCTGGTGATCACCTGGCTGCCGCTGGCGATATAGGCAGCGTGCACCGCCTCCACCTGCTCGGGCGCCTCGCTCAGCGCCAGCGCCGACCACTCCGGTTGACGAAACGGCGCACCACGGCGCTGCAACTCACGGCCCATGCCGCCATCCAGCAAAATCAGAGGTCGCCCGCTCATATAAGCTCCAGTCATATCGATATGCATTCAATTCATTTGGACGCATTCATTTATAACTATTTAATACACACAATTCGCCTGTCACAACCCCTTTCGTGCTTAAGGAATTCTGTGAAAACCACGCTATTCGCGGCCCTCGGCCTGACCCTCGCTTCCTTCTGCAACCTGGCTCTGGCAGGCCCCACGCTCGACCGCATCGAGAAGAACGGTGAGCTGGTCAACGTGCTGATGGAAAACTATCCGCCGTTCTCCTTTCTCAACGATCAGAACCAGCTCGACGGCTTCGACGTCGATGTGGCCAAGGCCGTGGCTGACAAGCTCGGCGTCAAGCTGCGCCTGGAAACCCCATCCTGGGATGTGATCGCCGCGGGTCGCTGGAACGGCCGCTACGACATCTGCATCTGCTCGATGACGCCTAGCCAGGCACGCGCCCAGGTCTTCGATTTCCCGGTCACCTATTACGCCTCCCCGGCGGTGATCGTGGTCAACGCCGCCGACGAGCGCATTCAGTCGGCCAAGGATCTTTCCGGCCTGAAGGTCGGCGTCACCAGTGCATCATCGTACGAGGGCTATCTGAACAAGGATCTGGTCATCGAAGGCGCAGAAGACAAGCCGCTGGAGTACCCGTTCGACGCGGTACAGGTCGCGCCGTACGACAACGATACCGTGGCCTTCCACGACCTCGCCCTGGGTGCCGGTGTGCGCCTCGATGCCATTCTCACCAACCTGGTCACCGCGCAACCACGCATCGACCAGGACAAGCGCTTCAAGCTGGCCGGCACCGCGCTGTACGCCGAGCCGAATGCCGTGGCCATCGAGAAGGATGACGCCGAGTGGCGCGCCAAGGTCGAGAGCGTCTTCGCAGAGCTGCGCAAGGACGGTACCCTGGCGGCCATCTCCAAGAAGTGGATCGGTTCCGATATCAGCCAATGACACCCCCTCCTGAATCCCCTCGCCCGCCACCCATGGCGGGCGAGTCGTTGCTGCAGCGTCTGTTCGGCTTTCGCACCCGCCTGTATGTCACCTGGGCGATCATGTTCGCCCTGTGCGTGGCGTTCTTCCTGAGCTTCGACCTGAAGTTCTCGATCATCCTCGACAAGCTCCCCAACCTGCTCGGCGCCAACCTGGCACCCAACGGTTTTCTGCAGGGCGCGGCGCTGACCCTGTTCCTGTGCTTCTGCTCGATCTGGGCATCCCTGGCGCTGGGCTTCGTCACCGCCCTGGCGCGCCTGTCGAAGAGCGCCGTGGCGTTCGGGATCGCCAGCTTCTACGCCTCGTTCTTCCGTGGCACGCCGTTGTTGATCCAGATTCTGCTGATCTATCTGGGCCTGCCTCAACTGGGCCTGGTACCGGGCGCGATCACCGCCGGGATCATCGCCCTGTCGCTGAACTACGGCGCCTACCTGAGCGAAATCTTCCGCGCCGGGCTGATCGGCGTCGCCCCCGGCCAGCGCGAAGCCTCCCTGGCACTGGGCCTCAAACCGGTGGTGATCTTCTGGCGGGTAACCCTGCCCCAGGCGATGCGCACCATCATTCCACCGACCACCAGCCAGTTCATTTCGATGCTCAAGGACTCGTCGCTGATCTCGGTGATGGGCGTCTGGGAAGTGATGTTCCTGGCCCAGTCCTATGGCCGCTCGTCCTACCGCTACATCGAAATGCTCACCACCGCGGCAATCATCTACTGGCTGCTGTCGATCGGTCTGGAGCTGATCCAGGCACGTCTCGAGCGTCATTACGGCAAGGCTTATCTGAACGGGCGCTAAGCCGCCTCCACCGCACGGATGCTTGCGATGCCGGCCCCGGCATCGCAGGATGGCGGTCGACCGACTTTCAGGAGAGCTGCCCATGACCGTCCGCATCCCCGTGGAAATCCGTGCCGTCACCGCTGACGACCACGCTGCCTGGCTGCCGTTGTGGCAGGGCTACCAGCGCTTCTACATGACCGAGATCGACGCGGACGTCAGCGCCACCACCTGGCAGCGCTTTCTCGATCCCGCCGAACCGATGTTCGCTGCACTCGCCTGGCACGACGGCGAGGCGATTGGCCTGGTGCACTGGATCTACCACCGCTCCTGCTGGACGACCGGCGACTATTGCTACCTGCAGGATCTGTTCATCGGCAAGGACGTACGGGGCAATGGCGTCGGCCGCCAGTTGATCGAACACGTCTATGCCGTCGCCCAGGCCGCCGGATGCTCACGTGTGCACTGGCTGACCCACGAAACCAATGCCAAGGCCAAGCTGCTCTACGAGCGCATCGGCGAACGCTCGGGCTTCGAGCAGTACCGCAAACTGTTCTAGAGCCGACTGCATGCTGCCCGGCGTGCCGCCACCCTGTAAGCCCGCTTGCGGACGATGCGATGGCGGCCGTTCTGCAAAATGGCGGCACGGCCACCATTCGCCGGCAAGGGCTAGGCGCCCCTGCTCCTACGCGATCGCGAGGAACTCGGAGCCCTGTAGGAGCCCGCTTGCGGGCGAAGCGATAGCGGCCATCCAACGTAATGGCTGCACGGCTGCCAATCGCCGGCAAGGGCTAGGCGCCCCCTGCTCCTACGCGATCGCGTGGATACCAGAGCCCTGTAGGAGCCCGCTTGCGGGCGAAGCGATAGCGGCCATCCAACGTAATTGCGGCACGGCTGCCATTCGCTGGCAAGGGCTAGGCGCCCCCTGCTCCTATGCGATCGCGTGGAATTCAGAGCCCTGTAGGAGCCCGCTTGCGGGCGAAGCGATAGCGGCCATCCAACGTAATGGCGGCATGGCTGCCAATCGCCGGCAAGGGCTAGGCGCCCCCCCGGCTCCACTGGCATTCACCTCACGCCAGAAATTGGCATGCAAAGCGCATCCCTGTTACCACACTCGCTTCGATAAGCCCTGCCCATGAACAAACTGGACAACGCGCTGCTGAATATCCTGATCAAGGATTCACGCACTTCCTTCGCCGATATCGCCCGCCAACTGAACATCTCCCGCGCCCACGCCCGCACCCGGGTACAGGCGCTGGTCGAGAGCGGCGTGATCGAGAAATTCACCGCGGTGGTCAACCCGGAAAAACTCGGCAAGGGCATCTCCACCTTCGTCGATCTGACCGTCGCGCCGCACGCCATAGAGGCAGTCGCCCAGCGCCTTTCAGCGACCATGGAGGTGGTCAGCCTGTACATCATGAGCGACCTGAAAAGCCTGCATATCCACACCCTGACCGACAGCTACGAAACCTTCGATGCCTTCGTACGCCAGCACATCTTCAATCACCCGGAAATCCTCACGGTCGATTGCAAGGCGCTGATGACCCGGGTCAAGCATCGGCGTGGCGGCGCACGTCTTTAACCTCGACTCTGGGTCCGCTGCGCACTGCGTCAAAAGCGTGCCGCCGATGCGTTTTGGTGCACAAATGACATTCGCACGCTCACCACGGCCCTGCTTGACGGAACGGACCCGGACAACCGGCGTGACCTGACAAATGTTCAGTACCCCCTGCTGCGGTTACCGTTTCGTCACCTTGCGAACCTCCGCCACGCTTGTTTTGTGTGCGCCAGGGATTTCGAAGGCAAACCGTAAAAATCAGATAATCCATTTAAAATCATATAGTTAAAATAATTTTCTCCTGGCATGGCTGTTGCTGAAGGCTTTCGGTAACGACTTTACATCCGGCAGGCAAACGCCCGTCGCAATGGCCACAGTGAAAGGAGAATCCCATGAGCCTCAATCGACGTAACTTCATCGGCGCCGGCGCCGGCGCCCTCGCCGCAGGTGCTGGCCTGGCGATGGGTGCCAGCGGTGTGGCCAGTGCGGCAGTCAGCGGCAAGACCTTCAACTGGAAGATGACCAACGCCTATGCGCCGGGCTCGCCCTTCTACGTACAGGGCCCGGGCAGCCCCACCGACTTCTGCAAGCGCGTCGAGGAAATGTCCGGTGGCCGCCTGAAGATCCAGCACTTCGCCGCCGGCGAGCTGATTCCTGCGCTGGAGGGCTTCGACGCCGTTTCCAGCGGCATGGTAGAGATGAACGCGGCGAACGCCTTCTTCTGGGCGGGCAAGATCCCCGCGGCGCAGTTCTTCACCGCTGTGCCGTTCGGCATGAACACCCAGGGCATGAACGCCTGGCTGTACAACGGCGGCGGCCTCAAGCTCTGGGAGGAGCTCTACGAACCCCACGGCCTGGTGCCCATGCCCATGGGCAACACCGGTACGCAGATGACCGGCTGGTTCCGCCAGCCCCTGGAAAACGTCGACAGCCTGAAGGGCCTGAAGATGCGCATCGCCGGCCTGGCCGGCAAGGTCTACAGCGAACTGGGCGTGGCGGTGCGCCTGTTGCCCGGCGGCGAGATATTCCCAGCCCTGGAACGTGGCGTGATCGACGCCGCCGAGTTCGTCGGCCCCTATCAGGATCGCCGCATGGGCCTGCACAAGGCGGCGAAGAACTACTACACCACCGGCTGGCACGAGCCGACCAACGTCACCGAGCTGATCATCAATAAGCAGGCCTGGGACAGCCTGCCCGCCGACCTGCAGGCGATCGTGCGTTCCTGCGCCCAGGCCTGCAACAACGACAGCTGGTCATGGTGCGACGCGGTCAACGCCGAAGCCATGCAGGATCTGGTCGGCAACCAGGGCGTGATCGCCCGGCCGCTGCCGGACGACGTCATCAAGCGCCTGCGTGAAGTCACCCACGACACCCTGTCGAGCATGGCAGCGAGCGACCCGGCGACCAAGAAGGTCTACGAGCACTTCTTCGCCTTTCGCAAGCAGTACATCTCCTGGGCCTCGGTGGGCGAGAAGGCCTTCATGGAAATAGGGATGGGCGAGTCATGATGTCCATCGTCAGCCGTATCGAAGGGCTGGTCGAGGCCCTGGGCTTTATAGCCCGGGCCTGCGTACTGCTCCTGGTCCTGCTGGTGTCGTTCGATGTGCTGATGCGCTACCTGTTCGACTTCAGCCCGGTCGCCCTGCAGGAACTGGAGTGGTACCTGATCTCGCCCATCGCCCTGCTCGGTATCTCCTACACCCTCAAGCACCGCCAGGACGTGCGCGTGGACTTTCTCTACGAAAAATTCAGCGTGAAGACCAAGGCCGCCGTCGACCTGTTCAGCGGCATCGCCACCGCGGCAATCGGCTTCTACATCGCCCGCCTGGCGTTCAACTACACGATGCAGTCCTACAACATGGGCGAAGGCTCACCCGATCCGGGTGGCCTGCCCTATCGCTTCCTGGTCAAGGCCTTCCTGCCGCTGGGCTTCGGCCTGTTCGGCCTGCAGGGCGTGGCCGATAGCCTGCGGGCACTGTGTACCCTGCTGCAGCCCGCCTCGCCTGGGGAGGTACGCGCATGAGCCCCAATGAATGGTTGGCCATCGCCATGGTCTTCGGCTTCTTCGCCATGATGATGGCGGGTGTGCCGGTGGCCATTTCCCTGGCCGTATCCGGGTTCGTCGCCGGCATGATCGGCTTCGGCCCGATGCTTTTCGCACTGCTGCCGGCACGCATGTTCGGCGTGGTCAGCAACTACACCCTGCTGGCGATACCCATGTTCACGTTCATGGGGGTGATGCTGGAGAAATCCAGGGTCGCGGAAGACATGCTCGACACGATTGGCCGCGCCATGGGCGGCCTGAACGGCGGCATGGGCTTGGCGATCATTCTGGTCGGCGTGCTGCTTGGCGCCTCCACCGGCATCGTCGGTGCCACGGTGGTGACCATCGGCCTGCTGACCCTGCCCACGCTGCTGCGCCGCGGCTACAACAAGACCGTGGCCTGCGGCACCATCTGCGCATCCGGCACCCTCGGGCAGATCATCCCGCCCAGCCTGGTGCTGATCCTGCTGGCCGATATCCTCGGCCAGTCGGTGGGTTCGATCTTCGCCGCGGCCTTCATCCCCAGCCTGGTGCTGGCGCTGATCTACGTAGCCTACATGCTGCTGCTCGGCTGGCTGCGCCCGGACTGGGTGCCGGCGATTCCTGCCGAGGAACGCGCCCTGACCAGCCGCACGCAATTGCTCAAGGACATGGCACGCAGCGTACTGCCACCCCTGCTGCTGGTCATGGCGGTCCTGGGATCGATCATCGGTGGTGTCGCGGCGCCCACCGAAGCGGCCTCCATGGGCGCACTCGGCGCGTTGCTCATCGCTGCGCTTTCAGGTCGCCTGAGCTGGCCGACGCTGAAGGCCACCCTGCACGGCACCCTGACCATCAGCGCGATGATCTTCCTGATCCTGCTCTGCTCGCAGCCCTTCTCCCTGGCATTCCGCGGCCTCGGCGGCGAGGCTCTGGTGCATGACCTGTTCACCATGCTGCCAGGCGGCGAACTGGGGGCGATCCTGTTCCTCATGGCGGTGCTGTTCGTGCTCGGCTTCTTTCTCGAGTGGATCGAGATTTCCTACATCGCCCTGCCGATGTTCCTGCCAGTGTTCATCGCTTACGACACCGACCTGGTGTGGCTGGGGATCCTGGTGGCGCTGAACCTGCAGATGTCCTTCCTGACACCGCCTTTCGGTTGGGCGCTGTTCTTCCTCAAGGGCGTCGCGCCACCGGGGATCAGCACGAAGGACATCTACCTCGGCGCCCTGCCGTACGTATTCCTGCAGATGCTCGCCGTGGCCGTGGTGTTCTGCTTCCCATCCCTGGCCACCTGGCTGCCTGCCGCTATCGGTTGGTGATGCCAATGACGGGCACCTCTGGAAACTGCCAGTGCGGTCATCTACCCGCGCGAACGTTTTTTGAGGCGCCCCATCGGGCCGTGCCGTTATGATCGGTGCGGCCCGAAAACAACAAGGAACCTGATCCCATGCTCAAGAGCACCCACGCCACCGGCGGCCTGTTCGTCGCTCCCCACCATCTTGCCGCCCAGGCCGGGCGCGACGTGCTCAAGGCCGGCGGCACCGCCGTGGAGGCGATGGTTGCAGCAGCGGCGACCATCGCGGTGGTCTATCCACACATGAACGCCATTGGCGGTGATGGTTTCTGGCTGATTCACGAGCCAGGCAAGCAGCCGCTGGCCATCGACGCCTGCGGCAGCAGCGCCGCCCTCGCCGACCGCGATTTCTACGCCGGTCACGCGCAGATCCCCAGCCGCGGCCCACTGGCTGCGCTGACCGTGGCGGGCACCGTCGGCGGCTGGGCCGAAGCACTGGCACAGACCGCTCACTGGGGGCCGGGCATGCCTCTGTCAGACCTGCTGAGCGACGCCATCGGCCATGCCCGTCGCGGCATCGTGGTCAGCCGCAGCCAGGCGCAACTGACCCAAGGCAAACTGGCCGAACTGAAGGACGTGCCTGGTTTCGCCGACGTCTACCTGAACCATGGCCAGGCGCCCAAGGAGGGCGACTTGCTGCGCCAGCCAGCCCTGGCAGAGACCCTGCAGCGCCTGGCCGATGTCGGCCTGGACGACTTCTACCGCGGTGAACTGGCCACACGCATGGCCGCCGATCTCGAGCGCCTGGGCAGCCCGCTGCGTCTCGCCGACCTGCAGGGCTACCGGGCCCGCGCCGTCGAACCGCTGAGCGTGCGCCTGAACGACGCCACCCTGTACAACATGCCGCCGCCGACCCAGGGCCTGGCATCACTGCTGATCCTCGGCATCTTCGAAAAGCTCGCGGTCGAACAGGCCGAAGGCTTCGAGCATGTGCACGGGCTGGTGGAAGCGACCAAGCAGGCGTTCCTGATCCGCGACCGCGTGGTGACCGATCCAGGTCGCGTACCCCAAGAGCCACAGGGCCTGCTGGACGACGCAAACCTGCAACGCCTGGCCGCCGCCATCGACCCGCAGCAGGCGCTGCCGTGGCCACAACCGGCAGCGCCGGGGGATACCATCTGGATGGGTTGCATCGACGAGCAGGGCCGCGCCGTCAGCTTCATCCAGAGCGTGTACTGGGAGTTCGGCTCCGGTGTGGTGCTGCCGTCTACCGGCGTCGCCTGGCAGAACCGCGGTATCAGTTTCTCCCTCGACCCTACCGCGCTGCAGACCCTGGAACCGGGCCGCAAGCCCTTCCACACCCTCAACCCGGCCCTCGCCCTGTTCGACGATGGCCGCACCCTGAGCTACGGCACCATGGGCGGCGAAGGCCAGCCACAGACTCAGGCCGCGATCCTCAGCCGCTACCGCCTGGGCAGTGACCTGCAGGCCGCCGTCAGCGCACCACGCTGGCTGCTCGGCCGCACCTGGGGCGACGTCAGCACCACCCTCAAGCTGGAAAGCCGTTTCCCGAGCGAACTGGTCGAGCGGCTGCGCCAGGCCGGGCATGTCATCGATGTGCTGGACGACGCCTTCAGCGACACCATGGGCCACGCCGGCGCCCTGCTGCGCCATCCCAACGGCATCCTCGAAGGCGCCGCCGACCCGCGCAGCGACGGTAGCGTCTGCGGGCTGTGAGCCAAGCCCGTGGTTGATGGGCTGGAGCGGATCGCCGCCCGGCCCGGCATGGCGTGCACTCGCCCGCTGGCAGCAGGGGAAACGACCTGAAGCCTCGTAGGGTGGACGACGCTTCACCCGTCCACCGCTCCACCATCGCGATGGTGGACAAAAAGAGCGTTGTCCACCCTACATCCGGCTTACCGCCCCACCGCCTACACCGGCGTGAATTTCGCCACCGCGATCGCCAGCAAGCTGGCTCCTACGGCCTGCAGACCTCTGTCGGCTACCAAAGCCCCGAGGCGCTGGCTTGCCAGCGAGGCACCCTCACCTTCGCCACACCCGTGAATGTCGCCCCGGTCCTGCTCGGGCTGACATTACCCAAGCATCCGCAAGAAGGACGTCCCACCGCGATCGCCAGCAAGCTGGCTCCTACGGCCTGCAGACCTCGCCGGCTACCAAAGCCCTGTAGGAGCTGGCTTGCCAGCGAGGCACCCTCACCCTCGCCACGCCCGTGAACCTCGCCCCGGCCCAGCACGCGCCTGATCATTACCCGAGCATCCGCAAGAAGGACGTCCCACCGCGATCGCCAGCAAGCTGGCTCCTACGGCCTGCAGACCTCTGTCGGCTACCAAAGCCCCGAGGCGCTGGCTT